>JAZOMW010000072.1:0-14746 GCA_045654225.1 Christensenellaceae bacterium | reverse complement strand
CCTATGCCCGTACCGCATATTAAAATGCCGTAGTCACACTCGCCGTTTACAACGGCTAACGTTACTTTTTTAGCGTATTCGGGATAGTCGCAAGAATCTTCACTAAAAGTTCCAAAATCTTTGACTTCGTGTCCGTTAGTTGATAAATAGTAAATTACGGCGTCCTTATTTTGAATTCCGCCGTGGTCACATCCAAAAGCAATTTTCATAATTCACCTATTGTTATAATTAGCAAAGCGCTTCGTCGCTATAAACGAGTTTAGCAGTTTCGCCGTCAAATTCAATTTTATACGCGCAGTAACCGGACTTTTCGTAATCAAACTCTCTCGTTTGTAAAAGGTCGTTACCGCCCCATCTATCGCCAAAATAAATAATTTCGCCTTTTTCGTTTTCATAAAGAAAAGCGGACTGGCTTAAAAACGTGGTTTCATCGCCTAAATTTTCATTTATTGTAAATAAACCGTCAATACTGTCAGCCACGCTAAACGTTGATTGATTAGGATACCAACCCGTGCAACCCGACGTAACAAGCAAAATTTTACCGTTATGTTTAATAAATGCGGGCGCTTCGCGTTTTTCGTTAGAAAATAACACGTTTACAACTTTTTGAACGTTTAAATAATCTTCCGTAAGTAAATAAACGTATAAATCGCAGTTCCTACGCGCCGAACTTATAAAATACATTTTACCGTCGTCTTCAAACAAAGTACAGTCGCGGGAGTGGTTACCAAAAGGATTAAAACTGCCGTGATAAGTAAAATCGCCGTGAGGCGTGTCGCACGTGGCAACTGCCGAGCAAGCGTCTTGCCTATCAACGCCGTTTTCGTAGTGCATCCACATTACGAACTTTTTAGTTTTTTTATTGTAAACGACCTTTGGTCTTTCAATTATAACGCGAATTTTTTCGCCGTTTGAAATTTCTTTCGTAAGTTCAAGGTTAGCAATAACCCTAGTAGGTTGAGTTTTTGAATTTACGGTTAAAACGTTGTTTAAAAACTTCCAGCCGTCGCCTTCTTTTACGTAGCAAGAAACGTAATTATCGCCCGTTCTATTTTCGCCGTACCAGTAAAGTTTACCATCGTGATAAAGCCTACAACCGCCGTGCGCTTCGATAGGATTACCATCTAAATCAAGCCATTTTTCGCCGTTTTTCATAATATTTGAACCCCTTTTAACGCTTGTTTTTTTCGTTAAATTTAACACTTATATTATTGTATAATAATATCACTCGTTTGTCAATACCAAAAAATTTTATTTTGACGCGCTTTTACACGCTTTTGAAAGTCTATTCATAATAGAAACGTCAAGTTCGCTATCGGTGTTTACTTCAATAGCAATAATAACGTCTGCAAACTTTTCGGCTTCAAGTAACTCATAATATAGGTTTGACGCAATTTCAGTTGCAGTTTTTCCAAGATTTAATACGTTGCCGTTTAACTTTTTAGAAACTTCGTCATCGCATAAAAAGTACGCTTTTTTACCGTCTTTTTCACACTCGCTATAATATGCCTGCGCGCTTTTTAAATCATCGCGCTTAAATAATGCGGTTTGGCATTTTGGCATATAGTGGCTATATTTAGTGCCGGGCGAACGGTTTACGATATCGCTAACACCGTTTGCGCATTCACATTTGCCTACCACCTTTTTAATCATTTTCTTCGTGATTAAACCGCTACGAAGAATAATGGGAGTATCGGTAGTAACGTCTAACACGGTTGACTCAATTCCGCCCTCACATTTACCACCTTCTAAAATAAGGTTGATTTTTCCGTTTAAATCGTTATAAACGTGCTCGCTAGTTACGGGACTAGTGTGCTTTGAAACGTTTGCGGACGGCGCTGAAATAGGAGCGTTTACGTACGCTAAAAACTCTTGCGCTTCCCTGCTTGACGGAACGCGAATTGCCAGCGTATCGAGCGAGCAAGAAACGAGCTTTGACACTACGCCTTTGCTTTTATAAACCATAGTTAAAGGTCCGGGTAAAAACGCGTCCTGCAATTTTTTAACGTAGTCGTGTTCAATATATACTAGCGAACTTATATCGTAGTTTTTATGAACGTGAACTATAAGCGGATTATCGCTTGGCCTTCCTTTTGCTTCAAAAATTTTTTTAACGGCAACGTCGCTAGTTGCAAGCGCGCCAAGACCGTAAACCGTTTCCGTAGGAAAGGCTACAAGTTCTTCGCTCTCTATTAAACTTTTTGCATATTTTAAGGAAAAATCGTTAATTTTTAAGATTTTTGTATTCATAATACACGCTTACTCGCCGTCGTAAATTTCATCGATTGGCGGAACGAAATCGTCTTCTTCCGGCGGTGCGAAATCATCGCCCATATAGTCGAAATTTGCGTCGCCTAAATTTGTAAACGTTTGCCTATTTGCGTTTTCAGGCGGGATAACCAAATTGTTTTCATTATAAACGATGTTAACGAATTTTGAAAGTTCGCCTTTAAACATAAGGTTGAACGAGCCGATAGGCCCACTTCTGTTTTTAGCAATAATAATTTCGGTTTCATCCTTTTTAACCGAATCGGGATTTTCAGTTCCTTCCGGCGTTCTGTCAGGACGATGAATAAACATAACAACGTCTGCGTCTTGTTCGATTGCGCCCGATTCACGAAGGTTAGAAAGTACGGGTTTAGTACCTTTCTTTTCGCCGTCACGGTTAAGTTGTGAAAGTGCGATAACGGGAACGTCGAGTTCCTTTGCAATCATTTTAAGCCCGCGTGAAATTTCGGTAATTTCCGCTTGCCTACTGTCGTTTGATTTAACGGCAGTCATAAGTTGAATATGGTCAACAACGATAAGGTCGAGCCTACCTTTGATTGACTTTAATCTTCTACATTTTGATAAAATGTCCGGAACGGTTACGATAGACGAGTCGTCAATGTTGATTTCCGCGCCTTGAATAAGTTTTTTAGCGTTCCAAATTTTAGGCCAGTCTTTCGCGTCTAGTTTACCTTCTTTTTGCACTTCGGACGGAACACCGCTTAACGAATAAATCATACGTTCGGCAAGTTCGTTTTTAGTCATTTCAAGCGCGAAAACAGCACAAACCGCGTTGCTTTTAATTGCAACGTGTTCAACTATATTCATAACGAGCGTAGTTTTACCAACGGACGGCCTTGCGGCAACTATAACTAAATTACCATTATGTAAACCTTTGGTCATTTTATCGTAAATAGTAAAGCCGGTTTTTAAACCTTGATTATAGTTTTTATCCTTTTGAATTTGCTCGAACATTTCAATAACGTTATCAACGTTTTCTTTAATGTTGGTGAGTGACGAAGTGTCGAGTTGTTCGCTAATTTCATAAATTTTACTTTCGGCAATAGAAAGAGATTTAGCACTATCCGTACTTAATTTTGCGTCTTTAATAATTTCTTCGGCGCTACGAATAAGTTTTCTTAAAGTGCTATCACGCTTAACTATGTTTAAGTAATATTCGTAGTTCGCTGCGGACGGAGTTGATAAAGAAAGCGTAGAAAGGTATTCTATGCCCCCTGCTTTTTCGAGCGTTGTTTTACTTTCCATATCTTCCGCAAGCGAAACGATATCAACGTTTCCCCTTACCCTACCTTTTTTATTTTTGAGCGGAGTTTTGCTCATTTGGTCGGTAAGAGTAACAAGGTCTACGGGTTTACTTGCATCTAAAACGTTACAAATACTGTCAAACACGAGTTTGTGTGATTCCATATAAAAATCATCACGTTTAAGTTGCGCGCGAATTTCATATTGCAACTCTTTATCAATTAAAATTGAACCTAAAATACTTTGTTCGGCTTCCAAGTTATAAGGAAGCGCTGAAATAACGTTATTTGCCATAATTTTATCCTTAATATTTTAATTTATTTTTTCAAGTTGTGTAAGCGCATCTTTAAACGATTGCATGCAAACGTTATAAGGCGCGTCGGTTTCTAAATTAACGCCCGCAATTTTTAATAAGTTTACGGGAGTGTCGCTACTGCCGGAAGATAAAAACTTAAAGTATTTATCTACCGCTACTTGACCGTCTTTTAATATTGCTTCGGCTATATTTACGGCGCTTATTATGCCCGTAGCGTATTTATAAACGTAAAACGCGGTGTAAAAATGCGGTATGCGCGCCCACTCGTAAGAAATTTCTTCGTTGGATTTAACGGATTTGCCGTAATACTTTTTATTTAACTCTAAATACTTTTCGTTTAAAAACTCTTTTGTTAAAGTTGCGCCGTTTTCGGCACTAGTGTGAGCAATATACTCAAATTCCGCAAACATAGTTTGCCTAAATAAAGTAGTTCTTAAAGTGTCTAAATAATACGAGAGTAAATATTTTTTAACGTTTACGTCGCTTTCGTTGTTAATTAAATATTTAATTAACAAAATTTCGTTTACGGTTGACGCTACTTCCGCAACGAAAATCTTATAGTCCGCAGTCGATTGTGGTTGTGAACGGTTTGACATATAAGAGTGAAGCGCGTGTCCAAGTTCGTGAGCAATGGTAAATACCGAGTGCGTTGTTTTAGTGTGGTTTAAAAGCACGAACGGATGCTTTAAACCGTAAGTACAAACGCTATACGCTCCGCTACGCTTACCTTCACTTTCGTAAACGTCTATCCACCTTTCGTTTTTAGCGCGCATAAGTAAACTTTCATATTCTTTTCCAAGCGGTTTTAAACCTTTTATAACAAGTTCGTAAGCGTCTTCGTAGTCAAGCGCAATTTCCGCGCCTTTTACGAGTGGAACGTAAAGGTCGTACATATTAAGCGTACCGCCTAAAACGGACTTTCTGAACCTAATATACGAGTGTAAAGTTTTTAAGTTTTTGTTTACGCTTTCAAGTAATTTTTCATATACTTTTTTATCAACTTCTTCGTTAAAAAGCGCCCTATCTAAACAAGTTTCAAAGTTTTTAACTTTTGATATAAAAACGTTTTTATCAACGTTTCCTTTATACGTTGCAGTTATAGCGTTTAGTAGTTTTCTATACGCGCCGTAGTAGGCTTTAAACGCTTTTTTTCTAACGTTTTTATTAGGGTTTTGTAAAAGAAGAGAATACGTAGCGTGTGAAACCTTAACTTTTTTACCGTCAACTTTAATTTCAGGAACGTCAAGGTCAACGTTATCTATCATAGAAAACACGTCGTGATAACCGCCGAAAACTTTACCGCCAAGCGCTAAAAGTTTTTCACAATCTTCACTTAAAACGTGCGGTTTATACTCTTTTAAACGAGTTAAATCGCGCTTGTAAATTGAAAGGCTTTCGTCACTAATTAAAGCGTCTAACTCACTATTTGTAAGCGCCGTAATTTCAACGTCGATAAAAGACGCTTGTGAGGAAAATTTAATATAAAGTTCATCAACCGTACCGCTTAACTCGTTAGCCTGCCTATCGTCGGCATTTTCATCTCTACGCATCATTGCGTAAACGGATAAAACTTCAAGGTCAAGCATAAAAGCATATAAATTATCGTAGCACTCTTTTATAGTTTTTGCATTGTTTAACTTGCCTTTATAAAAAGAAAAGTCGATTTTTTGTTCAAGTTCTTTTACTTTTTTATAAAAATCTTCGTCGCTTTTAAATATATCGGCTATATTCCATTTGTATTGCTCTTTAATTTCACTACGCTTCATTATTACGCTCCTTTTTTATATGCAAGTAAGTAGTTGGTTGAAGTTGTAATCGTTATAATATCGTCCTTTTTAAAGTCTAAATTTGAAAATTCCGCGTCGATAAACACGCTTCTTTCAACGTAGTCTTCTTTTGCTTGCGACCACTCTAAAACGTCTAAAACGCAATAGTCGATTTTACCTGAAATTATTTGTGAGTTTACTCTTATAACGGTTACGGTTGAAGTAAATTGTTTGTTTTGAATTAAAAGCCCTAAAAAGTTTAAGTAACCCGCCACCTTTCCGTAAACAATTTGCAAATAAATAAACGAAAACACAACTAACGCTACCGTTACTACGCATAATAAAGTAAGCAAATAAGGCCTATGACCGTAGTTATACGGTAAGCAAGAATTTAAAACGATTGTTGCAATTATTATAAGCACCAAAACTATTGCTATAATAAAATACGTAGCCAAGCAATTATTTTTTTGGCGTATAATTTTGTTTATGTAATTATCATCGTAAAAATTTATCATATTAGCCCTACTGTTTACTATCAGTTTTAACGTATTTTAAACCGCTTTCGGTTTTTAGGTAAAGCTCGTATCTATCTTCGTATTCGGCAAAAACGTAACGCGGGTCTTGTTTTACCGTAAAGTATATAGGATACACGCTCTTTTTTTGCTTGTTTTTACGCGTAGGCGCTACTTTATTACCCTTATCTTTGTCGCCATCTTTTTTACCTTTGTTCTTTTTAACGAAAAACGCGCAGTAAATTGAGTATAAAACCGTTACTATAACGCCTACTACGCATATTGAAAAAGTTAAACTTCCGTAACCTACGTCATAATTTAAAAAAAACATTACGACGTAAAAAGTTAGAAATAAAACTAACGGATACAGTTTTGATTTTATTAAAAACTTTATGAATTTCATACTCTATTTGTTTATTATGCAACTGCTATTAAAAAGCAATTTGTTTATACCTTTCGTTTGAATAAAAAAGTTGTGTACAACGCCTTTAACTTGCTCTTTTTTAATTGAGCCAAAGTCGCGACTGTCGTAACTTTCTTCCCTATTATCGCCCATAACGAAAAATTCGTTTTCACCAACTATTATAGACGCGGTAGTCCCCCTATAATCAGTTATAGTACCTTCTTTTAAATAAGGCTCGTTTAAAACTTCCTTTAAATCTTCGCCTTTATATTTTATATAAACTACCCACTCGCCACCTTTTTTTTCAAAGTATAAGGTGTCGCCTTCGGTGGCTATTACGCGCTTGATATAATCGGTATCTTCGTCGTACTTAAAAATTATAACTTCACCGCGCTTTGGCGTTGCTAATTTATCGGCAAGAACTATATCGCCGTCGCTTAAAGTGGTTTGCATTGAAACGTTTTTAACCACGTGAACGGAAATCCAAAAGGTAGTTGAAAAATACAAAAACGCCAAAACGAAAAGTAAAATTAGTATAATTACAATATCGCTAATTACTTTTTTGCGCTTATTTAATTGTTGCTCTAACATATTTTCTTCGTTCATTTTTTAACACCGTTTATAGTTTTTACGCTTTTATTGAACGCGTCGATAGAAAGCATAACTATTCTTTGACAGTTATCACACTTAATTTTAACGTCTGCACCCGTTCTTATAACCGTCCACGTATTAGCACCGCATGGATGATTTTTTTTAGTTGTAATTTTATCGTTTACGTTTACCATAATCAAATTAAAATAAAATTATTTACCATAAATGCGCCGTGTGAAGAAATTGAAATCGATTCTATTTTTTCAAATTCTTTTAAACCCTTTGCATTTTCATCTTTAAAATCAAGTATAGGAACTTGTACGCTTTGCCAAAATTCCCCGCCAACCAAATCGTATTCTCTCTTATAAAAAGATTTATCGCTTAAAGTAATTTTTATAAGTAACGAGCCTTTAAGTGGCGAATACACGTCAAACTTAATAAAGGAATCTTCTTCTATCGAGTTTACAATTTTTCTTACGGCGTAAGTAGTTAAAGTGTTTTGTGAATATATGCCCGATATATCAAAAGGACCTTTTTTAATGCCGTAAACTCTATTTTTAGCAAAAACGTTGCCTAAAAGCGGTATGTCTAACCCTTCAAGTATAAAATTTACCGGTTGTTTAAGCGAACTAAACAATACGGACGGAGTTTTTGACGATGAAGAAACGTCAATTTTTTGAAATTCAAAGCGTGAACTTACCGTAAAACCGTTATTATACTTTATTACCGCAAAAGCAATTTCAAAATCAACTTTTCCGTAAACTTTACGAGAAAAGTTAAGGTCGCCGTTTTCCTTTATTTTAGGCGTTACGTTATACCAAACTCTATTCCGTGTAGTATAGTCGTTACTGCTTGCTAAAACGAATATATTTGAAACGTTTTTTTTGTTTGAATAGTCTAATTTATAAAAAATATGCTCGTCGTCGTAATCCATTTCTAGTTCGGGAATAGACGGTAGCGTTACTTTTTGCCCCGCTATAAATTTAGAGAAAAACAACTCGATGTCGGTTAGGCTATGCTCGTCTAAAACTTCTTTTGCAACCGTTGTAAAGTTAAACCAACATAAATCTTGGTTTGGAAGTTTTGAAAGAGTATCTATTGCGCGTTCCGCATCAAAATCGTCACTATTAGTAGTGCTTAAATATAAAACGGGACAGTTTACAAACGAAGCGTAAGACTGCGCTTCAACGCCCGCAATAAATCTATACCTTTCTTCGTTAAGTTCGATTGTTGCTTTTTCCGCGTATTTGCTAATACCTTTATACGCAAGCCAACCCGCGCCGAATAAGAAAGTTGACGCATCAACTCTACTATCGGTTGCCGAAAGTTGCCATAAAACGTTAGACGCGTACCTTATACCTATAACGCCTACTTTATTTTCAGGACGCTTGCTTTTTAAAAAAGATACTGCGTATCTACTAACGGCAGTCCACTCATACCAACAAGTTTGACTTGCCAAATTAGTTGCGCTATAAAAAGTATCTCCTATCAAAGCGTAATTTGCGTAACTTATTTCTTCGGGGTATTTAGTGCACTCGCCTTCGCTTAAATATTTACCGCGAAGGTCAACGGATAATACGTCGTAACCTAAATTTACAAAGTGATTAACGAGTTCGCCGTCAATCGTATCAACAACGTCAGGCAAAATTAAAATAGAACCTTTACTCTTTTTCTTTTGCATAGCGTATAAGCCGAATATGCGAACGCGCTCCGCGCCTACTTGCCTACCCGAAAAATACACTTGACTATAAACAGCGTCGTTCAACGTAAAAGTATTAAGTTTTACTTCTTTTAACGGTAAAGTATCGTCAAAAGAGTTCCAAAGTGTAATAGGAGTTAAAATCGTTTCTGCCATATTTTGCCTTTTTGTTTTTTTACGTCACAAAACAAAAGAATTTTGTGAAGAAGCCTTATTTTTAATTTGCACTTATTTTTACAGTTGAGCCACTAGTTAAAGTTGCGCCGGTTACGTCAATTCTTGCGCTTACCGCTTCTTTAAGTTCGTCAACGTGTGAAATAAGTCCTATCGTAAAGTTTTGATTTTTAAGTTTATCTAAGCAAGAAATTACCGTTTCAGTCAATTTTTTATCAAGCGTGCCAAAGCCTTCGTCTAAAAAGAAGAACTCGATAGGACGCATTGATTTTTGGTGAATTTCCGTGCTTAACGCAAGTGCGAGCGAAAGTGAAACTATAAACGTTTCGCCACCAGATAGCGTTGACACTTGGCGTTTTTCTCCACCGTGCAAATTATCGGTTACAAAAAACTCACCGTCGTAAACCAAACCGTATTTACCGCTCGATAACGTAAACAACGTTTTTTTTGCCAAACCGCAAATTTCCGCCAAATATTCGTCCGCAATAAATTCAAGCAACTTGCGTGAAGATACGAGCGTAGATAAAGTAGTTAACAGTTGCATTTTTTTGACTAATATATTATAGTCTTTTTCTATTATACACTTATATTCGTATTTTTGCTCGGTTTTTTCGTAATTATTTTTAATTTTTGCAAAATTTTCTGTTAAATTTAGTAAATTTTGTTGAATTTCACCCTTCTTTTGTAAATATTCAGTATAAATTTTTGAGTCGAAAGCGGAATTTTTTTGTAAAGCCAACAATTTTTTTCCTTCTTCTTCAAGTAAAAGTAACTTTTTAAAGTGATTTTCAGTTTCGTTTATAACGCTTTGGCGGTCTGTTTCTAATATGATTTTACGGCAATCGTCAACGCTTAAATTAACCACGTTTTTAAGTTTATTAAATTCTTCCGTATGGTTTTGAATTTGTAAATTCAAACTTTCAAGCCTTGCGTTTTTAGATGCAATTTGAACGTTTTTTTCGTTTATTTGCTCTATTAAATTTTGGCGTAATTTTTCGCTTTCGGCATGGTTTTTCTTTAAAGCGTTAAGTTCACAAGCCAACTTCTCGAAAGTAAGAGTAACGTTTTCACCTTTTGAAATAGCGTTGATTTTAGTATTTAACGCATCTATTTCACTTTTTAGGCTTTGACTTTTTAATTCGTGTTCGTTTAAGCGGTTTTGTTGCGTACTTATTAAATTTTGCTTTACGCGAATATCGCCTTCAATCTTTAAAGTTTTGTTTTGCAGTTCAATTTTTTTATCGAGCAACTCTTTTAAAGTTAAAATTGAAACGTTTTCAGTTACGCAATTAAAATTATTTTCAATTTGATTTAAAAGTTCTTCCCTAGTTGAAATTAGATTTAATGCGGAAATTTCTTTAACCAAAACTTTAAGTTCGTTTAAAAAATCACGCTCGCTTTTAATTTCGTTAAGGGTAGCGTTTTTAGTAAGCGATTTTTCTAACTCTTTAAAGGCAATATCAAAACTAGTAAAATCATTGCTTAACGATAAACTTTCAAGTTGGCTAGTTAACTTTTTTAACTCTAATTCGTACAAGTTTAAAGTGCTTTGCTCATTTAACGCGTTAGCGGATATTTCTTTTAAATTTTTGTAAAGATTTTCAACCTGCTCGTTTAAAACGCTAATTTTCTCAGCACTAACTTTTAACGCGTTTAAACGCTCCGTTTTACCTTCAATTTCGTTAGAGTTAACTTCTGTATTTTTAATTAAAACTTCAAGTTCTAAATTGCAATTTTTTAAACTTAAAGAAAGGGTTTTTAACTCGTTTAAAATTTTGGTTTTTTCGCTTAAATTTTTATCTAAATTTTCGCTTAACTCTACGTAATTTTTAAGGTCGTTTAATTTGGAAATGTTTTCTTTAAGTTTTTTAAAGTACGGCGTTTTTTCATTTAAAATTTTTAACTCGTTTTCTAACTCTTTTAACCTATTTTCGCCGTTATAATATATTGCATATTTTTCGATATAATCGTTAATTTTATTGTTTTTTTCAGTTGCAAGTTTAAGTTCGTTAGCACTTTCAGTAAACTGATTTTTTAATTCGTTTAAAACGTTTAAATTATAGTCTTCAAGTACGGAAAGTTTACCCTTATAGTCGCTTTCTTCACGCATATATTTAACGTTTAACCTATCAATATTTTGCTTTAAATTTTCACCGTATTTTTGTAGGTTAAACAAACTTTCCATTATCTTAATTCTGTTAATTCTAGTGGAAGTTAAAAACTTATCGAACTTGCCTTGTGGCAGGACTATACTACTTTCAAACTCTTCGCAATTTAAACCTAAAATTTCCTCTAATTTTTCATCGACTTGCCTTTGTTTTTCGGCAATAGAAAATTTTAAACCACCTTCTTTATACTCGTATAAAACCGCTTTTGGTTGACCGCTTTTTACAAATTTTCTATACACTTCGTAAGTTGTTCTTACGCCGTTTATAACTATTTCAAAAGTAAAAGTAACTTCTGCAAAGTTTGAGCGTTTATTTATATATTCAGTTTTAAATTTTGATGAGTAAAGCGAGCAAATAATGCTTTCAAGCATCGTACTTTTTCCACTGCCCGTGTCGCCGAAAATGCCGAACATTCCAGCGTTTAAAAGTTTTTTAAAATCTATTTCAACGATACTTGAAAAACTTTTTACTCCTTCAATTTTTAACTTAATCGGCTTCATCTTCAACTTCTCCATTAAGCATTTTTAAGTATAAATCAACGAGTTCGCTTTTCGGCTCGCCCGTAAAGGTTTTTTTGTAATACTCTAAAAACAACTCTTTATCGTTAAGTTTACGCCTATCGATAGCGCCGTCGTAAACGTTTTCATTAGTATTTATAAGTTCAATTTCCGTTATAAACGGAAAATTCTTTACAAGTTCAATCGTTTGTTGCGTAGTTAACGGCTCGTTAGAATATAATACGAGTTTAACGTAACAATTTTTAAAAGTTGATAGAATTTCGTTGCATTTTGAAAAATCGAACACTTCTACCGTTTTGAGTTTGTTGCCGTTTTTAAAGTTGATAGTTTGCAAGTTTTTAACCTTTTTATCAATAATTTCAAAAACTTCGAACGATTTTTGCTCGCTTTCGCCGTAGTTATATTGCAAAATGCTACCGCTATACACTATATTTTTATCTTTATCAATTACTTGGCGTTTATGAAGATGACCAAGCGCCGAATAAACTACGTTACTTGGTATAACGCTTTTATCTAATATTCTTGCTCCGCCAAGTTCAATTTGCTTTTCTACGCCGTCGTTTACACCGCCAAGTAAGAATAAATGCCCTATAAACACTTCGGGGTAATTGTTTACGTTTTTATTAGAAACGCCGTCTATCCACCCTTTTACGCACTCTTCGTACGTTTTAGTTTCGTCAATAATGGCTTGAAGCCTATATTCGGTTGGATAAGAAAGTGCGTTAAAAAATACCGTTTCGCCGTTGCTATCCTTTACAACGAAGTATCTTTCGCCACTTTCTATTAAACTAACGCGTTTAAGGTTTAACGGCTTACTATACAAAACGTCACTAAAAACTATACCGTAGTCATAGCACACGCTACTGCCGGCGGTAATTCTGTTATTATCGTCGTGATTACCGCTTATTATAATAACGAGCCTTTCGCCGTTTGAAAGAACTTTTAAAGTATTAAAAAACAGTTCTTCCGCAATAGAAGACGGAAAATAAGTATCGAATACGTCACCAGAAATAATAACTACGTCAACGCCTTCATTGTTGACGTAGTCAACAAGTTCGTTTAAAACGAGGCGTTGCTCTTCTATTCTGCTTACGTTTTTAAGTTTTTTGCCTAAATGCCAGTCGGACGTGTGTAAAATTTTCAAAATATCACCTTGTAGCTAGAAACGAGTTTAACACTAAATGTTGTGGGTTAAACAAGTTTGCAAAAAAACGCTTGATTTATTTTTATTATTATTTTAATATATTTTATACTATAATGCAATAAAAAAAATGAAATAGGTGAAAAATGTCATTTTGCAACTTTTCAAAAGAAAACTCAAATTCGGGCAAACTTTTGCTTGACAACTTATTCGTGTCAAATTACTTACCCGAATTAAACGAAGAAGCCGTAAAAGTGTATCTTTACGGTTTATACTTATGCCAAAATTCTTCACTTGATTTTGACGTTACTAAAATGGCAAGCAACCTTAACTATACCGTTGACGCAGTTATTGATAATTTTAAGTATTTAGAAGAATACGGGCTTGTTTTAATAGTTTCAAAAAATCCGTTCACCGTTAATTTTATACCCGTAAACGATAGCGGAGTTAAATATAAACGCTATAAGCCTGAAAAGTATGAAGACCTTTCAAAAGCGCTTCAAGTAATTATTAGCGAACGTATGATTTCAACGACGGAATATAGCGAGTATTTTAACCTTTTAGAAACTACCCCGCTTAAACCCGAAGCGTTTTTAATGATTGTTAAATACTGCACTGACCTTAAAGGCGCGGATATTTCATATAAATACATTATTACCGTTGTTAAAGACTTTGTAAACCGCAATATTACTACGGAAGATTTAGTTGAAAAAGAACTTTCTAACTACAACGCGCTCACAAAAGAAATAGGCGAACTTTTCCGCACGCTTAAAATTAGTAGAAAACAAGAAGTTGAAGATATACAACTTTATAAAAAATGGTGTCAAAAATACTCTTTTGAGCACGAAATTATACTTTTTACCGCAAAACAAAGCAAAATTAAGAATTTAAAGACGCTTGACAAGACTTTTGACGAACTTTACGCTAGCAAATGTTTTACCGAAGAAGACGTTTCTAACTTTATTAAAACTAAGCAAGAAAAAGTTCAAATTTCCATTGACGTTTGCAAAGCACTTGGCATTTACGTTGAAATTCACGATACCGTTATAACAAACTACGTTTCGCCTTGGCTTTCAATGGGTTACGACCATAAAACTTTGGTATTTATTGCAAATTATTGCTTTAAATCTAATAGGCGCACGCTCGAACAAATGAACGTAACCGTAAACAATTTAATGAAACTTGGTTACGTTACGCTTGATAATATTGTTGCGTACATAAACGAATTTAACTCTACCGACAAGTTCATTTATAAGATTTTAGAATATTTAGGACTTTCACGCAAGCCTAACGGCTGGGATAGAGAGAACGTTAAAATTTGGAGAAGAGACTGGAATTTTAGCGACGACGTTATTTTAGAAGCGTCAAAGCGCGCGTCGGGCTTAACTAACCCTATTCCGTACATGAACGCAATACTCTCTAACTGGAAAAATAACGGCGCTTTTACTTTGGAACAAGTATCAAAAATTAACCCGCCTACTTCTAAAAATAACAAGTTGGGCGACAAAAAGCACTTTGAAAACGAAAGAGAATACACTAGCGAAGAACTTGATAAGTTACTTGACGCAGTTGACGATATAAAGGAATTATATGATAAAATCTAAAACTTTAATTGACCAAGTTAATGAGTTTTACGTAAATAAACGCACTAAAATTTACGCAATTAACGAATATTTTGACGGTCTTTTAGGTCAAGACGACGGCTATACTAACCTTTTAAACGATATAGGCAATTTAAAATACGAAATTGCCAAAAACGAATTCAATGGAATTAACGATAACGGCGCGCTTAAAAACGAACTTAAAAACTTGGAACTTAAAAAATACAACAAAATAAAAAGCGTTGGCTACTACGACGCTATTGAAAAGACGGTAGAGTGTAAAATTTGCAAGGACAAAGGCACAATAAATAGCAAGCGCTGTAAAT
>JAZOMW010000071.1:0-14970 GCA_045654225.1 Christensenellaceae bacterium | reverse complement strand
ATAGTTTTTTTAGTTAATCGTTAAAATAAATAGTTTCGCCCGGCTGAATTTTATATAACTTGCCGTCCGTTTCAAACCAAACCGTTATAGCGGTAGGGTTATAACAAATAGTTTTATCAATATTAAACGAAAGTGAAGCGTACGCGTTTACGTAGTCGCAAATTTCAATATTAGTTGCGTACCAAATATCTTGTTTTGACGTTGCCAATTTGCAAAAATCTTCTAATTTTTCCCACAAGTTATTTCTATCAAATTCGTAACTGTGACCCCATACGAAAAAGAGTTTTGCTCCGCGACTTGCCGAATAATTAGACAATTCCATATCAACGAACTCTTGCAAATAATTAAAAGCGTTTTCATTTATAAAATGAACGGTAGGCAACCATTCGTACCAGTCGTTTGGTAAGTGAAATGCGTTTTTGTCAGTGCTTGCACTGCGCGCGTAACGAATACCTATATCTTTAAGATATCGTTTAACTTTTTCTTTGCTAGTTGGATATACGCAGTTATTTATTCCCCTATCCGCATAAGCCATACCGCGAATAATAGTATTAAACGCGTTTTCAAGCCCACGCCTACCAAGTAAAGTGTTAGCAATTCCGTCTTGCACCGAAACCATACCGTTTGCTACGTGGCTTGCACCGTGCACGGCTATTTCGTGCCCTTGGCTTATAAACTCTTTTAAAGCCTTAATAGACGCGCGGTTTTTAGCGTACTCGCTATCTTCCGTCAACGGAAGATAGTTGCTATTGATGTTAAGCGTTGCTTTTAAGCCGTACTTGTTAAGAACTTCTATAAATCTTTCATCGCTTTTACATCCGTCGTCATAACTTAACGTAAGCGCTTTAAATTTGCCGTTTGGAAATCTTAAATGAAAATAATTCATAATACTCCTATTTGTTAGGCTACGCAACAACAAACGTTGTGGATAAGCCTTTACTTTATAATTTGAACGTCTTCGCCTTTTAAAAAGTCTGGCAATTCTTCGTCTTCAAAGTCTAAAATTTCGCCGTCGTCACCGTTATCGGCATCATCTTTAACCTCGACTTGCGTAACGGCAATTTCTTCTTTAATAGGCGCTACGTCATCAATAAAGTTTTCCTTAATTTCATCTTCTTCAACGTATTCTTCTTTTTCAAATAAGTACGTGCTATCTTGCGTTGGCGAACGAAGTTTAGATATCCTATCTAAAAGTTCCTCGTAATCAGGAAGTTCGTTTAGCGACGATATTTGAAAACGTTTTAAGAACGCGTCCGTCGTGCCGAATAATATCGGCTTACCTACCGTGTCTTTTCTACCAACCACTTCAATAACGCCGAGTTTTAAAAGGTTTTGAATAGCAAACTCACTGTTCGAGCCCCTTAATTCTTCTAAATCAATACGCGTAACGGGTTGCTTATACGCAATTATTGCGGCAACTTCAAGCATACTGCGTGAAAGTTCCCTTTCCTTTATAGGCTTTAACACGTTAGAAACTTCTTCGGCATATTTAGGGTTTGAAGAAAGTTGTAATTTTTTGTTAAAAATTAAAAGGTTTATTCCGCAATCTTCACCGTATTTAACTTGCATTTCTTTTGCGGTGGCTAAAACTTCTTTTTCGCTATATCCCGTTTTGTCCGCAATATCTTTTACGGCAACCGCTTCGCCCGAAACAAATAACACGGACTCAATTATACTCGTCAAGGTTTTCAATTTCCGTTCCTCCGCTTTCGTTAAAATGTAAAGTAATATCTCCAAAAGTATCGTCTTGTTCAAAAGTTAAGAATTGATGCTTTAAAAGCTCTAAAAGCGCTTGGAAAGTTACTATCATTTCGCTTTTAGTTGAATGTCTTGTAAACAAGTCGTAAAAACTCATAGTTTTACGAACTGAAAGTTCTTCTCTTATAAAATGAAGTTTTTGAGCTACCGTAAAAACTTCCTTTGGAATTTCTTTTTCGGTGTTTTCAATAGTTTCTTTTATATCTACCCTTTTAAGTAAATCTGTAAAAGCCGAAAGTAAACCGTCTAAGTTAAAATCTTTATAAACTATTTTAACGTCGAACGCGTCGTCGTCGGGTTTTTTATAAAACCTATCAACGTTTTCAAGCGTTTTTAACTTGTCGGCAGATTCTTTTAAGAGTTTATACTCTTCAATCTTTCTAATGAGCAAGTTACTTTCTTCTTCCGCTTCCATAATCGCCTGTTCGTTAGGAATTATCGCCTTTGACTTTATTTCTATAATCGTTGCGGCAATAGAAAGATATTCGCTTTCAGTTTCCATATCGATATCGCTATTATAAACGTATTCTAAAAACTGGTTGGTAACTTGCGAAACGAAAATATCTTTAACGTCAACTTCCGCTTGCTTAATTAAATAAAGCAAAAGGTCAAGCGGACCTTCAAAATTATCAAGTTTTGTAGTGTAATCTACGTTAGACTGAAATTTATCTGCAACGCCCATATAATTCTCCTTACTTTTATACATTTTAATACATAATAAAAAAAAATGCAAGAACATTTTTAAAGTTCTTACATTTTGTTTAATTATTAAATTTACGCGCTTTACCACGCCTTTAAAATTTCGTCAACGTAGCCGAAGAAATTGAGTTTTTTAACGTCTTTTAAAGAAACTAAATCAACCTTTCCAACTTCAACGCCGTTTTTATATATCGTAATTTCGCCTACCTTTTCACCTTTTTTAAGCGGAGCGCAAACTTTGTTTAGCGTTTGTTCTAAATAGATATCGTCTTGTTCGCCCTTTTTACTAAAAACGTAGAAGTTGTTTTTAGGCTTAATTTCAACTTGCTTTTCTACACCGTTACTAACTTTTACAAACTCGCTTTGATAAGCGTTTATATCAACTACCGCTTTATTCGTATAGTTGTTAAAACCGTCGCTTAACATTGAAGAAACTTCTTTAAACCTTTCTTTTGACGACGGACTTCCTATAACAACCGCAATTAAACGCATATTCCCGCGTTTTGCAGTTGCAGTTAAACAAAAGCCCGCTTCGCTAGTGTATCCCGTTTTACCGCCGTCGCAACCTTCGTAAAACTTAACTAACTTGTTGGTATTAGTTAGTTCCGTGCTATTGTTTTTATGGTCGATTTTATCAAGCCAAATATTTGCGTATTCAAAATAATTTGGATACTTTATTAACTCCTTAAACATAATTGCAACGTCTTTTGCAGACGAGTATTGCATAGGTTTAGGAAGCCCCGTACAGTTAGAAAATAGAGTATTTTTAAGACCTAAATTATCGGCTTTTTCGTTCATTTTTTTAACGCAGTTTTCTTCACTACCGTAAAGCCTTTCGGCCAAAGCCACGCTTGCGTCGTTTGCGGAAGCAACGATTACACATTTTAATAAATCTTTAACTAAATACTCGCCGTTTTCTTCTAAAAATACTTGCGAACCGCCCATTGAAGAGGCGTTTTTTGAAACGATTATAGTTTCATCTAAACTTAAATTACCCGCTTCAATATTTTCATAGCAAAGTAAAAGTAGCATAATTTTTGTCATACTTGCAATTTTTTTTCGCTCGTTTTCATTATTTTTTGAAATTACCGTACCACTGTTATAGTCGATTAAATACGACGCCTTGCTTTCAGTAGTATTTGCGTGAGCGTAAGAAACGCTTTTATTAAAACCGCAAATTGTAAAACATAAAACGAGCAATACTATATGGATTGTAAACTTTTTCATAAACGTACTCCTTTATAATATTGTTCGCAACCATTTTTTAATTATGCGCTCGTTAAAAATAAAAGTTTATAGGTCTAAATATGCAAACTAAAAGCACGCACTCTATAACTATTCCAATCACTCCTAAGAGTAAACAAATTGCAGTTTTTTTAAGTTGTTTTTCTAGGAAATTCGAGCATTTATTTTGCAAAATTTTATACGATAAAACGGCGTAGATTATAAGCGAAAAAGTTACTATTAAACTTTCTAAAAACACGGTAAAAATAAACGGGATAATTCCGCCAAAAGTTAGCGTAATAGCGCAAATTTTAAGCGCTACCGCCAACACGTAAGCCCTATAAAAAACTATTATAAAAATACCGAAAAAAGATATAAAATTTAGGCAAAGTAAAAAGACTATAAAATAAAGTAAAATTAAGTTTATTAGCCTTAAAAATAAAAAGTTAAAAATCGAAGTATTAGCAAGCAAAACGTTAGTAAAAATTTCTAAAACGAAAGAGGTGTAAAACTCGCATAAAACTTCCGGCAAGTTAAAAAACAAGCCGAGCAAAAAACCTATTATAAAAGTAATTACGAGCGAAATAAAAATAACGAAACGCTCTCTAATTTTACATAAAACGTAGTTAAAAATTGAAGCCATAATTTTACCCTATTTTACTTTATGTATCAAATAAAAATTTTAGAATTTTAAATTTATTTAAAAAAGCATAAAATCGGCTAAAAAAAGAAACAATTATATTGTTTAGGTAAAAACGCTTCGTTTTACTTGACTAAATTTAAGCGTTTAATTATAATTATTTAATAAAATTATACGAAAGGCAGAATATGTTAGAGTTAAAAAATATATGCTATTCGGTTGAAAACCAAAATGGCAAAAAAGAAATTTTAAAAAATATAAATTTAAAAATTGACGGTAAGTTCGTTGCGTTCACCGGCCCTAACGGCTCTGGTAAATCAACTCTAGCCAAAATCATTATGGGCATAGTTAATCCAACAAGCGGTCAAATTTTATTTAACGGCGAAGATATAACTAATTTATCTATAACCGAACGCGCTAAAAAAGGCATAGCCTTTGCTTTTCAACAACCCGTAAAATTTAAAGGCATAACCGTTTACGACCTTGTAAATATGGCGTGCGGTAAAAAGTTAAAAGTTGCGGAAGTTTGCGCGTATTTAAGTGAAGTTGGACTTTGCGCACGCGAATACGTAAACCGTGAAATTAACGCAAGTTTATCAGGTGGCGAATTAAAGCGTATTGAAATTGCCGTTACTATGGCGCGCAACGCTTCTTTAACTATATTCGACGAACCGGAAGCAGGCATTGACCTTTGGAGTTTTAACAGTTTAATTTCGGTTTTTGAAAGAATTGCTCAAAAAACGCAAGGTACGCTTTTAATAATTTCTCACCAAGAAAAAATATTAAATATTGCCGATAGAATTATCGTAATTGCTAACGGTCAAGTTAAAAACGACGGTACTAAACAAGAAGTTATGCCTTCCCTTCTCTCTTTTTCAACGTGCAACGCACTAAATAAAGATAAGGAGGTAAACAATGCTTAACGATTTACAAAAAAACTTACTTAAAGAAGTTGCAGGGCTTGAATCTATACCAAATAGCGCCGTAAACATTAGAATTGACGGTAAAACCACGGTAAGAAACGAATCTTCAAACGTTTCTATTTCTTCAAAAGACGGAAAAGACGGTATTGAAATTAAAGTTAAAGAAAACACTAAAAACGAGCGTATTGATATTCCCGTTATTTTAACAAAAAGCGGTTTAACCGAAATAGTTTTTAACGACTTTATTATAGGCAATAACTGTGACGTTACGATAGTTGCAGGTTGCGGAATATGTAATACCGGTCATCAAAATAGCGAGCACGACGGCGTTCACTCTTTTTACATCGGCAAAAATTCAAAAGTTAAATACATTGAAAAACACTACGGCGAAGGCGACGGTAACGGATTAAACATTTTAAATCCAACAACCAAAATTGAAGTTGACGAAGGCGGTTATTTTGAAATGGACACCGCGCAAATCAAAGGCGTTGACTCAACAAACCGAGTAACCACCGCCCTACTTAAAGACAACGCTACTCTTATCGTACGCGAAAAAATAATGACTCACGGCACGCAAAGCGCTAACACGGAATTCACGGTTGACTTGCAAGGCGTAAACTCGTCGACTCACGTAGTTTCACGCTCTATTGCAAAAGACAAGTCTAAACAGTATTACGTTTCAACTTTAAACGGAAACAACAAATGCAACGGCAGAACGGAGTGCGACGCGATTATTATGAACGACGGTAAAGTTATTGCCGAGCCAAAACTAACCGCAAACCACATTGACGCAAGTTTAGTTCACGAAGCGGCAATAGGAAAAATTGCGGGCGAGCAACTTATAAAACTTATGTCGCTTGGCTTAACCGAAAAAGAAGCCGAAGAGCAAATTGTAAACGGCTTTTTAAAGTAGACTGTTCCAACTTAATCAACCATATTCG
Organism: Christensenellaceae bacterium; assembly: GCA_045654225.1. GTDB lineage: Bacteria > Bacillota > Clostridia > Christensenellales > Borkfalkiaceae > HGM11412. Next base: position 8,785 of record JAZOMW010000071.1, on the reverse strand, counting down.
TTGTCACAGTCTTAAACAAATATATAACGCTTTATTCAGTTGAATAGAGCGTTTTTTATTGACAACGCATTTTTACGGTGGTATAATTAGTATGAAAAGTATAACTAGTTAAACCAAAAGGAGAAGAAATATGGATAAACGTATAGGCGTTTGTAAAGTTGGCGAAAAGGGACAAATAGTTATTCCAAAAGAAATTAGGAATATGTTTAATATAAGCCCTGGTGATTCAGTTGCCGTTCTTGCCGATAAAAAGAAAGGAATAGCCATTGTAAAAGCGGATTTTATTGAAGATTTAACTGAAAAAGTTTTAGGCGGAGATTTTAATAAATGAGCGTTATAACCGTTGAAAATTTATATAAAAACTATAAAACGAAGTGCGCGTTAAACGGCGTTAGTTTGCAAATTAAAGAAGGCGCTTTGCACGGACTTTTAGGTGTAAACGGCGCGGGTAAAACTACGCTTATTAAAATACTTTGCGGTTTAACTAAAAAAACGAGCGGTAAAGTTTTTGTAAACGGCTTTGATTTAGATACTAACGCTGAAAAAATTAAGGAAATTATTGATATTTCACCACAAGAAACGTCGATAGCAAATAACCTAACCGTTTTAGAAAACTTACAGTTTTTTGCAAACATTTACGGCACAAACACCGAACATCACTTAAACGGCATTATTGAAACTTTTAGTTTAAAAGAAGTTTTAAACCAAACGGCAAAAACGCTTTCGGGCGGATATAAAAGAAGGTTATCTATCGCGGTAGCCTTAATTTCAAAGCCTAAAATTTTGTTTTTAGACGAGCCAACGCTTGGTTTAGACGTTTTTGCACGTAGAGAACTTTGGAAAATTATTCAAAAATTAAAGGGAAAAATTACCATTATTTTAACTTCGCATTATTTAGAAGAAATTGAAAATTTATGCGACGAAGTTTCAATACTTTCAAGCGGTAACCTACTAAAAACAGGTACTGTTGACAAGTTAAAGTTAGAAACTAACTCTCAAACTTTTGAAAACGCTTTTATAAAACTAGTGGAGGCTAACAATGAGTAAAATTTTGAATTTTTTTAAACGAAATTTAAAAGAAGTTTTGCGCGACCCTTTAATTTATATTTTTTGTTTAGGCTTTCCTATTGCAATGTTTTGTTTATTCTTTTTTATAAATAAGTTTTCAAACGGAAATACGCCTATTTTTGAAATTAAATCACTACTTCCCGGCATTTTGGTTTTTTCATACTCGTTTATTATGCTAACGCTTGCGTTAATAGTTTCAAAAGATAGACAAACTTTCTTTTTAAAAAGGCTATTTTCTTCGCCTATGAAAGACTATCACTTTATTTTAGGTTATGTGCTCGTAGGGTTTATTATAGGCTTAATACAAACGATTGTATGCATACTTACAGGCTTTGTAATCGCGCTAATTTCAAAAGTCGAATACGTGTCTATCGTTAACGCTTTTCTTTTGATAGTTAGCGAACTTCCTATTTTAGTTTTTAACGTATTTTTAGGCGTTTTATTCGGCACTATATTTAACGATAAAACCGCGCCCGGTATATGCTCCGTATTTATTAGCGTTTCGGGAATACTTGGCGGATGTTGGATGCCACTTGAAGTTATGGGCGCATTTGAAACGTTTTGCAAAGTTTTACCGTTTTACCCGTCAGTTTTTATAGGACGAATTATTACGGGTGCTAAAAACGCGCTAGGCGTAACATACGCGTTCAGCGACACGGCAATTATAGGTTTAATAACTATTATGCTTTACACCGTTTTAAGCGTTATTTTAACGGTTTTAACGTTCAAGAAAAATATGGTTAGCGATAATTAAACAAACAAAAAAGTGCGAATTTAATTTCGCACTTTTTATTTTTTAAAAACTAGTTTTAACAATATTTTTTGCTATTAAAATATTCTATTGCTTTTTTGTAACCTTCAAAGCCTAAACCAACTATTACCTTTTCGGCGTACAAACTAATAAAACTAAATTTTCTAAATTCTTCACGCTCGTTAATATTTGTTAAATGCACTTCAACTGCACGTATTGAAACGGCTTTTAACGCGTCTAGTATTGCAACGCTAGTGTGAGTGAACGCGCCCGCGTTTATAATAATTCCGTCAAATTTATTATACGCTTTTTGAATAGTATTAACTATCTTTTCTTCACTGTTAAATTGTTTCACTTTTACGGAAATTGATAGGCTTTTTGCCGTGCTTTTTATAAAGCGAATAAGTGATTTATAATCGCCTTTTCCATATAAACTTGGCTCTCTTATACCAAGCATATTTAAATTAACTCCGTTTATTACAAGCAATTTCATAAGCTTTTAAAATCTCCTTTTTGCTATCGTTTATTAAACCGTTATTACCTACCGTTATATCACTAAAACTTTCATATTTTTGACTGCGCCTTTCATACAACTTCGTTACGCCAACGCTTTTAGAAAGCGGTCTGTTATGAGTTTCAAGTTTGTCTAAATGCCTTAAAACGTAAATTATAACGCCGTTCATTTTTAAGTTTTGTATATTTTCTTCCCTTTCTACTATTCCGCCACCCGTTGAAATTATAGCGCCCGTCTTTTTAGAAAGGTCTTTTATAACTTCTATTTCCTTTTTTCTAAACTCGTTTTCGCCGTATTTTAAAATGTAATCGCTTGGCGTTACGTTAAATTCCTTTTCAAAAACTTCATCGCTATCGTAAAACGGTTTATTTAATGCGGTGGCAAGGGCTTTACCAAGAGTAGTTTTACCCGACGACGGCATACCTATTAACACCGCGTTAAGCGTTAAACTCTTTATATAGTTTAGCATATTTACGCTATCAATTAGCGTATGGCTTTTATTTAGCCAAATATCTTGCGCTTTTAAGGCCTGCTCAACGAGTATCGATAAACCTTCAACGTATTTAAGCCCTAACCTTTTAGCGTCCATAATAAGCCTTGTTGACGCAGGATTATAAATAAAATCAACTACGCTTTCTAAATTTTTAAAAAGCGTTAAATCTATTATCTTATCGTAAATACTTGGATACATTCCAACGGGAGTAGTATTTATTATTACTTGCGCATTTGTTAAATTATACACGTTTTCATAATTAACTTCGCCCTTCCTACTAACAACCGTAACGCTTTTAGCGTTATTTTTTTTAGCGTAATAAACGGAGGTTTTACTTGCGCCACCGCTACCTAGAACTAAAACGTGTTTATTTTCAACCGCAACGCCTTTTTGCGCGCATGCAAAGGCTAACCCGTCGTAATCGGTGTTATAGCCGTATAAACGCCCGTTTTCATTTTTAACTACGTTTACTGCGCCTATTCCCTTTGCTTCGTCACTTATACCGTCAAGATATTTTATAACTTCTCTTTTATACGGAATAGTTACGTTAAACCCACTAAACTCACAGTTTTGTAAAAAACCTTGCAAATCGCTATATGAAATTTCTTTTAAGGAATAGTTAAGCGAGCAAGCCTCGTGTATTATTTTTGAAAAACTGTGCCCTAACTTTTCGCCTATTAAGCAATATTTCATATAATCTCCTTATAACTTCCAAGCAACACGAAGTTTTCCGAAGAGTTTTGAAGTTCGGCAATTAAATTTCTTACTTTCACGTCTTCAATATTGCCTTCAAAATCAAAGTAGAACATAAAGTCAAAATCACTATTTTCAATAGGACGCGATTCAATTTTAGTAAGGTTTAAACCAAGCGAGTAAAAGCGTGAAAGCATTCGGCTTAAACTACCGGGAGTATGCGAAAGGCTCGTCATAAAACTAATTTTTTGAGCGTCCTTATAAACCGCTAAATCTTTTTTAATACAAATAAAGCGAGTGTAGTTTGACGCGCTATTTTGAATATTTTTCTTTAATATTTCAAGACCGTAAGTTAAAGCGCAATCTTCACTACAAATAACGGCAACGGAAATGTCGCCACTTTCAACTAAATTTCTTGCAGAAAGCGCGGTGTTTTCCGCAGTTTCTTCTTTAACGTTAAGTTCTTTTACGTAGTTAGAACATTGTTTAAGCGCTTGGCTATGCGATACCACCGTTTTAATTTGATTAAGTTTAGTGCCTTTTAATACGGCTAAACAGTGGTCGATTTTAACTCTTACGCTTCTTACGATAGAAAAATTATATTTTTTCATAAGGTCGTAAACTTCTAAAACCGAGCCTGCGGTACTGTTTTCAATAGGCAAAACGCCAAAATCGCAAAAACCCTTTTCTACCGCCGAAAATACGCCTTCAAAGTTTTTAAAATAAGTTATATTGCTTATAGGGAATAATTTTTTAGTTGCGGTCATACTGTTTGCACCTTCAACGCCTTGACACGCAACGGAAGCGCTAACGGGAAATTCAAGAACGCCTTTTTCTAAAAGCTGTTCAATTTGCTTAACGGTTTCACTTTCCTTTTTAACGTACTTTGATTGATACGCCCTACTCGTTGAAAACATTACTTCGTAAAGTTCTTTAACGTATAACTTTAAGTCACTATCAACTTTTGAAGTAAGCCTATAAATAATATTACTTTCTCTATTAAGGTCTAAAACGTTGTTATTGCTTTTTGCTTTTTCTATACCAACGTTTTTGCAAACTTCCATACGCTCTTTATAGAGTTCAACAATTTTATCGTCAATGCAATCAATTTGCTCTCTTAACTTTGTTAAATCCATAATTATTCTCCTAAAATCTCGTCTAAAATAGCAAGCGCCACCGCACTTTCTACGCAAGGCACTGCGCGAACTGCCACACAACTATCGTGCCTACCTTCAATTTTTATAGTAGTGTTTTGTTTGGTTATCAAATCAACCGTTTGTTGCTGTTTAAAAATCGACGGCGTTGGCTTTATAGCAACCGCCATAGTTATAGGCGCGCCGTTTGATATTCCGCCGTTTATACCGCCCATGTTGTTGGACTTAAATTCAACTTGTCCGCCATTATAGTAAAGCGCGTCGTTAGATTTGCTACCTTGCATTTTACTTAAATCAAAACCTAAACCAAATTCTACGCCTTTTACGGCTGGAATTGAATATAAAAGATATGAAATTTTACCTTCTAAACCGCCGAATAAATTGTCGCCAACACCTGCGTTTAAGCCGTAAACGATACACTCAATAACACCGCCTACGCTATCGCCGTCGTTTTTAGCGTTTATAATGGCGTCAAGCATTTCTTGCTTATTAGATAAACTTGGAATTGCACCGTTATCACGAAGTTTTAAAATTTCTTCTTTTATTATTTCGCCGTCTTTATACGACTTTCCTTTCACATTACCTATTTGGCTAAGGTAGGCGCAAATTGACACACCTTTACTTTCAAGATATTGTTTAGCAATACCGCCCGCAATACAAAGTGGCGCGGTTAAACGACCCGAAAACCTACCGCCACCGCTAAAATCAAGCGTTCCGTCCTTTTTAAACCAAGCGTAGTCCGCGTGAGACGGGCGCGGTTTTCCAAGTAAGTTGTTATAGTCCTTACTATTTACGTTTTCGTTTATTATTTTAGCCGAAAATTCGCCGTTTATAACGCCGTTTTCTAAACTGATAAATAAAGGTTTATCACTTTCCTTTCTTTGAGTTGAAAATACTCCGCTACTTGCTTTACGTCTATTTAAAAAGTCGTTAAGTTGTTCTTCGTCGATTTTAAAGGACGGAAAACCTTTTACTTTAACGCCTATTTCTTTATCGTGCGAAGCGCCGTAAATTTCAACTTGAATATTTTTGCCGTTAAATAATGACATCGTATTTACCACCTAAATTTTTAAAATGCTCTAAAAAATTTGGATAAGATTTATTTATTGCTTGCGCGCCTAAAATTTTAACGTTGCCACTTGCCGTTACTCCGCTAACTACGCCAGCCATAACGGTTCTATGGTCGTTACCGCCGTCAATTATACCGCCGTGTTTTTTACCGCCTATAATTTCAATAGTATCGTTAACTATTTTTGCGTTTACATTTAAATTAGTTAGCGAATTTACTATGGCAAGCGCCCTATCGCTTTCTTTTATTTTGAGCCTTGAAATATTTTTAAGCACCGTTTTTCCGTTTGCGTTAGACGCTACCGACGCTATAACTTGCGCTAAATCGGGTATAGCGTCAATATCAACTTCAATTCCATTTAAAGAATTTTTACTTACCGTTACGGCATCGTTACTTACCTTTACCGTAGCGCCAAAATCGCGTAATATATCTAAAATAGCCTTATCGCCTTGCTTGGAGTTTACGTTTAAGTTTTTAACCGTTACAGAGCCGTTTACCGCGCCGAGCGCAAGCGTAAACGCAGAGCCCGACCAGTCGCCTTCAACGGTTAATTCTTCTACTTTGTTTTTATACGAGTTGCCAACGATTGTTAAAACGTTGCCGTCAAAACTAACGTCAACGCCAAAGGTTTTTAAAACGTCAATAGTTATTAAAATATAAGGCGAACTAACTATTTTGTTTACCAAAACTATTTTATTTACGCCGTCTATGATAGATAGTGCTAGTAAAAGCCCCGTAACGTATTGCGAACTAACGGACGCGTCCAAATAATAAGTTCCGCTTTTTAATTTTCCGCTTATATTAAAACCGTTTATTTCCGCTCCGTTTTTTTGTAAGCAATCAATTAAACCGTCGTTTGGGCGAGATAGTAAACCCGGTTTCCCCGTAAGCGTTGCGCTAACGTTTAACGCGGGCACGATAGGCATTAAAAACCTCAAAGTAGAACCGCTTTCGTTGCAGTCTAAAACCGCGCCGTCAATTAAATCTTTTCTTTCTACGATAACATAGTTATCGTAAATTTCAACGCTTGCTCCAAGCGCCTTAACCGCGTTTAGAGTTGCTAAAACGTCTTGCGACGTGCCAACGTTATTTATTTTAACCTTTTGTCCGCTTAAAAACGATGCTAAAATTAGCCTATGCGCGTATGATTTTGACGGCGAGGCAATTACGCTTCCGTTTATTTTGCTTTCTTTTACTAAAATGTTCATAATCAATTATAGCGATAAATCGCTAATTAAAACGTCTTCTATTAAAACGTTTCCTATATCTTTTATAGCAATAAAACTAACGCTATCGTTTTTACGCTTTTTATCGCTATACACTTGTTTTATTATATCTTCCATTGAATAATCAACCGTTAAGTCGTGACCTTTAACGGTTAAAAGATTGTACATTTCTTGTACTTTTTCTTGACTTAATCCGTAATATTTTTTAGAAAAATCTATTGCAAGTTTTATTCCTTTAACTACGCACTCGCCGTGAGAAATTGAGTAGGAAGATAAACTTTCAATAGCGTGGCCGAAAGTGTGGCCTAAATTTAAAATTTTTCTTAAACCGCTTTCTTTTTCATCTTTATTTACAACTTCGCTTTTAATTTGTAAGCACTTGTAAATTAAACTTTCGCTATCGCCTTTTGCAATATCTAAATAAGACACGTTTTTACTTAAAAACGCGTATTTTATAATTTCACCGTAACCGCTCATTATTTCGTGCTCTGGCAAAGTTTTTAAATATTCGGTGTTGATATAAACCGCCTTTGGCTGATAAAAAGTTCCAAGCAAGTTTTTGCCGTTCTTTAAGTTTACGGCGGTTTTTCCGCCAACTGAACTATCTACCATAGACAGTAATGTTGTAGGCATAGCAATTAGCGTAATTCCACGCATATAGGTTGACGCAACGAAAGCGCCAAGGTCACCTACCACGCCACCGCCAAAAGTTAAAACCGCGTCGCTTCTAGTAAAGGAGTTTTCGGCAAGTTTGTTTATAAGTTTAATGTAACTTTTAACACTTTTACTATGCTCGCCACTCTTTACCGTAAAATAATAACAATTTTCGCCTTTGAGCGCCTTTTTTAAGCCTTTTATATGTAATTTTTTTGCGTTTTCATCACAAATTACCGCTATTTTTTTGCCTTTTAATATAGGTTTTACCGAAGTTTCAAACGAATTTAAAGAATTATCGATAGTTATAGTGTAATTTGACGATGCGTTTACGTTTAACTTTAACATATTTCTCCACTATTTTTGTTTCGTATTTGAAAAGTCTATTGCAATTTTTATATCGTTACCCTCTTGTAACGCGCTTTTAAGCATAGGTTTATCGTTGTTTTTAAGGGCTTCTTTATAAACTTGCAAGTTATCTATTAACGTTTCAAGTTCATTAAGTAAATTGTCCTTATTTTCAAGCATTAAAACCGACCACATTTCACTATCAAGCCTTGCAACTCTCGTTAAGTCTTTATAACTTCCCGCAGAATATCCGTAATGCTCGCGTGAAGTTTTGCTTTTTATAAACGCGTTTGAAACGATATGACAAAGTTGCGAAGTGTATGCAATAACCTTGTCGTGATTTTCGCTCGTTGTAAAAACGACTTCTAAAAATCCTAGTTCTAAAAAGAGTTTTTTAACGCGCTCGTTATCGAATATATCGCTATTTATAGGAACTAATATCATCGACGCTTTTGAAAATAACGTTGAGGTAGAACGGTCAAAACCCGAAAATTCTCTACCCGCCATAGGATGTCCGCCAAAGAACTTTAAGTTTTTATAAGTTTTAGCCATGGTTTTCATAGCCAAAACAACGCTTTTTTTAGTTCCGCAAAAATCTATTATCGTTGCGCCGTCTTTTAAAAGTGGCAAAAAACTTTCAACCGCACTTTCAAAAACGTTTGGATTAGTTGCAACTATCAATAAATCAACGTCTAAAACGGTAGTTTCGTTTAAAATTCCGTCTATTGCGTTAGTCATTTGTGCTTTTAAAACCGTCAACTCATTTATATCGTAGCCAAAAACTAAATGCTGGCTATTCTTTTTAACGGTTTTAC
>JAZOMW010000070.1:0-66746 GCA_045654225.1 Christensenellaceae bacterium | reverse complement strand
GTAATTATGGCATTTTTAGAAGTAAAAAATTTAACTAAAAGTTTTGGCGAACTTCAAGTTTTAAAGGGTATTGACGTTGCTATTGAAAAGGGCGAAGTTTTGTCTGTAATAGGCTCGTCCGGTAACGGCAAAACCACCTTTTTAAGATGTTTAAACAACCTTGAAACGCCTAACGGTGGCGAAATTATAGTTGATAACAAAACGGTTTTCCCTAAAAGCAAAACCGAGGCTGACGGCGATGATAACTTAACATTTGGTTTAGTTTTTCAAAGTTTCAATTTATTTCCGCAATACACGGCGCTTCAAAACCTTACCTTAGCGCTAAACGCAAGGGCGGAAACAAGGTTAAAAAAGCAAAAATTAGGCTTTTTTGAAAGAAAAAAGCAACTAAAACAAATTAAAAAAGAAAACGAAGAATACGGCTTACAACTTTTAAATAGCGTAGGTTTAAGTGATAAGGTTAATTACTATCCTTGTCAGTTATCGGGCGGTCAATGCCAACGCGTGGCAATAGCGCGCGCAATGGCGTTAAAGCCAAAAATTTTGTGTTTTGACGAGCCTACTTCCGCACTCGACCCAGAACTTACGGGCGAAGTTTTAAAAGTTATTAAAGAATTAAAGCAAGTTTCTAAAATTACTATGGTTATAGTAACGCACGAAATGGAATTTGCTAAATCTATATCAGACAAAGTGCTTTTTATGGCAGACGGTAAAGTTTGTGAATTCGGCACGCCTAATGAAGTTTTTGACAATCCTAAAAACGAACTCACTAAACATTTTTTAACAAGTTATAAAAATGAAGGATAAGTTATGGGAATAAACGATAACAGCATTAAAGAATTTTACGAAGTTATTTTAAAACTTAAAACGATAGACGACTGTCGCAATTTATTCGACGACCTTTGTACGTTTAAAGAATTAGAGCAAATGGTTCAAAGAATTGAAGCGGCAAAACTTTTGCTTGAAGGCAAAACTTACGAGGAAATTATTGCTTTAACCGATATTTCTTCGGCAACGCTTTCAAGAGTTTCAAAATGCGTTAAATACGGTAAAGGTTATAAAGCGGTTTTAGATGAAACAAAACAAAACTAATTACGACTTGCTTTATAAAAAGCAAATAAGCGAACTTGATACAAGTTGTAAGCCAACGCTTCTACTTCATAGTTGTTGCGCCCCGTGCTCGTCGCTTTGTTTAGAAAGGTTAACAAAATATTTTTTGGTTACCGTGTTTTATTTTAACCCCAACATTACGAGTAGCGAAGAGTATTTTAAACGCCTAAACGAGCAAATCGAATTTTGTAAAATAGCGTACGGAAACGCCGTTAAGGTAGTGGCGGGAAGTTATAATCCAAGCGATTTTTACACCGCTATTAAAGGGCGTGAAGAAGATGAAGAAAGGGGCTTACGCTGTAAAATTTGCTACGAAATACGAATTGAAGAAACGGCAAAGTTTGCCCGTGAAAACGGCTTTAATTACTTTACCACCACGCTTTCAGTTAGCCCGCATAAAAACGAACAATGGCTTAACGAACTTTTAGATAAATATTCTAAAATTTACGGCGTAAATTGTTTGTTTAGCGACTTTAAAAAAGACGGCGGGTATTTAAAAAGCATTGAACTATCAAAACAGTATAACCTATATAGACAAAACTATTGCGGTTGCGAATTCTCAAAACGCTAGTAAAAAAACGCTTATTTTAAGCGTTTTTTCTTTTTGCAGAATTTACAGTTTTTACAATTAGAGCAAGTTTTTACTTTTTTAAAAAATATAAGCAAAAGCGAAGTTAAAAACCAGCAAGATATAGTAAGTATTATAAAAATTTCTAACGTAGTCATAAAAAAGGCTATAAAAATAGATTTTATAGAATATTATATTATAATAAATGCGCCTAAATTCATAAAAAAGTTGCAAATTTGCAAATTGTATAGTATAATACTATATGTTTAAATTTTAGTTAAAGAAGAGTGTTTTTATGAATTGTATTGAAAAAATGTACAAAGAAATTGAAGAAATAAAGGCAAAAGAAGCGCTTGAACTTACAAAAAGCATACAGCCTATAAAGACCATTAAGAACGCTTTTTTAGACACTAAAACTTTTGTAGAAGAACCAAAACTTATCAATTATTTACAAAACGTAAAAGTTGACGAAAGTTATGAAAAGAAGTATTTTACGATAGAAAAAGCAAGGGATTTTATAGTTTTTATATTCAAAAAATTTTTATGCTTTAACGCGCACACTAACGCGGAAACTGAATTTGTAAAAGACCTTTCAAGTAGGGTTTTAGAAACGGAAGATTTATTAGACTTTTTAACTAAAAAGCAAAACGAATTCGACGCTTTAATAAATAGCGACGGGTTAGTAGAATTTTACGAAAATCCGTACAACGCATTATTTAAAGATGAAAAAGGCTACTACGCGGTAATTAAAAACGGTAGGTTTAGTGACGTTCGCCGTCCGCTTTCTTATAACCTTAACCAACTTAAAAAGATAATTAAGGAAACGGTTAATATATATACGGAAGATTTTTCTTCTTCATTTTCAAGTGAAAAAGAGCGTTCCGCGTTTATAAACTCGTTTAACGCAACTATGAATAAAGCAAACGGCAATAGTTTAGAAGAAATACAAGGTTTAGCCGAAAACACGCTTTACGAGTTTTTATCTAAAAAGGGCGTTAAAAAGCAAGAATTTGAAACCTATTTAGAAAACAAAGGCTTGCGCTTAATAAAGCAAGGCAATTATTATTTTAATAAAAAACCGTATTTAGAATACGGCGAATATAAAAAAATAGAATTTCGTTATTAAAAGGCTTCTTCACAATATCTGTTTGTTTTTTTGACGGAAAAATACTTTAAAATACTTCGCGTTTTGTTTGGTTACATACTTTGCAAGTATGCGCCCTCACAATAACGCTTGTCTTTTTTGTATTTTCCTCGCCAAACCGCAAAAGTAAAATTTTGCTAAAATCAACCATCTTTTGTGATATCGCCTACTAAAAAAATATTAAACGGAATCAAGGAGTTAATAAATTATTATGCCTGACGGCACACCGTCGCTACTGATAGCGATAATCGTACTTGTTTTACTTTCAAGTTTCTTTTCATCAACTGAAACGGCTTACACAAGTTTAAACGTAATTAAAGTTAAAAGTTTAGCACTTAAAAATAAAAACTATCAAAAAGTGCTTAATTTATACGATAAATACGATAAACTTATATCTACCATACTCGTAGGAAATAACATTGTAAATATTACTGCATCGTCTTTATCGATGTTGTTTTTTCAAAAAATATTAACGAGTGGCGTTAATTATTCGGTAATTTCTACCGTAATAATGACGGTTGTAGTTTTAATATTCGGCGAAATAACGCCTAAAATGCTTGCAAAATCAATGCCGGAAAAAATGGCTAGTTTTTCATACCCCTTAATGATTTTCTTTTACTATTTGCTTTATCCGCTCACGTTTATATTTAGTGGAATAGGCGCGCTCGTTGGCAAAATTTTTAAAGTTAAAAACGACGATACTATTACCGACGACGAACTTATAACGATAGTAAACGAAGCCACCGAAGACGGTACTTTAAAAGAAGAAGAAAGCAACCTTATTCGTAGTGCTATCGAGTTTGATGATTTAGAAGTTAAAGACGTTTTAATTCCAAGAATAAACGTTATATCCGTTTCGTTAGACGCGGAAAAAGGCGAAATTAAAAAACTTTTTGAAACTGAAAGGTATTCGCGCCTTCCCGTTTACGACGGTAATATTGATAGCATAGTTGGTATTATTCACCAAAAAGATTTTTATAGAAATTATAACAAAAAAGACTTTGATATTAAAAGCATTATGCAAGAAGTCATTTTTGTGGTAGAGCATACTAAAATTTCCGCTTTACTTAGAAAACTTCAACTTAAAAAAATGCATATGGCAGTCGTTTTAGACGAGTACGGCGGAACTATGGGTATAGTAACCGTTGAAGATATCATTGAAGAATTAGTTGGCGAAATTTACGACGAATACGACGAGTTTGACGAAGAAATAGTTAAAAACGACGACGATACGTATTTAGTAAACTGCAAAATGAGTTTAGACAACTTCTTTGAGCATTTTGACTTAATTGACGAAGTTGAAGAGTTTGACGCTAACACCGTAGGCGGATGGGTAACCGAACAATTTGGAGAACTTCCTATTGCAGGCAAAGAATTTAACTACCAAAACTTGACGGTTAAAGTAGTAAAAGCAACTCGTAAAAAGGTTATTGAAGTTAAAGTTACAATAAACGAAACCGTTGAAGAAGAACCTAATAAAGACGAATAAAATTAAAGCCCGTTTAGAAATTATCTAAACGGGCGTTTATATTTTAAATTTTTGAAATGTATTCTTTTAAGGCGTTAAACGTTTCGTCGCTAATAACGTGTTCGATTTTACAAGCGTCGTTTAAAGCGGTTTCGTTATCTACGCCTAAATGCACTAGCATTTTAGTTAAAACGTTGTGCCTTTCATATATTTTTTGCGCGTAAATTTTGCCGTCTTCCGTAAGAGTTATAAAGCCTTTATTGTCAATATCAATAAAACCGCCGTTTTTAAGTAAGCCCATGGCTCTACTTACGCTTGGCTTTGAATAATTCATATATTCGCTTACGTCAATAGAACGTACCGCGCCCGTTTTTTTAGATAAAACGAGTATGGTTTCTAAATACATTTGTCCTGATTCTAAAAGTTTCATATTACACCTATTTTTTATATTATATCACAATTATTTTTTGCTTTCAACTTTTTTTTAAACTTGTAATTTTTTGTTGACAAAAGTCATAAATTTAGATATAATAATTTTAGTTAGCAACGGCTAACTATATTTAACGGTATTGAGTTAGCCTATGCTAACTGTAAAGGAGATAAGATGCAAAAAACGTTAGACAAATTCTCCATAGGAGATAAAGGGGAAGTAGTAAACGTAAATGCCGAGCGTAAAATTAAAAGGCGCTTATTTGATATGGGAATAACACCGGGCGTTGAAATTTATTTAAGAAAGCGCGCGCCGTTTGGCGACCCTATTGAAATTACTTTACGCGGATATGAATTAACGCTTCGTTTAAGCGAAGCAAACTGCGTGTTAATGGAGGTTAAGTAATGATTAAGGTTGCACTCGTTGGTAATCCAAACTGCGGTAAAACTACGTTATTTAACTCGCTTACCGGCTCAACGGCGCACGTTGGCAACTGGCCGGGCGTTACGGTAGATAAGCGTGAAGGCGTATATAAAAAATATAAAGAGCCGATTGAAGTTGTTGACTTACCTGGCATTTATTCGCTTTCGCCATATACTCCGGAAGAAGTTGTTGCTAGAAATTACGTTTTAGATGAAAAACCCGATTGCGTTATAAACATTATTGATTCAACTAATTTAGAACGCAATTTATATTTAACCACTCAACTTATGGAAATTGACGTGCCTATCGTTATCGCACTTAATATGATAGACGAAGTTGAAAAAGCGGGCGATAGTATTGACGAAGTTTTACTTGAAAAGCGCATAGGCTTGCCCGTTGTTAAAGTTTCGGCGTTAAAAGGCGTTGGGCTTGATACTTTAATGGAAAGGGCGTTTAAAGCAAGTAAAATAGAAAGAAAGGGCGAAACCGTTTTAAGCGAAACGCAACTTGCTCACGTTATAGGCGACGTTAAAATAGCGTTAAAAGGTCACGGCGTTAAAAATCCGCTTTTCCACGCAATTAAACTTATCGAAGGCGACGAACTTGAAGTTGAAATGCATAAAGAAACCGTTTCAATGGTTGACGACTTTAAAGAAGTTTACACTCACCAAGTTTTCGGCACGGACTATGAAGCGCTCGTTGCGGACGGTAGATATAAGTACGTAACCAAACATTATTCGCCTGCGTATAAAAGAAATAAAAACAAGGCGAACGTTAGCGATAAATCGAATAAAATAGATAAAATTTTAACTCATAAATATTTTGGTTTGCCTATATTTTTGGTTATTCTTTTTTCTATGTTCCACCTTACTTTTTCTAACGACTTTTTATATTTAGGTGCAATATTCAAACTTCCGTCACTTGCCGATTTAGGCTTACTTACCGAAGACGGCGACTATATAAATTACTTCGTTAAAATACTTTCCTGTTTTTACGACGGCGCAGTTTTTTCATTTGGCTCGATAGTAAACAATTTATGGAACGAAATTATAGTTGGCGAAGTATTCGGCTTTTTACACGGATTAGTAGAAAATAGTGGTTTATCAACTTGGGCAGTCGGCTTAATAAATAACGGTATTTTAGACGGTGTTTCGGGCGTTTTATCTTTCCTTCCTTGGATTTTAACCTTGTTCTTATTCTTCTCTATTTTAGAAGATTCTGGTTATATGGCGCGCGTTGCTTTTATACTTGATAAGTTGTTTAGAAAGTTCGGTTTATCGGGTAGGTCGTTTATGCCTATGATTATGGGCTTTGGTTGTTCAGTTCCCGCAATGATAAACACTAGAACTTTGGCTGATGAAAAGGAAAAAGTTGCCACAATTAGAGTTATACCTTTCTTTTCTTGTAGTGCAAAACTTCCTATTTTAACGGCAATATCGGGCGGAATAGTATCGTTTTACGGTGTAGGAAACGCTGATATAATAACTTATTCAATGTATCTTTTAGGCGTTATTTTAGCCGTTTTAGCCGTTTTACTAATGCGCTCAACTAGCCTTAAAGGCGACGAATCTCCGTTTATTATGGAACTTCCGTCGTACCGCTTGCCAAAATTTAGTAATACTATGCGCTTACTTTGGGATAAAGCTAAACACTTCCTAAAAAAAGCGTTTACTATAATTCTTGCTTCAACTATCGTTATATGGGTGCTCACTCACTTTAATTTTAGTTGGAAATTTTTAGAAGATTACCAAATTAACGAAAGTATTTTAGCCGGGCTCGGTCAACTTATTCAGCCACTCTTTACTCCGCTTGGCTTTGGCAGTCAACTTGGCGACTACGGCTGGGTTTTCGTTGTTGCGTCTATTACCGGTCTTATTGCAAAGGAAAACGTTATTGCAACTTTTGCAACGCTTGCAACTTGCTTAATTGCAGTTGCTAATAAGGACTTTGGCGGACTTGATATTTTAGCCGAAGACGGCGTAGACGCGGTTAAAGCAATGATTTTAGCAACGAACGTTTCCGTTCCCGCGCTTCTTTCCTTTATCGCGTTTAATATGACCACAATTCCTTGCTTTGCTACCGTTGCTACGGCGCGTGGCGAACTTAACAAAGGCAAAACCTTTAAATACACTTTATTATTTTGGTTAGTTGCGTCATACGTTGCTTCTTCAATGGTATATTTAGTAGGCTCTTGGTGGTGGACGGCGTTTATTTACCTTGCTTTATTTTTAATTGTAGCGTTTATAATAGCATATAAAAATAAAAGAGCAAAAAGGAGTTAAAAATGAGACCTTTTGAAATATTACTTATAGTTGCATGCTCTATATTCGTTACGTCGGTTATAGTTAAGGCAATAATTGATAAAAAGAACGGCAAGAGTTCTTGTGGGTGCGACTGCGCTAATTGTAAAGGCTCTTGTAACTCAAAAAAACGATAAATTAGAAAAAAATACCCTTTAAAAAAGGGTGTTTTTTTATTTTTAGCAAAAATAAAATTGAAATTATATTAAAAATAGTATATAATATACAATATCTATGGCAAAATTAAAAAAGTTAGTTACAATGATATTGCTTTTTGTTTCGTTAAGTTTTTCAAGCGCTTGCATAACTTTGGTTCAAAGTGAAGATAAGCAAGTTGTAAACGGCTTTACTTCAAACGGCATAATAACGGCAACTTTTACGGTTGACGTTTATCAAAAGGTTAACGCAAGTAGTGAAAAGCATGCGCAAGGTAGCGGAGTAGTATTTTCAAAGCAAGAAGATTTTGGCAGTAGGTTTACCTATTACTTACTAACGAACAATCACGTTATAAGCAACGGTACAAGTTACGTGGTTAGGGACTGTTTTGGTGGCGAGCATTCCGCAACTCTCGTTAAAAGCGACGCTAAATACGACCTTGCAGTTTTAAAATTTACTTCAACCGAGTTATTTACTATTTTAAACTTTGTAGAAAGCGATGCTACCGCTAACGATAAAGTTATTGCCGTAGGTGCTCCAAACGGTCAAATAAACGCGGTAACGTTAGGAAAGGTATTAAGATATACTTTCGTTACGGTTGACGGGCACGGTAGCGATTCAAACGTAAATTTTAAAGTTATAGAACACGACGCGCCTATTTACAGCGGTTCATCGGGTGGAGTGCTACTTAACTATTCGTACGAAATTTGCGGAATAAATTACGCAACAAGCGCTACGGAAGACGGAGAGTTTATTTCCGCCTACGCGGTTAGCGCAAGTAAAGTATTAGAGTTTATAAACGGTTAGCCGTTAATAAATTATTAGGAGATATTATGACAAGTTCTCAAATTCAAATAATGATATCAATGATAGCGTATATGCTTATAGTTATAGGTATAGGCTTATATTTTGCTAAAAGGTCAAAACAAAGTTCAAGCGAATACTTTTTAGGCGGACGCTCGCTTGGTCCTTGGGTGGCTGCAATGAGCGCGGAAGCAAGCGATATGAGCGGTTGGCTTCTAATGGGCTTACCGGGTTTAGCGTACTGGTGTGGTATTGCGGACGCTGCTTGGACGGCTATCGGCCTTGCAGTAGGTACTTACGTAAACTGGCTTATAGTTGCAAAAAGACTTCGTAACTACTCGGTAGTTTCAGGAAACGCCATCACGTTACCTGAATTTTTTAGCAACCGTTTTAATGAAAAAAAGAAAATTATTTTAAGTATTTCGGCAATGTTTATTTTAATTTTCTTTACGGTTTACGCGGCAAGTTGTTTCGTTACGTGCGGTAAATTATTTAGCACGCTTTTTGGCTTTGACTATCACGCTACTATGATTGTAGGCGCGGTTTTCGTAATTTTTTACACGCTTATAGGCGGATTTTTAGCCGAAAGCGCGTCGGACTTTATGCAAGCAATAGTAATGATAGTTGCTTTAACGGTCGTTGTTATTGTGGGCATAGTAAACGTTGGCGGTATAGCGCAAGTCGTTGAAAACGTTAAAAATATTCCGGGCTTTTTATCACTCTTTAAACTTTCTACTCCGGTAGTTGACGAAAGCGGCGTTCAACAAGTAGTTGGCGGTTTAGCGCAATTTGGCGACGCTAAAACTTATAGCGTTATAACTATACTTTCAGCGCTTGCTTGGGGATTAGGCTACTTTGGTATGCCACAAGTATTACTTCGTTTTATGGCAATTAGAAAGCCAAGCGAACTTAAAGCGTCAAGAAGAATAGCAACCGTTTGGGTTGTAATTTCACTTTTCGTTGCGGTTATGATAGGCGTTATAGGTAGGGCACTTTTCTCTTATAACGGCGAACTTAACACCGCGTCGAAAGCCGAAAGCATTTTCTTGTTTATTTCTCAAAGTTATTTACCACCGCTTATCGCAGGCGTTATAATGGCGGGCGTTTTAGCGGCTACAATAAGTTCGTCAGACTCCTATCTTTTAATTGCCGCATCGGCTTTCTCTAAAAACATTTACGGCGGTATTTTTAGGCGCAAGGCTAGCGATAAAGAAATTATGCTTGTTTCACGCATTATCTTAATTGCAATTTCAATAATAGGCGTTATTATTGCTTGGAACGAAAATAGCGTAATATTTAAAGTAGTTTCATTTGCTTGGGCGGGCTTTGGCGCAACCTTTGGTCCTTTAATGCTCTTTTCACTTTTCTGGAAGAGAACTAACCAAATAGGCGCAATTTCGGGCATGTTAGTTGGCGGTGTAACGGTATTCGTTTGGAAACTTTTACTTAATCCACTTGGCGGTATTTTTGCAATCTACGAACTTTTACCAGCGTTTATTCTTTCTTCAATTACGATAGTAGTTGTTTCGCTTTTAACAAAAGCCCCTGAAAAAGACGTTTTAGATAAATTTGACGAAGCAAAAATGCTTTCAAAGTTAAAATAATTAAATAAGTATAAGCGCGTGGCGAATTTAAGCCACGCGTTTTTTTGTATATTAACCAAAATTTTAAGCAAACTTAAATGTAGTAAGGAGTTTAAAATGTCGGGAACAATTAGAAGAATTGACGAACTTGGAAGAATAGTTTTACCAAAGGAAATAAGAAAAATTTTAAAAATAAACACGGGTGACGCGTTAGAAATTTCAATAGATAGCGGAGTTGTATGCGTAACTAAATATTTACCGCTTTCAAAAAACGTAAAGGAAATTGAAGATATAGCAAAAAGTCTTAAAAAAATTACTCAAAAAAGCGTTTTAATAACTGACCGCCAAAGCGTAATTGTAGCCGAAGGCGAACTTGCTAATTTAAAAGGCGAAAAATTAAGTTTAGACGCACTTGACAAAATAAATAAAAAAAGTAGTTTTAGTTTATCTAAAAAAGAGGGAGCAAGTCCTATAAAAATTACGGAAAACAAGCAAGAAGACTGTTTTATGCAAATTATTATGCCTATTTTTAGTGATGAAAAAGACGCTGTTGGCTTGGTTGCGGTATGTGGACACGCCGAAAACGAAAATTTTGATGCAACCGATATTAAACTTTTAAAATTCGTTTCACAAATGCTTTATAACTTCTACGGTGAAGTGTAAGGCTTTCGTTACATAATGAAAAAACTTGAAAATAGCCTTATAAAAGGCGCTCTTTTTTTATCGATAGGCGGTTTTATAACTAAGGTTATAGGCGCGGTTTATAGAATACCTTTAACTAATATCCTTGGGGCAGAGGGTATAGGTTTATATCAAATGGTGTTTCCGCTATATTCTTTACTTTTAACCGTGTCGTCAACGGGCGTACCTAACGGTATGGCAAAACTTATAGCAGAAAAAAACGACGGAAACGTTGTGCTTAAATCGGCACTGTGTATTTTTGTTCCGTTAAGTTTAATAGCCTCAATTTGCTTGTTAATTTTTGGTGCTAATTTAGCGGTATTGCAAGGAAATTCTCTTGCTAAAAGTTGTTATTATGCAATAGCTCCGTCAGTATTACTCGTAAGTGTAATAAGTTGTTTTAGGGGTTATTTTCAAGGCAAATCTAATATGAGGCCAACGGCAATTTCTCAAATTTTAGAGCAGGTTGTTAAACTTATTTTTGGTTTAACGCTTTGCTATATTTTTAAAAATAACGTTATTGCTAGTGCAACTTTTGCAACGCTTGCAGTTTCAATTTCCGAACTTGTAACCGCGCTATATTTTATATTTTTAAAAAAATATAAAAGCGATGGTTTCGGCGGTTTTTTCAAACTCAAAATTAACGCTAAACTAATTTTAAAAACCGTTTTACCCGTTATGCTTTGCACGCTAATTTTGCCCTCCGCAAGAACGATAGAAAGTTTTTTAATAGTAAATATTTTAAATAAAACGTTTAGAAACGCAACCTCGCTTTACGGCTTATATTCGGGCGCGGTAGAATCACTTGTAGGCGTACCGGTTGCGCTTTTATACGGAATTGCGGTTAGTTCCGTTCCCGTAATAGCATCACTAAAAAAAGAGGGGTTAAATTATAAAAAAAAGATAGCCGAATCTTTAATTTTAACACTTGTTTTTAGTTTGATTTTTGCTCTTTTATTTTTCTTTTTAAGCAGTTTTGCAGTATCACTTTTATATAGGCGGTTTAGCGGTTTGGAAACGGAAGCAACCGTTAAAATGTTAAAAATAGCCTCGCTTTCCGTGCTAACGCTACCTTTAATGCAAACCACCGCTTCAATTTTAATTGCTATGGGTAGATATTACGTTCCAGTAGTTTCAAGCGTAATTGCAATGCTTGTAAAAATACCGCTAACAATAGTTTTATTAAACGTGCCGTATATAAATATTTTTGCCGTAGTAATAACGGATATAGTTTGCTATTTGGTTGCTTGTTTTATAAATTTAGTATATATTATAAAAGACGGAGCAAGTAAAAAGCATATAAAACACGCTTTAACTTGAAATTTATTATGAAAAACTTAACTTTAATAGGGCTTGGCGTAGAAAAGGACGATATTTCTTTAAAAGCGCTTAACGCTCTTAAAAGCGCAAGCACCGTAGTTTTAAGAACTAAAAACGCACTTTCTTCAAAATCGGTTGAAGGTGTTTTAGAAAACGTTGTTTATTTAGACGGCGTTTATAAAAAGAGTCGAAATTTTGATACGCTTAACAAAAATTTAGCAAAGCGCGTAACTGAACTTCTTAAACAAAGCGACGTTTGTTATTGTGTTGACGGTAGCGTTTACGAAGATAATTCGTGTAAAATTTTATTAAAAAAGTGTAAAAACGCAACGGTTATAAGCGGTGTTTCAATGGGCGCAAAATGTTTAGAAAGGGCAAAAATAGTTTCTCCAAATTGTACTTTTTGCTCGGCGTACGATATAAAAAACGGCTTTAAACCAACGCTACCTTTCGCTATATACGCGCTTGACGGTAAAAGTTTAGCGAGTGAAGTTAAGTTGATTTTAAGCGATTATTTCGGTGAAGAAAGTTCCGTTATTTTTACGAGCAACAAATTGGTTAAAAAAATAAAACTTTACGAAATTGATAGGTTTAAAGATTACGGCTACGATACCGCGCTTTATTTTGAAAATCAATCTTTAACGCAAAAAACGCGTTTTAACTACGATGATTTACAAGAAATAGTAGAAGTTTTAAGGGGCGAAAACGGTTGTCCTTGGGACAAGGCTCAAACTGCCGAGTCTATACAAAAAAATTTAATTGAAGAGTGTTATGAACTTATTGACGCGGTAAATAGTAACGAAGACGATGCTATTATTGAAGAGATAGGCGACTGTTTACTTCAAAGCGCCTTTTATCTTCAACTTTTTAAAGAAGAAAAACGCTTTACGGTAAGTGACGTATTCAGCGCAATTTGCTATAAACTTATATCGCGCCACACTCATATATTCGGTCAAGATACGGCAAGCGACGAACAGTCCGCTTTAAACACTTGGAATAAAAACAAAGCGGTTGAAAAGGGTTATAAAAACGCTTTTGAGTACGTTGACAGCGTTCCACACGGCTTGCCCGCAATTATGCGCGCGCAAAAGGTTGGCTCACGCGCAAGTAAATACGGCTTTGATTTTGAAGGCTTTGAAGACGCGCTTTCTTCGTTGCGCAGTGAAATTGAAGAAGTTATCAAAGCAAAAAACTCAAAGGACGAAACCGCTATACTTTGCGAATGTGGTGACCTTTTATTTAGCGCCGTAAACGTGGTTAGAAAATTAGGCGTTGACGGCGAAACCGCGCTTTATACTACAATCGACAAATTTTCAAGTAGGTTTAAAAAACTCGAACAGTTACTAATATTAGAAGGCAAGGAATTTAAAGATTTAACGAGTAAGGAACTCGACAATTATTACAAAAGAGTAAAGGAAGATAAGTAAAGTGGAAATAAAAAGCATAAAAATAGGCAATATAGAAACGCCGAATAACGTGTTTTTAGCGCCACTTGCAGGTTATTCAAGCCCGGAAATGCGCGTAGTATGCACTATGCTTGGCGCAGGGCTTGCGTTTACCGAAATGGTTAGCGCAAAGGGTTTAAAATACAACGCAAAAGCAACTAACGAATTTTTATATACCTACCCCGAAGAAAAGATAAAAGCCGTTCAACTTTTTGGCGATGACAGTGAAGTTTTAAGTTGGGCAGTTCAAAGCGAATATTTAGAAAAGTTTGATATCATAGATATCAATATGGGTTGTCCCGTTCCTAAAATTTTTAACAACGGCGAAGGTAGCGCGCTACTTAAAGACTTAAATAAAGCGTCTAAAATAATAGAAAGCGTTGCTAAATGCTCTAATAAGCCTGTAACCGTTAAGTTTAGAATAGGTTTAGAAGAAGGAAAGTTTATAACCAAAGACTTTGCTAAAATGTGTGAAGATAGCGGAGCGTCGCTAATAACTATTCACGGGCGCGTTAGAACGGCGATATATTCTGGCGACGTAAACTTTAAGGAAATTGAAAGCGCTAAAAATGCCGTTAAAATTCCAGTTATTGCAAACGGCGGTGTTTTTAACGAAGAAGACGCTAACGTTTTAATGGAAAGAACGGGTGCAGACGGCGTTATGGTTGCGCGCGGAGCGATGAATAATCCTTTAATATTTAGCGAAATAACTAAAAGCAAAACGGCGCTTTCGTTTAAAGAAGCCGTTTTAATGCATCTTAACTTACTTGAAAAAAGAATAGGGAGCGAAAGGTGCGCGGTTATTTTTAGAAAGCAAATGGCGTTTTACTTAAAAGGCGTAAGAGATAGTAAAAAGTTAAAGGAAAAGGCTTTTTCGGCAACTAACGCTAACGATATGCGCCAAATAATTTTAAATTATATGTAACGGTAACTATTGCAGTAAATTGTAAATATAATGTATAAGGGTAATTATGTTTAAAGTTTATTGCAATTTAAAAAACGTGTGTAAAGAAGTAAATAGTCAAAACTACCAAAACGCGCATTTAGTGATATTTGGTTTTAACGGTATATCAAGCATAAACTACAAAAGCGAATTAAGCGGAAAAACCAGCGTACTTCAAGAGTTTGCGTCCCTTTCGCGTAGCAGTCAAAAAGTGTTTATTTCGGGCGCAATAACCGATAATTACGGCATTATTAGAAAGTCTTGCGCGGTGGCGGATAAAGGTAAACTTTTAGGAATTAGCGATATGTGCTTAAACTTTAATAACCCTGAAATTTCTTGCGGTGGCGGTTATAAAGTTTATTACACGAGCGTTGGTAAAATAGGCGTAATAGTTGGTAGTGACTTATTAGATAGTGACGGCGTTAAAGCAATGGCTTTATGCGAAGCGGACGTTATAGTAAACGTTTGCGATTTTTTTAGTAAAGAGCAAGACCATTTTTTACTGCGTGCGTACTCGTATTTATACGGCGTTCCTATAATTTTAGTAACCGCCAACTGCGTAATGGCAAGCGACGTAAACGGCGAAATTTGCTCGAAGAGCCCGCTTAACGAACTTGAAATATCAGTACCTATAAAAAAGACGTATAGGCTTGTAACAAATAAAAGAAGGGGTGTAAAACCACAATGAAATTTAATATAGTTTTAGTCGAACCTGAAATACCGCAAAATACGGGCAATATATCGCGCACTTGCGCGGCAACGAATTGCTCGCTTTTTTTAATTCGCCCTTTGGGCTTTGAAATTACGGACAAGCATTTAAAAAGAGCAGGGCTAGATTATTGGCAATATTTAGATTTGCATTATTTAGATAGTATAGACGAACTTTTTGAAAAGTATTATAACGGCCAAAACTTTCACTTTTTATCAACGAAAGGCGCAAAGGTTTATAGCGACGCTACCTTTAAAGACGGCGACTTTTTAATTTTTGGAAAAGAGTCGCACGGGCTTCCCGAACCGCTTTTAAAAAAGTATTATAACGACACTTTAAGAATACCTATGTGGGGCAATTTAAGAAGTTTAAATTTATCTAATTCCGTTGCAATAACCGTTTACGAAGCGTTTAGGCAAAACGGATTTGGTTCTTTAAACGAAGTAGGGCATTTAACGGGTAGAAAGGACTAATTTTACTTTTTACTTGACACCGTAGTTTAAATAGTCTAAAATTTTACTTATAAAAACTAGCGTTTTTAACGCGTAAAAGGTGGTAATTTATGAAACTTAATTTAAAAAGGGAAGATTTTAAAGGTTTAAAAACACAACTAATAAACGAAAATTCTTTTTTGGTAAACGCTTTTAAATACGAAACGGGCGTTGAGGCGCTTGAAGTTTCAAACGGCGTTATTTCTTTTATAATTTTACCTTACGAAGGTCAACAAATTTGGCGTTTAAAGTATATGGGACGCGAAATTTCAATGCAAGATAGCACCGTTACTATTCCCGTGCTAAGCGATACTTTTGGCGACTGTTATACTCCGTTTTTAATGCACTGTGGAATTTCTGCAATGGGCGTTCCACAAAGTGACGATAACCATCCACCGCACGGCGAACTTCCTATGGCGGTTTACGATAGCGCGTACCTAGTTTATGATAAGGACGATGACGGCGAATACGTTTTAATAGGCGGTAGTCTTGATAAAACTATTGAAAACAAGCATTATTTATTTAACCCCGAAGTTAAACTTTACAAAAACACGGGCGTTTTAAAAGTTAATATAAACCTTAAAAATATAAATGATATTCCGCTTGATTATATGTATCTTTGCCACCTTAATTTCCGTCCGTTTAACGGCGCAAAACTCATATATAGCGCTAAATATAGCGAAGTTAAGGCGTATTATCTTAACACTACCGATAAGCGTGATAACTATTATATGCTTTTAGAAAACGACCCGTCTATTCATAACGAAGTTGGCAATAAATACGAGTGCTACGACCCTGAAATGTGCTTAAACGTAAAATTTAAAGGCGATGAAAACGACTACGCGTATTCACTTCAATACGAAGAAGGCATTGGCGCTTGCTATATATCACACCCTATAAACTATTTACCGGAAGGTATAAGGTGGATTTCAAGAACCAAAACTGTTGACGCTATGGGACTCGTACTACCAGCCACGGCAGAGCATTTAGGTCGCGAAAGGGCAAAACGCAACGGTCAAATTAAAGTTTTACAGCCAAACGAAAGCGTTTCGTTTACGATTGAAACGGGCTACTTAAATAATAGCGAAGCGTTAAGCGTAATTGATAAAATAGGCAAAATAATGAAATAGTTTAAAATAAACAAAAGCGCTACAAAGCAATTTGTAGCGTTTTTTTCATACTTAAAAATTGCTTTGCATAGTTATATATAAACGGTTTAATTATGAAAAAAGCACTTTCAATAATTTGTTTAATTGCTCTTTTAATATCTTTTATATTGCTACCATTTTTTACAAGCGAACTAACTGCAAGCGGTCAAAAAAAAGAGTACAAAGCAATACTTAGAATTTGGCATATAGACACTTTTGAAGGCGGAGCGGGCAGTCGTGCAACCTTTTTAAAAAACGTGGGCGCAAAGTTTACAAAAAAGAATAAAGGAGTGTTGTTTTTAGTTTCTTCATTAACGCAAAAAAGCGCTTTAACAAAAATTGAAAACGGCGAACTTCCAGACCTTATTTCTTTTGGCGCGGGCAGTTTAAACGTCTATGAAAATTTGTATAGTCAACCAAAGTTAAACGTTAAAGACGGCGGAACTTTTAACGATAAAAGATATTTAACCGCTTGGTGCATGGGCGGGTATTTTAAAATTACGAAAGGCTCAAATAAATATTCTAAACTAATAATTAGCCAAGGTAATAGCAATCTATCTACCGTTGCCGTTTGTTTAGAAAAATTAAACGCAAATAGCGTGGTTATAAAACAACCGCTAGAAGCGTACAGTCTTTTTTTAAACGGTCAAGACGCGTGCTTAGTAGGCACTCAACGCGATATAGTAAGGCTTTTAAATAAAGGAATTAGTTTTGAAGCAACGCCGATACCAAGTTTTAACGATTTATATCAATACGTTGGAGTTACGAGTAAAGATGAAACTAAACGGCTTTACGCCTTTTCGTTTATTGATTTTTTATTAAGTAGTGATATTCAAAAAACGCTAGTAAATATAAAAATGCTTTCTCCGCTTTATAGTGGACTATATCTGGATAACGCTTATTATACCGTGCTTGAAAATACTAACTTTACCTACACTATATCGCCGTTTTTATCAAAAAACGATATAAGCGCTATAAGCGAAACGGCAAAAAGCCAAATATTAAACCAAAATTACGATACGGACGTATTAAAATTTCTTAAACAGTTGTAAAAATTGCATAAATGTTTTATAATAAGGGGGAGTATATATTGCTAAATAATTATAGTCAATTATCTACGCTTTTAGGTAATATACCTAACGCACTTGATTTTTCGCTTAAAACGCTTAACAGTTACGGTACGGGTGGAAATGCAAAAATCGCAATTTTTCCGCGTAACACTAGCGAACTTTTAACCGCTATAAATACCGTTAAAGGTCAATACAATTACGTGGTTTTAGGTAACGGTAGCAACGTTTTAATTGCGGACAGTGGTTTTGACGGGGTTGTTATTTCAACTAAAAACGTAAATTCAATTACGGTAAAAAGTAATTTGCTAACCGCCGACTGTGGCGTTAAAATTTCAAGCGTAATTAAAGAAATGAGTGATAACTGTTTTAGCGGTTTAGAGTTTTTAGTAGGCGTGCCTGCAAGCGTTGGCGGTGCTATTAAAATGAACGCAGGTTGCTATAATAAAAGTATTGCAGACGCCGTTAAATACGTTACTACGGAAGTCAAAACTTACACTAAAAGCGAGTGTGAGTTTGCGTATAGGCACAGTAGGTTTTTAAAAGGCGAAACGGTAATAAAGGCGTGTTTTTTAATGGAAAACGCGGAAGAAGACGTAATACAAGAAAAATTAAAAACCTACAAAAGTTTTAGGCGTAATCCAAAGGGTAAAACTTGCGGTTCAGTTTTTAGAAACGACGGATTTTTTGCAGGCAAAGTTATTGACGAGGTTGGCTTAAAAGGTTACAAAATAAACGGCGCGCAAATATCAAACGAGCACGCAAATTTTATCGTTGCAAGCAACGGCGCAACTTCAAGCGATATTTACGCTCTAATAAAAACGGTAAAAGAAAAAGTTTATAAAGAAAAACAAATATTACTTAACGAAGAAGTTATTTACGTTGGTGAATTTTAATGAAGATTACGGTAGATTATCACACTCATACGCTATACAGCCACGGCAAAAGCACTATACTTGAAAACGCGCAAGTTGCAAAAAGTATAGGTCTTAAAGAAATTGCCATAACCGACCACGGCTACGGCCACCGTATGTTTAGCGTAAAGAGTAAAGAACTTAAAAATATGCAAGCCGAGTGCCAAAACGCCTATTTAGAAACGGGCGTTAAGGTTAAACTTGGCGTTGAGAGTAATATTTTAGGCGTAAGTGGAAAACTCGGCTTAAAAGAAAGTGATTTAATCTACTACGAAATTTGCCTTGCGGGTATTCATAAGTTTATTACTTACGACACTCTTTACGAGTATAAAAGGTTGCTTTTTAATAATCTATTAGTTTCAAAACTCAACGTTAAACCGAGTAAAGCGCTTGTAAAGCGTAATACGCAAGTGTATTTAAACGCAATAAAAAACAACGCGATAGATATATTAGCGCACCCGTGCTACGATATAAAAGCGGACGCGGTTGAAATAGCAAAATGTTGCCGTGACTACGGCACGCTTTTTGAAATCGACGCACGCAAAACTCAACTAACTGACGACGAGTGGCAAAAGGTTTTTGATACGGGCGTTAATTTTATAATTAGTAGTGACGCGCACGTTTCTTCAAGCGTAGGTAACGTTGAAAACGCAATAAGCCTTGTTAAGCGTTTAAATCTAAACCAAGACCAAATAGTAAATATAAACGGCAAAATACCTAAATTAAACCGTTTTAGTGAATATAAAAATAAATTGTAAGGACAAGCCTATTATTTATGGAAAAAGTTTCTTTTTCGGAACAAGTAAAAAGTCAAATATTAAAAAACAGTTTTGAGCAAACTTGTTGTAAAATTTCGGCTCTCTCCGCTTTCGTTCGCGGGGCGGGTACTTTGTGCGTTGAAAACGGACTTTTAGGCTTTGAAGCCGTTACGGAAAACAAATTAGCGTGTTCTTATTTTAACGATATAATTTTAAGCGTTTACGGCGAAAGCGCAAAAATATCTACTATAAAAGATAAACTTACTAAACGCAACAAGTATATTTTAAGCCTTTTAAGCAATAATTCGTTTAACGTTTTAGCCGATTTAGGCATAGTTGAAAGCGGTTTAAACGGAACAACGGTAAACTTATCGATAGACAAGTATTTAATAGAAAATCAATGCTGTAAAAAAGCGTATATTATAGGCGCGTTTATAGGTAGCGGTAGCGTAACCGTGCCTTTAACTAATTCAAAAAGCCAAACGCGTTATCATCTTGAATTCGTTTTTTCAAACGAACAATCGGCAAACGATTTTATAGACGTAATGGCAAGTTTAGATTTTATTACGCGCAAAGTAGAGCGTAAAGAAAGCCACGTGGTTTATTTAAACAACCGCCAAGAAGTATGCGACCTTTTATTTTTTATGGGCGCAAAAAAGAGTTATTTTGACGTAAGCAACTTGATGATTGAAAAAGATATTCGCAACGAAACTAACAGGCGTATAAATTGCGAAATGGCTAACATTGAAAAACAAATAAACGCCTCTTTAAATAGCATTGCAAGTATAAACGCAATAGAACAAAGCGTTGGGCTTGACGTGTTGCCCGCTCCTTTAAAAACGGTTGCCGTAATGCGTAAAGAGCATAGTGACGCAACGCTTAGCGAGCTTGCCTCCATTTTAAACGTTAGCAAAAGTTGTTTAAATCACAGACTTAGAAAAATTGCGGAAATAGCAAAAAATTTGTAAATTATGAAACTTTTAAAAGACAGTAAAATTTTAATAGACAAATTAAACGCTTGCGGTTTTGAAGCATACGCCGTAGGCGGTGCCGTGCGCGATTTTTTAATGGGTAAAGAAAATAGCGATATCGACCTTACAACTTCCGCTACGCCTAGCGATATGCTTAAAGTTTTTAAGGACTATAAAGTAATTTTAACGGGCGTAAAACACGGTACGGTTACCGTAGTTTTAAACGGAAAAAATTATGAAATTACTACTTTTAGAAAAGACGGCGGATATTTAGATAATAGGCATCCAAACTCAGTTGAATATATAAGTAATTTACACGAAGATTTAAAACGCCGTGATTTTACAATAAACGCAATGGCTTATAGCGAAAAAGACGGTGTGATAGACTTATTTAACGGAAAAGAAGACTTAAAAAACGGCACTGTAAGGGCGGTAGGAAATCCAGATTTACGTTTTAAAGAAGACGCTTTAAGAATACTAAGAGCGTTAAGGTTTGCTTCTACTTTAAACTTTAAAATTGAAAAAGAAACGGCAACGGCTATTATAAACAACGCGCGTTTACTTAAAAACGTTTCGGTTGAGCGAATATATAGCGAACTTTGCGGTATATTAGTTGGAAAAGGTGTTGAAGATGTTTTAACTAACTTTAAACAAGTATTTTTCACAATAATTCCCGAACTTAAAAAATGCGACGGATTTTTACAAAAAAGCAAATACCACGCCTACGACGTTTACACTCATATAGTTAAAAGCGTTGCGCTTTCAAAAAGCGATTTGATAGTAAGGATTGCACTTCTTCTTCACGATATTGAAAAGCCTTCTTGTTTTTCTATTTCAAGCGACGGAGCAGGGCATTTTTACGGACACCAAGCAAAAAGTAGTAGGACGGCGGAAAGAATTTTAAAGGGCTTTAAAGCCGACAATAAAACTATTAAAACGGTTACTAGTTTAGTTTATATGCACGATACTAAAACCGAACTCCCGCGCCCTCAAATTAAAAGGCAAATGGCAAAATACGGCGTAGAATTTTTAGCCTACTTAACGGAAGTTAGAATAGGCGACGCGTTATCTCACGCAAAGCCGTATGATGAAGGTAGAGTAAAAAGCGCCCAAAAATATTTTAGCCAAGTTGAAGATATTATAAAAAACGGCGAGTGCTACACTTTAAAACAACTTAAAGTAAACGGTACTGACGTTAAAGGTTTAGGTTTTAAAGGCGAGCAAATTAGTGAAAAGTTAAACTATTTACTTAACGCGGTTGTTGACGGAAAAGTAAAAAATAACAAGCAAGAACTTTTGGAGTACCTTAATGTTAAGTGACGTTTTAAAACAAAAAATAGCGCTACTTCCAAAAGAGCCGGGCGTTTACGTTATGCTAGATAAAGATGAAAAAGTTATCTACGTAGGTAAGGCGAAAGTGCTTAAAAATAGGGTGTCTCAATATTTTCAAAATAGTTATAAAACTCAAAAAGTTTTGGCTATGGTTAGTAATATTGAAGATTTTTACTATATTTTAACTAGCACTGAAACGGACGCGCTATCACTTGAAAACAACTTAATAAAAAAGTACAAGCCAAAATATAACATTTTGCTTAAAGACGATAAAAGTTATCCGTATATTCGCGTTAATTTAAAGGAAGACTATCCGCGCTTTACCATCGTTAGAAAAGTTAAAAAGGACGGCGCTAAATACTTTGGACCGTATATGCTCGGTGTTAAGGCAAGCGATATTTTATCAATAGCAACGGAAGCGTATAAACTGCGCCCTTGCACTCACTCGCTAAACAAAAGCAAGCAAAAAAAAGAGTGTTTAAACTATCATTTAGGCTTATGTTTAGCCCCTTGCGCTAAAAAATGCACGGAGCAAGAGTATCTTGTAAACGTAAAAAGGGCAATAGATTTTTTAAACGGAAACATCGACGACGCTGAACAAATTTTAACTAATAAAATGTTATCGTACGCGGAAAACCAAGAGTTTGAAAAAGCAACGGTTTGTCGTGAGCGCTTAAAGATGATAGACAGTTTAAAGAATAAAAAAATTACGTCTTTAAGTAGAATTTTAACTTGCGACGTGTTATCTAGTAAAAGCGACGGTATTTACGCTTCCGTAAATATGTTGTTTATTAGAAACGGCAGAACTACCGCCG
This sequence comes from Christensenellaceae bacterium, assembly GCA_045654225.1. Taxonomy (GTDB): domain Bacteria; phylum Bacillota; class Clostridia; order Christensenellales; family Borkfalkiaceae; genus HGM11412. Next base: position 44,166 of record JAZOMW010000070.1, on the reverse strand, counting down.
TTAAAAACTTTACCGCAGAAACTTTGTCGCAAGGCGATAGCGATAAAATAGAAGAATTTATAAACCGCTTTTATAGCGAAAATAACGATATTCCCGACGAGTTAATTATTGAAAACTGCGGTGTTGACACCGCGCTTATAAGCGAATATTTAACAAAATTAAAAGGTAAAAAAGTTAAAGTAATTACGCCGGAAAAAGGCGTTAAAAGGCAACTACTTGACTTGGCTATTAAAAACGCGCAAGATTATTTAGATAGGCAAATAGATAAAGTTAAGCATAAAGACGATATGACGCTTATTGCTTGCACGCGTTTAAAAGAAATTTTAAATTTAAAAAATTATCCAAAGCGCATAGAGTGTTTTGACATTTCGCATATAAGTGGTGTTGATAAAGTTGGCTCGATGGTAGTGTTTATCGACGGCGAGCCGTCAAAAAACGATTACAGGCGTTTTAAGATAAAAACGGTTGAAGGTAACGACGATTACGCCTCAATGCGTGAAGTTTTAGAACGTAGGCTACTTCGTTTAAACGATGACGACGGCAAATTTGAAATGCCAGATTTAGTTGTGATTGACGGTGGCAAGGGTCAACTTAACGCCGTAAAGGAATTGTTTTCAAAGTACGCGCCAAACGTTGATTTAATTTCACTTGCAGAAAGGCTTGAAGAAATTTTTACAGTTGACGGCAAAAATTCTATAATGCTACCAAAAACGGACTATTGCTTAAAAATGTTACAGCGCCTTCGCGACGAAGCGCACCGCTTTGCAATAACTTTTAATAGAAATTTAAGGAATAAAAATTCGCTTAACTCTATTCTTTTAAAAATCGACGGTATAGGAAAGGAAAAGCGAAACGCTTTAATGAACAAATTTAAAGATTTACCATCAATTGCAAACGCTAGCCTTGAAGAAATTGCAAAAACGCAAGGCATAGGCAATAAACTTGCTTTAAAGATAAAGGAGAAACTTAAAGATGAACGTTTTTAATACTGAAAAAATCGACCTTAATTTGCACGACGAAACCGTTTCGGTAAAGAGTTTTGCAAATTCGCTTAATTTAGAAATTGCATACGAGGGTAGGGGAGAGTTGACGCTTGACTCTATTTGCGTTGCGCGTCCCGGTCTTCAACTCACGGGTTATTTTACGCATTTTAGCAATAACAGAGTTCAAGTTATAGGTAGGGCGGAGCACGAGTATTTAAAGGCTATGCCTGAAAGCGCAAGAGAAAGGAATTTAGACGAGTTATTTAAAAGAAATATTCCTTGCATAATTATTGCAAACAACTTGCCCGTTCCCGCTTCACTTTTAAAATACGCTCAAAAGTACGAGTGTCCCGTATTTTTATCAAAACAAATAAGCGCGGTAATCGTACACGAACTTATAAATTATCAAAGCGAACTTTTATCGCCAACGGAAGTAGTTCACGCCGTTTTAGTTGAAGTTTACGGCATAGGCGTTTTAATTACGGGTAACGCGGGAATAGGTAAAAGTGAAACGGCGCTTGAACTTATAACGCGCGGTCACCGCTTGGTTGCAGACGACAGTGTAGTTGTTAAAAATATAGGCGAAAGTTTAATAGGAAAATCGCCAAGCAATATTCAATTTTACCTAGAAGTAAGGGGTTTAGGAATCATAAACGTTCAAAAAACTTACGGTCCTGGCTCGGTAAGGCAATCAAAAACCGTTGACATGGTAGTTGAACTCGTTAACTGGGACGAAAAGCGAGAGTATAATAGGCTTGGTAATAAGCAGTACGAAGAAATTTTAGGCATTTCACTTCCTAAAATAGTTATGCCGGTTAAACCTGGTAGAAATATTCCCGTTATCATAGAAACCGCTGCAAGAAAATACCGTTTAGACGAGTCCGGTTACGACGCAACCGCCGAACTTATTTCAAAAGTATTTCCTAACGAAAAAACTAATTAAACAAAGGCCGATACGACAAATCCAAAGTTGTTTGTAAACGCTAAAATTAAAACGTAAATATTTAGCACTATAAGTATCGGCATTATAACCATTAAAAGTAAGTTTTGTAGGCGATAAGAAAGCGCAAACATAGCAATATAAACGCCAAGCGCACCGCCTAATAAACCCGCTACAAAAAGTTTTGCATCTTTAACGCTACTTTTTACCTGCTCGTCATTTTGCTTTTTTTGAGTTAAAACGAGTAGGTACGAGTAAACGTTTATTGCTAAAACGTAGGTAATTACCACAACTCTTAAAAAAATTAGCATACATTAAGTATGTAAAAAAATTAAAAAATTATGTTTTTACCAATTTCCAAAAAAGAAACGGGCTCAAAAGTTTTAGACTTCGTTTTAATTTCTTGCGACGCTTACGTTGACCATCCAACCTACGGCCACGCAGTAATTTCACGCCTTATAGAGAGTGAAGGTTTTTCAATAGGTATTATACCTCAACCTTTAAAGGATGAAGATTACTACGCTTTTCCCGTGCCAAAATACGCGTATTTAATAAGTAGTGGTGTCGTTGACAGTATGGTCAACAACTATACCGTTGCTAAAAAAAAGCGTGATGAAGACGTATATTCTCCAAAAAGCAAAGAAGGAAAAAGACCCGATAGGCAAGTAACCGTTTACACTAAAACTTTAAAAAGGTTATTTCCAGAAAGTTTCGTTATAATAGGCGGTATAGAGCCGTCTCTTCGCCGTTTTTGCCATTACGACTACTGGGCGGATAAAATTATGCCGTCGCTCCTAACCGATAGCGGAGCGGATATGCTCGTTTACGGCATGGGCGAAAACGCCTTTTGGGATATTTGCGCTTTACTTAAAAAAGGCGTTCCTATTTCTAAAATTAAGGACGTAAACGGCACTTGTATAAAATATCCAAAGCAAAAAGAAGAAGAATTTATTAAAAAAGGCTACGTTAAACTTCCGTCTTATAGCCAAATTATAAGCGATAAAATAAACTACGCTAAATCGTTTAAAGAAGAAAGTAGAAATACGGACGCAAGAAACGCAAGCGTTTTATTCCAAGAGCAAAACGACGGTCAGTTAGTGCTTCAAAACAAGCCTGCGTACCCTTTAACCGAAAGCCAAATGGACAAGGTTTATTCTTTTAACTATATGCGTACCTATCACCCTATTTACGAAAGTGAAGGCGGTATAAGGTCGATTAGCGAAGTTAAATTTTCCGTAACTAGCCACCGCGGATGCTACGGCAGTTGTTCATTTTGCGCAATAAACTACCATCAAGGTAGGGCGATACAAGCACGCAGTGATGAAAGTATTTTAAAAGAAATTGAACTTTTAACAAAAGACGAAGATTTTAAAGGCTATATACACGACCTTTCAGGTCCATCCGCTAATTTTAGGAAACCGTCGTGCAAATATCAAGAAAAATGCGGTATTTGTAAAGATAGGTATTGTATAGGCACAACGCCGTGTAAAAATTTAGAAGTTGACCACTCGGGATTTTTAAATTTATTAAGAAAAGCAAGGGCAATTTCAGGCGTTAAAAAAGTGTTTATTAGAAGTGGCATACGCTACGACTACATAATGTACGATAAAAACGAAAACGTTTTAAACGAACTCGTTAAGCATCATATAAGCGGTCAACTTAAAGTTGCGCCCGAACATATTGCGGACAACGTTTTAAAAGTAATGAACAAACCGCCTTTTAAGGTCTATAAAGAGTTTGCAAAAAGATACGAGCAAATCAACTTAAAAGAAGGCAAAAAGCAGTTTTTAGTGCCGTATTTAATTTCTTCGCACCCAGGTTGCCGTTTAAACGACGCAATAGAACTCACGGAGTATTTAAAGAGTATAAACTATATGCCTATGCAAGTGCAGGACTTTTATCCAACGCCGTCCACACGCGCAACTTGTATGTACTATACGGGCATTGACCCTGATACGCTTAAAAGCGTATATATTCCGTCGTCGCCACTTGAAAAGCGTATGCAACGCGCGCTCTTACAGTATAGATTGCCAAAAAACAAAGATACTATTAAAAAGGCTTACGTTTTAGCAGGGTTAGAAAAGGAAGAAAACAAACGGCAGTCTAACGGCAAAAAAGAAAAGTCAAAAATTAAACGAAACGATATAGTTAAAAGTAACGGCGGATTTGACAAAAAAGGCGTTTACCACAATAAATTGTCGTCGAGCAAGCGTAAAAACACAAAATAAAGTATGTTTTTAATTAAAATGCTTGCAAAATTATATAAATGTGTTAAAATTAAAAGAAAGGCTTTTGAGGTATATTTATGAAATGTATGTATTGCGGATGCATAGAAAGTAAAGTTATCGACTCTCGCTCTACCGATGAAAACACTATGATACGCCGTAGGCGTGAATGTATAAAATGCGGTAGGCGTTTCACCACTTACGAAACGGTTGAAACTACGCCTATTTTAGTTATTAAAAACGGTGGCAACCGCGAAGTTTTTGACCCTAGCAAAATTAAGAGTGGTATTATAAAAGCGTGTGAAAAACGCCCCGTTCCTATGTTTAAAATAGATAAACTAGTTGAGGACGTTCAAAAGCAAGTTTACAATACGCTAGACCAAGAAGTTACTTCAAAAGAAATAGGAGAAATGGTTATGAACGGGCTTAAAGAGATTGACGAAGTAGCCTACGTTAGATTTGCTTCCGTGTATCGTTCTTTTAAAGACATTTCTACGTTTATGCGCGAACTTGAAAAATTAGCAAAAGGATAATTATAATGACGAAAAGAGAAAAAAGAGAGTTGGCAAATCAACAAAAAACGGTAAAAAAGAAGTCTAAAATAAGCGTTTTTCAAATTAAACTTATATCCGCTATTGCGGTTGCTTTAATATTTTTAGTGGCGGTAGGTTTCTTTATAGACTCGTTTGCACCTACGAATCCTAAATGCTATCATAGGTGGATGTTTTCTACTTTCCACGGTTCATACGATAGTAAGAACGGACCTAAATCGTATATGCAATTTGAAAATAAGGCAAATACCGAAACGAGCGAGCGCGCTACGAGTTACGTTTGGGCGCAAGTTGCGGTTACGGAAGGCGCGGGCGTTAAAGAAATTTGGATAAACGTTTCCGACCTTTACGAAGAAAAAGATTCCATTTCTATTAAAATTAGAACGGGCAAAAGCGAAAGTAACACCGTACTTTTAAAAGACTTTAAGTTAACTAAAAAAGATTTAAAGTCAAGTAAAGACGGTTGGATTAAAATTTACGACCTTGCTAACGGCGACAAAGAGCATACGAGTAAAACAAGCCAAGTCTTTGCAATAGGTTTTGAAACTCAAATAAGACTTCGTGAAATAGCCTTCGTTGGAAATTACGGTTACGACGCGCAAATTAGAGAGTGCGGAACTGCTATCGACGATATGGTTGACGATATAACTTCAACTACCGACGGCGCGGAAGTTAAAAAGATTTGCGACGAGTATTCAACTTTCCCTTACGCTCCTAAAACCGAAGATTTATAATTTTTTACAATAGACAAAAAAGAGTACAAACTTACAAAATGTACTCTTTTTTTATTGTCTTTTTATTTTAAAATTAGGCTTAATGGAAGTTTACGTTGAATACGTTATAATAGACAACTTAATAATAGATTTTCTACTTTTAAAACTGTCAACTAAAACTGCGCAAGTTAGGTCGTCTTTTTTAAGGCTTGCTTTATCTTCCTTAATAGGAACTAGCGTGGCGGTAATTATGCCGTTATTTAGTATAACCGCAGTTTTGCAAGTAATAATAAAGTTATTACTTTCTGTTACGATGTGTTTAATTAGCGCAAAAACGGATAGTTTAAAAAAGCATTTAGTCAACTTTTTATTTTTTATTCTATATACTTTTTTACTAGGTGGCACAATTTTAGCCTTGTTTTATTTTGCGGGCGTTGACTATAATTTATATTTTACGCTTAACTATAATTCTTTTATGCCTATCGGCATAACTATTTTAATAGTTTACGTTTTATATTTATTGCTTACTAAACTTATAAAGCAAGCGCTTTCAGTAAAAACCGCGTATCCGTATTTAAGAAAGTGCGCGGTGGTTGTAAACGGAAAAAAATTTTTTGTAAACGGGTATATCGATAGCGGAAATTTACTTTTTGAAAGCAATTTCAATTTGCCTATAATAGTTGCGTCAAAAAACTTATCGAATAAACTTTTCGAGAGTGATTTAAAGGTTAAAAATCAAGGCATAGTAAAGTTTAAAACGGCGGGTAGCAACGGCGAAATGCAAATTTTTATAGTAGATAAACTGCTAATTTATAACGGCGTTTCCGTCAGCACGGTAAAAAACGTTTTAATAGGTAAAAGCAGTCAAAATTTTTACGGTGGCGAGTGTGATTTACTACTACACCCGTCGCTATTTTAAGGTGAAAAATGAAGTTCGTATTAAAAATTAAAGAGTTGTTAAAAAAGTTATTTAAAACGGAAAGTTCGCTATACTATTTAAGCGGTGGCGAAGTTTTGCCAAAAGCGTACACCACCAAGGAAGAGCAACAAAAAATAGAAGAATTACTGAGCGGTAAAAGCGAAGTTAAAGGCGAACTAATAGAGCATAATTTGCGTTTAGTGGTTTATATTGCGCGCAAGTTTGATAATACGGGTGTCGATTTAGACGACTTAATTTCCGTTGGAACGATAGGCTTAATAAAGGCGGTAAACACCTTTAATTCAAATAAAAACATAAAACTTGCAACGTATGCTTCGCGTTGTATTGAAAACGAAATTTTAATGCACTTACGCAAAGTGTCTAAATTAAAGGGCGAAGTTTCGCTCGACGAGCCGTTAAACGTAGATTACGAAGGTAACAAGTTACTTCTTTCCGACGTTTTAGGCACTGACCCTGATATGGTTTATAAAAAAAGTGAAGAGAGTGCCGAGCAAAAATTTTTACGTCAAGCGCTTTCTAAACTAACCGAGCGTGAAAAACAAATAATGAATTTGCGCTTCGGGCTTGACGGCAAGGAAGAACTTACGCAAAAAGAAGTTGCGGATATGCTTTCTATTTCACAATCTTACATATCGCGCCTTGAAAAAAAGATAGTGGAGCGTCTTAAAAAAGAGTTTAAAAAACTTGGAATTTAGCATTAAAAATAATAAAGGTATTGACTTATTTTTTTACTTATTTTATAATTGTCATATAGTAAAAAAAGGAAAAAAGTTATGGCTAATTATAAAATAATTGACTTTCACACGCACCCGTTTAAAAGCGATGAAACTAATATATGCAGATATATTAGCAGTGCTAATACGAGCGTTGAAAACACTAAAAAAGACCTTCAAAAATTAGGCGTTCAAAAAATTTGCGGTTCGGTAGTTAAACCGCTTGGCGGTCCACTTGGCGAAATTTTTAACGTTAAGTGGGAAAGCGTTAAAGCCCTTAACGACGAAGCGCTTTATCTAAAAGAAGTTTACGGCGATTTTTATATGCCCGGTTTTCACGTTCATCCGTCCTTTGTAAAGGAGTCGGTTTTAGAAATTGAAAGAATGAGTAAACTAGGCGTTAAAATTATAGGTGAACTCGTTGCGTATATGCAAGGCTGGAACGACTACGCTTCAAAGGAAATGACGGAAATTTTAGAGTGCGCGGAGCACTACGGTATGGTCGTTAGTTTTCACGGCGCGGGCGGAGATTTTAGGCTTAATAGTATGGATGAAATGGTTAAGCGTTTTAAAAATATAAAGTTCGTTGGCGCGCATCCAAACAACGGCGAAATTTTAGCGCATCACTTAAAGCGCTTTGAGTATAGCGACAATTACTATATTGATTTATCGGGCGGGGGAATGAGTGGTCACGGCTTGGTTAGGTTTTTAATTGACAAGGTCGGCAAAGAAAAACTGTTATTTGGCTCGGATTATCCTACTTGCAATATAGGTATGTTTATAGGTGGTATCGCTAACGACTTTTTACTTTGCGAAGATGAAAAAGAGCATATTTTTTATAAAAATGCAAAAAAATTACTTGAAATTTAAAAACGAAAGCCTTGCTATAACAAGGCTTTTATTTTTTAACGCTCGTTTATTTACTTTACAAAAACGAGTTAAATATATATAATAAAATATATGTTAAAAGTAAAGAGCGTTCAAAAAAACGGAATAGGCTATGAACTTGGCATAAAAAAAGGCGACCAAATTACAAAGTTTAACGGTTTTGAAGTTAAAGATATTTTAGACTATTATTATTACGATAGTTTAGAAAGTTTTACGATAGAAGTATTAGACCGTAACGGCGTTTTATCTTCTGCCGAAGTTGAAAAGTATGAAAATGAAAGTTTAGGCTTAACTTTTGAAAGTGACGGTTTAGAAGTAAAAAACTGCCACAACAACTGTATTTTTTGTTTCGTTGACCAAATGCCAAAGGGTATGCGCAAGTCTTTATACGTTAAAGACGACGACTACCGCCAAAGTTTTTTACGCGGTAATTTTATAACGCTAACTAATTTAACTAACGAAGATATCGATAGAATTATCCGTTTAAAATTAAGCCCGCTTTACGTTTCCGTTCAAGTTACGGATGCAGAAACACGAAAAAAAATGCTTAACAACCGCTTTGCAGGTGATATTTTAGAAAAGTTAAAAAAACTTACAAACGGCGGAATTTTTATTGAAACACAAGTGGTTTTAGTTCCAAAGGTAAACGATGGAGCGCTTCTTGAAAAAACGATTTTAGACCTTTACGCATTAAGACCTTTTATAAAATCCGTTGCGGTAGTTCCGTGCGGTATAACCGCGTTTAGAAAAGGGCTTTACGAAATTGAAAACGCAAGTAAAGAGTATTGTTTATGCGTTATAAAGCAAGTTCGCGAGATAAATAAAAACCTCAACGAAAACTTCGTAGTTTTAGGCGACGAATTTTATTTTAAGGCGGGATTAAGCGTTGAAGAAGCGAGCGTTTACGGCGATTTTTCACAACTTGGAAACGGCGTAGGCACTACCGCAAAATTTAAGCAAGAGTTAGATTCGTGCTTAACTCAAAAAAAACACAAAGCAAAATATTTATTAGTTTGCGGTGAAAGCGCAAGTAGTTTTATAAGCGAAAGCGTAAATTTAGTAAAAGGCTACGTTAAAGGACTAGAAGCAGACGTAATGGCGGTTAAAAACGACTTTTTTGGTAAAACCGTAAACTGCACGGGTCTTTTAACGGGTGGCGATATTTTAAAAAACGTCATAAAAGTAATCGACGGTTACGACGCTTTAATTTTACCCGACGTATGCTTAAAGCAAGGGGAAGACGTTTTTTTAGACGATATGACGCTTTTGCATTTTAAAAGAGAAATAAACAAAAAAATTATTATCACGCTTGGCACGGGTCAAAGTTTTTTTGACGCGTTAAGCGGTGGAAATAACGTAAGGAAAGTATTATGAGTAAACCGATAGTTGCCGTTGTTGGCAGACCAAACGTTGGCAAATCTACGTTTTTTAATAAAGTTACGGGCAAAAAAATTTCAATAGTTGAAAATATGCCCGGCGTAACGAGAGATAGAATTTATTGCGACGCGGAGTGGTGTGGTAAAGAATTCACTTTAATCGATACCGGCGGTATTGAACTTAAATCGCAAGACGAAATGTGGATTCACATCAAAAAACAAGCCGAAATAGCAATAGACACTGCCGACGTTATCATTTTTATGTGTGACGTAAAAGGTGGTTTAACCGCCGCCGATAGCGACGTTGCCTCTATTTTAAGAAAATCTAATAAGCCTATCGTATTAGCCGTTAATAAACTCGACAATTACGACGAAATGCTTTTAATGGAATATTACGAATTAGGTTTAGGCGTGCCGTACGGTATATCTTGCGAGCAAGGTAAGGGACTTGGCGACTTGCTTGATGAAGTGTGTTCTAATTTTGAAGCGATAGATAGCGAAGAAGAAAGCGAGTGCTTAAAAATTGCAATAGTAGGCAAACCAAACGCGGGCAAATCAAGTTTAACTAATAGGTTACTTGGCTACGATAGAACGATAGTTTCAAATATTTCAGGTACGACGCGTGACGCTATCGACACGCCATTTGAATACGACGGTCAAAAATATATTATAATCGACACGGCGGGTATTAGAAAGAAAAAGGCGGTCAATGAAGACGTTGAGTATTATAGCGTAGTTCGTGCTCTCGGCGCAATTAGAAGGGCGGACGTTTGTCTTGCCGTTATAGATAGCGTTGAGGGTTTAACCGAGCAAGACGTTAAAATTTTAGGATATATTCACGAGCAAGGCAAGCCTTCCGTCGTAATTATGAACAAGTGGGACGCTATTGAAAAAGACACCTACACCGTTGAAGAGTTCAAGAAAAAATTAAATTGCGACCTTGCTTTTATGGATTATTTTAAAGCGCTTTTCGTTTCCGCTAAAACGGGACAAAGAACGGAAAAGATTTTCAACGCCGTAAACGAAGTTTATCAAAACAGTCAAAAGCGTATTACAACGGGTATGCTTAACGACGTTATAAACGACGCGGTAAGGGCAACCGAACCGCCTACTAAAAACGGTAGAAGATTAAAAATTTACTATGCCGTTCAAGACGGAGTTTGTCCGCCAACTTTCGTAATTTTCGTAAATTCGCAAGATTTAATGCATTTTAGTTACAAAAGATTTTTAGAAAACACTTTAAGAAATACTTTTGATTTTTCAGGTACGCCGATAAGAATTTTTGCAAGGGAAAAGACGGAGGAATAATTTTATGCAAGAACTTACTTTTGCTTATGCTTGGTGGCAGTTTTTATTACTTGCATTAGGCTCTTACTTGCTTGGTAGCGTAAATTTTGCGGTCATTATTTCTAAACTTAAACACAAAGATATTCGCACTGCGGGTAGCGGAAATCCCGGCACATTAAATATGAGCCGTACGTTCGGTTTAGGTATAGGCGTTTTAACGCTTTTATTAGATATAGTTAAAGGCGCTATTCCAGCGCTCGTAGGTTGGTATTTATACGTCGGCTTTACCTTTAAAGGTTCGGGGTTACAAGTATCTATGCTAACGCAAGTTATGTGCGGTTTTTTTGCAGTACTCGGTCACGTTTTTCCTATCTTTATGAAGTTTAAAGGTGGAAAAGGTATAGCAACCACGATAGGCGTTTTTGCCGTATGTAACTGGAAAGTTGCGCTAATTAGCGGAATAGTGGCAATAGTATTTATTTTGTTTACGGAAATCGGCTCAATGGGCTCGTTTATAGCAACTACGCCGGGTGCAATATGGGCGTGTTATTACGTTTATACTAGATATATTGCAGTAGCGTCTCAAATAAGCGCAAAAATAGTAGTTGCAAGTTTGACTAACTTATTTATAGTTTTAATTATAATTTTAACTTGGTACGCGCACCGCAAAAATATACAAAGACTAATTGCGGGCGAGGAACATCCTACCAACTGGCTACAAATGATTCGCGAAACTATAATAAAGAAAAGAGTTAAAAAACAACAAAATCAAGAAATTAGCGAAAAAGAAGATAAATAATATCATATTTTTAATTTTCCTTCCATATACTTTAACAGTTTATGGGAGGAATTTTTATGGAAAAGTTCGATATCTATAAGGACATCGCCAAAAGGACGAACGGCGACATTTATATAGGTGTTGTAGGCCCTGTTAGAACGGGCAAATCGGCGTTCATCACAAAGTTAATGGACCTTATGGTAACGCCCAATATTTTAAGCAAAACTAAACGTCAAATAGCAATTGATGAAATGCCACAGTCCGGTGAGGGTAAAACTATTACTACTACCGAGCCAAAATTCGTACCCGGCGAAGCAGTTAAAATTTCAATAAAGGGAAAGGCGCAAGCAAAAGTTAGAATTATAGATTGCGTTGGCTTTATGGTTGACGGCGCGCTTGGAGATAGTGAAAACGGCGAGCCACGTCTTGTAAAAACACCGTGGAAAAGCGAGCCTATGCCTTTTGAAGAAGCGGCGAGTTTCGGCACGGAAAAAGTTATTAGCGAGCACTCAACAATCGGCATTTTAGTTACTACCGACGGTTCAATTTCGTCTATTCCACGCCAAAATTACGTCAAGGCGGAAGAAAAGGCGGTTAATAAATTAAAAGAGTGCAAAAAACCTTTTATCATAGTATTAAATTGTAAAAATCCAGATAGCGAAAGCGCGCTTTCGCTTGCAGACGATATTTCAAAAAAATACGGCGTAAAAGTGCTTTGTTTAAACGTTTTAGAACTAGACGAAGAAAGAACTTCTAGCATTTTAGAAAGTTTGCTTATGGAATTTCCACTTCGCTCGTTCGATATTAAACTTCCTAAATGGATGCAAGTTTTACCGCCATCGTGCGAAATTATAAGCAACGTAATTTCTACCGTAAAAAACGTTTGCCAAGTGACCGAAAAAATGAAAGATTATTCTTTAATTGAAGAAGCACTTTTAACTATCGACGGCATTAAAGGTCTAAAAAATCGTATGCTTAATCTTGGCGAAGGCAAGGCGGAATACGCGTTAGAGTGCGAAAACGGTTTATTCTATAAACTCATTTCCGACCTTTGCGGAGAAAACGTTGAAGACGAGTTTAAACTTATAAGTTACGTTAAAAATTTGAATACCGCAAAGGAAAATTATAAAAAACTTAAAGATGCGTTACAGCAAGTTAAAGAGAACGGTTACGGCATAGTTATACCAGAAGAAGCAGATATGAAACTTTGCGAGCCGGAAGTTGTTAAACAAGGCGGTAGATACGGTGTTAAAATTAAGGCGGATACGTCTTGTATGCACCTTTTAAAAATCAACGTAGATGCGGAAGTTTCGCCTATTTCAGGAACTAAAAAACAGTGTAGCGACTTTAAAGAATTTCTAAAAGAAGAATACGAGCATAACCCTGAAAACGTGTGGAAAACTAACGTTTTTGGAAAACCGCTTTCTACTTTAATAAGCGAAGAAATAGTTAGCAAAATTAGTTGTATGAAAGAGCAAACTAAAAACAAAATGCGTAAAACCGTTACAAGAATTGTAAACGAAGGTAGAGGCGGAGTTATTTGCATCTTGCTTTAAAATTCTACGAAATATGCTAAAAAACGTTGCTTCTCACTTTAAGGGTGAGAAGTAATTTTTATATAGTAAGATAAAAATTTTAAATTGCCTATTGAAAACCGAGCGGTTTAATAGTATAATATTAGTAGCGGTTATCCGCTAAATATTTATGGAAGGTTATATTATGGATGTAGACAGATTAAGAAACGTGGCTCTCATAGGACACGGTGGCGAGGGTAAAACCACTCTTGCCGAAGCAATTTTATTTAATTGCAACGCGATAGATAGGCAAGGAAAAGTTGAAGACGGTAACACCGTTATGGACTTTGACCCAGAAGAAATAGCAAAGAAGTCGTCTATTAGTTTGGCTTGTGCTTATTGTGAATACAAAGGTTACGGGTTTAATATTATAGACGTGCCGGGATTTTCCGATTTTGAATGCGAAATGGCTGAGGCGCTCGCAGTATGCGATAGCGCAATTATAGTTGCAGGCGCAAGCGGAAGTTTAACGGTTGGCACTGAAAAGGCTATTGACTATTGCGTTAGTCGCCGTATCCCCGCTATGCTCTTTATCAACGGTCTTGACAAAGATAATTCTAACTTTATAAAAACGGTTGAAGCAATCAAGGCAAAATACGGTAACAAAATTGCGCCGATGATAGTTCCTAACGTAGTTGACGGCAAAATGAAAGGCTTTATAAAAGTTGCTTACGGTGTACTTCGCGACTGGGAAAGAAACGAATATCCTATTCCAGATTATTTGCAAGAAGCGTATGAAGACGCAAAACTTGCCGTAACCGAAGCCGCAGCGGAAAACGACGAAGTTTTACTCGATAAGTTTTTTAGCGAAGGCGCACTTTCACCGGAAGAAATTGAAAGGGGCGTTAAACTCGGCATAAATTCTTGCTCGACAATTACCGTTTTAGGCGGTAGCGCGCTTAAAAATCACGGCGTGTTTAACTTAATGGATAAAATTATTTCAACGCTTCCAAGTCCAAAAGACGCGGGCTTGCAAAAAGCCGTTATCGACGGTGAAAAAGTTGCAATTGCACCAGACGAAAACGAGCAAACTTTGGTTAGAGTATTTAAAACGGTGGTTGACCCTTACGTTGGTAGGCTCAACTACGTTAAAGTTGTTTCGGGCGTATTAAATTCGGGCGACGTTTTAAAGATTGCAGGTAGTGGCGAAGAAGAAAAAATTAGCGGTATTTACCTTGTTAAAGGTAAAAAACAGGAAAGCGTAACAAGTTTAAAAGCGGGTGATATAGGCGCGGTGTCTAAACTCAACAACGTTAAAACGGGCGATACTTTATATCAAACGAAAGAAGCGATATTTAAGCCGTTCGAAGTTCCGCCTGCTACTTATAAGCGTGCGGTTTACGCGGTTAAGAGCGGGGAAGAAGATAAGATTTTTGCAGGTTTAAGTAAACTTAAAGATGAAGACATTTCGTTTAAAGTTGAAAAGAATTTAGACACGGGCGAAATGCTTATTGCGGGCGTTGGCGCAACTCAACTTGAAGTTATTAAAAAGAAACTTAAATCAAAATTTGGAGTTGAAGCGCTTTTAGAAAAACCGAAAATCGCTTATAAAGAAACTATTAGAAAACAAGCCGAAGCCGAAGGTAAACACAAAAAGCAATCGGGTGGTGCTGGTCAATACGGCCACGTTAAAATTAGATTTGAAAGCGGTGCGGAAGACGGTTATTACGAATTCGTTGACGCGGTAGTTGGCGGTGCAGTTCCAAAATCGTTTATACCTGCCGTTGATAAAGGTCTTCGCGAAGCAATTAAGGAAGGCGTTTTAGCAGGTTATCCGTTTATCAATTTAAAGGCAACTTTATTCGACGGTAGTTCTCACCCAGTTGACAGTAAGGAAGTGGCTTTCGTATCCGCCGCAAAACTTGCTTATGCCGAAGGCATAAAAAATGCAGACCCAGTTATTTTAGAGCCTATTTTAACTATAACGGTAACTGCGCCGGATAGTTACATGGGCGATATTATGGGCGACCTTAATAAAAGACGCGGTAGAATTTTAAGCACCGACCAAGTTGAAGATAAAACTATAATCGTTGCGGACGTTCCTGAAAGCGAAGTTTTAGAATATTCCGTAGATTTGCGTAGTTTCACGCAAGGTCGCGGTGTGTTCACAAGCGAATTTGCAAGGTATGAAGAAGTTCCTTACGACCAACAACAAAAAATAATTGCGGAAGCAAATAAGTAAAAAAGCGTGATATAAAATGATATTAAATATATGTCCTAATCCCAGCATTGACTGCACTGTGGAATTAGAACAGTTGAATATAGGAAAACTCAACAGAATAGCAAATAAAACGGTAACTTACTCTGGTAAGGCGTTGAATTCTGCAATAGGTATAAGTAGGCTCGGTGGCGATAGTTACGCCACCGGCTTTATGTACGAAAACGACGGAAATTTATTCGTTCAAAGGCTTAATAACGAAGGCGTTAAAAACACTTTCGTTTGGAATAGCGGTAGCGTTAGAATAAATTATAAGGTTGTTGACAATAAGTCGATGCTAACCGAAATTAACGATATAGGCGAAAAAGTTTCAATAGAAAAACAGCGCGAACTTTTAGAGTTAGTTTCAAACGTTTCTAAAAACGCGTCCGTCGTGGTAATTAGCGGTTCACTTCCGCAAGGGGTTGACAATTCTTATTATCCCGCTCTTTTGAATGCCGTTAAGGGAAACGCTAAAAAAATCGTTGATACGGAGGGAGATAAACTGCTTTCGTCGCTTTCGTGCGGAGTATATTTAGCAAAGCCTAATTTAAGCGAACTTGAAAACGCCGTTAAAACTAGACTTGAAACCAAAACCGATATGATTAAAGCGTGCCAAAAACTCATTGATTTAGGCGCGCAAAACGTGTTACTCTCGCTTGGGCGTGACGGTGCTATTTATACAAACGGAACGACGTCGTACTACTGTAAAAGTGCGTCGGTTGCCGTAAATTCTACCGTAGGCGCGGGCGACAGTATGGTTGCCGCCGCAAGTTTAATGATAGAAAACGGCGCGGATAACGCTGAAATTTTAAGGTGTGCGGTTGCCGCGGGCACGGCTTCTATTACTACTTCCGGCACGAACTTATTTTATAGAGATAAATTCGAAGAAATTTATAGTAAATTAAAAGTAGAAAAAATTTGATATACAAAAGTGAAAAAACCGTGAAATTTTACGGTTTTTTCTATTGCCTATCTTATATAGATTGACACCTTATATTTTATTTGTTAAAATATAAAAGTTATTATTAGGTCGATATCGTTATTCGGTAAACAAACTATATTTTTACGCGTAACGTGGAGCAATATGATTAAAAGATTATTAGGTTCGATAAAAGAATATAAAAAAGAGTCGATACTAACTCCAATTTTTATTATAATTGAAGTTGCTATGGAAGTTTTAATACCGTTACTTATAAACTGGTTTGGCGGTTGTTTACAAAAAGGCGACGGTAAAGGAATGCTAATTTACGGCTTATTAATGGTTTTATCTGCGGGCATTTCGCTTACGGCGGGTATGATTGCAGGCAGAACGTGCGCAAAAGCCGCAACTGGCTTTTCAAAAAATTTAAGGCACGATATGTTTAAAAATATTCAAGGATTTTCCTTTGCTAATATCGATAAATTCTCAACGTCGTCACTCGTAACGCGCTTAACTACGGACGTTAGCAACGTTCAAATGGCGTATATGATGATTATAAGAACGGCAATAAGAAGTCCTTTAATGTTCATATTCTCAGTTGCAATGAGTTTTTATATAAGTCCAACGCTCCCTGCAATATTCTGCGTTACTATTCCTATACTTGCTTTCGGCATAATTTTAATTATTAAAAACGCTATGCCTATATTTAAAAAAGTGTTTAAAAAGTACGACGATTTAAACGAATCCGTGCAAGAAAATATTAAAGGTATGCGCGTTGTAAAAGCGTACGTTAGGGAAGATTATGAAACTAAAAAGTTTAAAGACGTATCGTCTAGTCTTGCAAAAGACTTTATAAAAGCCGAAAAAATACTTGCTTTAAACGGTCCTTTAATGCAGTTTTGCTTAAATATAGCGCTTTTGTTAATCGCGTTTTTCGGCGCAAGAATAATAATAGACCAAACGCAAAATTTAAACGTATTCGGTTTAACGAGTTTGCTTACTTATTCGCTACAAATTTTAATGTCGCTTCAAATGCTTTCAATGATTTTCGTTATGATAACGCTTTCACTTGAATCGGCAAGGCGTATAGTTGAAGTTTTAGAAGAAAAGAGCACTTTATCTAATAAAGAAAACGCAATTACTACCGTTGAAAACGGCTCTATTGAATTTTCAAACGTAAATTTCAGTTACTATGAAAACGCTGAAAAAAATATTTTAACTAATATCAATTTAAAAATTGAAAGTGGTAAAACGGTTGGTATTATAGGCGGTACGGGCTCGGGAAAAACGTCGCTCGTCAACTTAATTTCAAGGCTTTACGACGTAAAGAGTGGTGAAGTTAAAGTAGGTGGTATCAACGTTATCGACTACGATATGGACGTTTTAAGAGAGAACGTAGCCGTAGTGCTCCAAAAAAACGTTCTTTTTAGCGGAACTATCAAAGAAAATTTAAGATGGGGCGATAAAAACGCTACGGACGAAGAACTTATTTCCGCTTGTAAAATGGCTTGCGCTCACGACTTTATTTCGGCTTTTCCAAACGGTTACGATACCTTTATAGAGCAAGGCGGAGCAAACGTTTCGGGCGGTCAAAAGCAAAGGCTTTGTATAGCGCGTGCAATACTTAAAAAACCAAAAGTTATTATTTTTGACGACTCTACTTCCGCCGTTGATATGAAAACGGACGCAATGCTTCGTAGCGCCATAAAAACCGAACTTCCTTCGGTTACCAAAATAATCGTGGCGCAACGTATAGCATCCGTTCAAGACGCTGACTTTATAGTGGTTATGGACGGTGGCGAAATCAACGCCGTTGGCACGCACGAAGAACTTTTAAGTAATAACGCAATCTATCAAGAAGTTTACACTTCTCAACATAAAATGGCGGACTTTGATGAAAACGGAGGTGATAACTAATGAGTAAAATGCGCAATGGTTTTAAACCTTCATCACAAAAAGGTCCTATGAAAAAGGGAATAAAAAACCTAGATTTTAAAGCACTTTTTAGAATTTTAGGAATACTTTTTAAAGAGTACAAAGTAAGTTATATAGTAGTTTTATTAAGCGTTGGAATAAGCGCGGTTGCAAGTTCCGTGGGCGGATTATTTTTAAACAAAGTTTATACCGCTCTTGAAAACTTTTTAAAGGGCGTGCCTTACGCGGAAACGTGGAATATTATTTGTACGGCTCTTTTAACGCTTGCAATTATTTACGTTATAAATATAGTGTTTTCCTACACGTTTAATATGTTAGGCGCAATACTCACTCAACGCTTTTTGCGTGATATGCGTATAAAACTCTTTTCAAAAATGCAAAAATTGCCTATTAAGTATTTTGATACGCACACTCACGGCGATATTATGAGTACTTATACTAACGATATTGACGCTTTAAGGCAACTCGTATCTCAAAGTATGCCTCAACTACTTTCAACCGTAATAACGCTTATAACTTTAACGTTCGTTATGCTTTACATTAGTTTTATACTGTTTTTAGTAGTAGTTTTAGGCTTGTTATTTATAACTTTCGTAACTAAACTCGTTGGCGGAAATAGCGCTAAATACTTTATGGCTCAACAAAGGGCGGTTGCAAAAACCGAAGGCTATATTGAAGAAAGTATGGCAGGTCAAAAAGTAGTTAAAGTATTTAACCACGAAGACGAAAGTTTAGAAAAGTTCGACGCGTTAAACGAAGAACTCTTTAACGTTTCAAACAAGGCTAACGCTTTTTCTAACATTTTAATGCCTATAATACACAACATAGGTAATATTTTGTACGTTGTAACGGCGTTTTTAGGCGGTGGTATAGTAATACTTACGCAAGGCACGGGTATAAATATAAGTTTACAAAACCTTTTTGAAAACGGAAATATCGTTGGCGTTATGAATATAGCAACCGTAGTTTCGTTTTTAAGTTTAGCAAGGCGTTTTGCAAATACTACGGGTATGATATCTAACCAAATAAACTCAGTTGTTATGGCGGTTGCAGGCTCTAATAGAATTTTTGAATTATTAGACGAAAAATGTGAAGAAGACGACGGCTACGTTACTTTGGTTAAAGCGGTAAAGGATGATAGCGGTAACTATTTAGAAACCACGGATAACAGTGGCGTGTGGGTATGGAAACACCCGCATCAAGACGGAAGCGTAACTTATACCGAACTCAAAGGCGATATTCGCATGACTGACGTTGACTTTGGCTACGTTGAAGACCATATCGTACTTCACGACGTAACGCTTTACGCAGAGCCCGGTCAAAAAGTTGCTTTCGTAGGAGCAACGGGCGCGGGTAAAACGACCATAACTAACCTTATAAACCGTTTTTACGATATTGCGGACGGAAAAATTAGATATGACGGCATTAACATTAACAAAATTAAAAAAGGCGATTTAAGAAGGTCGCTTGGTATAGTTTTACAAGACGTAAACTTGTTTAGCGGAACTATTATGGACAATATTAGGTACGGCAAGTTAGACGCTAGTGACGAAGAGTGTATAAACGCCGCAAAACTTGCAAACGCGCACGACTTTATTAGCCGTTTACCGGACGGTTATAACACCTATATTACGGGTGACGGTGCAAACTTCTCGCAAGGGCAACGCCAACTTTTATCTATTGCGCGCGCCGCGGTTAAAAACGCACCTGCTATGATACTAGACGAGGCAACTTCTTCAATAGACACGCGTACCGAACTTTTAGTTCAAAAAGGTACGAATAGACTTATGAAAGGTAGAACGGTTTTCGTAATAGCGCATAGGCTTTCAACCGTAAAAGACGCAGACGTTATAATGGTACTTGATAAAGGTAGAATTATTGAACGTGGTTCTCACGATGATTTAATCAAACAAAAGGGAACTTACTACCGCTTATACACCGGTAATTTTGCCGAATAAATAATAAAAAAATAAAGTGGATAGCATAAACGCTATTCACTTTTTTTATGCCTAAAAACGCTTAAATTTTAAAATTTATATAAAAACAGTTTGTGCGTGACAGTCAATATAGTGTTTTTTGTACGCCGACAAAATATTTTTTGTTTTTTACGCACAAACAGTTGTTTTTTTGAAGGTAATATATTATTATATTATCATTGTAAATAACGGCTAAAAGGAGCAAGTTATGTATATTAGTACTAGGGGTGGCGAAAAGTTAACTGCAAGCCAAGCAATACTCAAAGGTTTGGCGTGTGACGGCGGTTTATTTTTGCCCGAAAATATTAAAAAACTTAATATAGACGATAAGTATTTTGATAAAAACTATCTTGAAATTGCAAAAGACGTATTTTCTTTGTTTTTAGACGATTTTACGGAAGAAGAAATTGATTACTGCATTAGCGGTGCTTATAATAAAGAAAATTTTGCTAATTATTTTACAAAATTAACTTCTTTTAACGATTTAATGTTTTTAGAACTTTATCACGGACCAACGCTTGCGTTTAAAGATATGGCGCTAACGATACTTCCGTTTTTAATTGAAGTTGCTAAAAAGAAAAATAACGTTACTGATAAATCGCTTATTTTAGTTGCAACTAGTGGCGATACGGGCGGAGCGGCACTTTCAAGTTTTATGAAAAACGACGCGTTCGATACCGTAGTTTTATACCCTGACGGTGGCGTTAGTGAAATTCAAGAAAAGCAAATGCTATATTACACTAACGAAAGAACGCACGCTTACGCAATAAAGGGCAATTTTGACGATTGTCAATCTTTTGTTAAAAGCGTGTTTAGTTCCTATCCAAAAGATAACGGAATATTATTATCTTCTGCAAACTCTATAAACATAGGTAGGCTCGTACCGCAAATAATTTATTACGTTTACGCGTACTGTAAAGCGGTAAAAAACGGCTCGCTCAAAAAAGGTGAAGAGTTCTCAATTTGCGTTCCAACGGGCAA
Source organism: Christensenellaceae bacterium (assembly GCA_045654225.1). Taxonomy (GTDB): domain Bacteria; phylum Bacillota; class Clostridia; order Christensenellales; family Borkfalkiaceae; genus HGM11412. Next base: position 23,187 of record JAZOMW010000070.1, on the reverse strand, counting down.
CTTTGGCGATATTTTTGCAGGTTACCTTGCTTCGCTTATAGGCGTTCCTATCTCTAAATTTATTTGCGCTTCTAACGTAAACAACGTTTTAACGGATTTCTTTAAAACGGGCGTTTACGATAAAAATAGGCAATTTAAAAAATCAAATTCTCCCGCTATGGACATTTTGATTTCTTCTAACCTTGAAAGGCTCGTTTATATGGCTACGGGTAGTAACGGAAATAGAGTTAAAGAGTTAATGGAAAGTTTAAACGAAACGGGTAAGTACTCTTTAACGGAAGGCGAAATGCAAAACTTATCTAACTTTGACGCGGGCTTTACAAATGAAGAAGACACCGTTAAAGCAATTAAAAAAGCGTACGACGAACTCGGTTATTTAATAGACCCGCACACTGCCGTTGCATACGATTGCTATAATAAATTACCAAAAGAGCAAAAAACCTTAATTATTTCAACGGCAAGTCCGTTTAAATTCCCTTACACTATGGCAAAGGCGCTGAGCTTGCCAAGCGAAAAGAGTGAATTTGAAATTATTAAAGATATAGCAAGTTTTTCAGGCGTAAAAATACCTTACGGCATTAAAAAACTTGAAAAGTGTAAAAAGAAAACGATACTTAAAACAAAAGAAGATATTTTAGACATAGTTACGTACAACGTTAAAAAGTACGAAGTAATAGTTCCATGTTCTTCGGCAAATTTAGGTTGTTCGTTTGATTGTAGTGGCGTAGCGTTAAGTTTGTATAACTCGTTCTTTTTTGAAAAAAGTGAAAAAGACGAAGTTGAATACGGCAATTTAGAAAATAATTTAATGTTAAAGGCGTATAAAATTGCGTTTGAAAAATCTAAAAAACCGTATATTCCGGTAAAAATTACGCAAGGAAGAAACGAAGTTCCGTCTGCGCGCGGTTTAGGTTCTTCTTCAACTTGCATAGTTGCGGGTGTAATAGGCGCTAACTTAATGCTTAAAAATTATTTTAAAAAGCAAGAGCTTTTAGAAATTATGACCGAAATTGAAGGTCACCCAGACAACGTTGCCCCCGCATTTTTAGGCGGTTTCGTTACTTCGTGTATGACTAACGAAAACGTATTTACGGTTAAAAATCAAGTTAGCAACAAGTTAAAGGTATTAGCACTTATTCCTGATTTTGAGTTGTCAACAAAAAAGGCAAGAGCAGTGCTTCCGCAGTCAGTTTCGCTTAAAGACGCTATACATAATTTATGCCGTTCGGCAATAACTAGCGAAGCGTTTTTAAAAGGCGATATGCAAATGATAAAAGCGGTGTTTGACGATAAAATACATCAACCTGCGCGTTTACCACTTATAAAGGGTAGCCAAAAAGTTATTGAAATGCTTAACGGCAAAGGCTACGCGGTGGCAATAAGCGGTGCGGGCTCAACGCTTTTAGCAGTTGGTTTAAAAAACAGCGAAGACGTTTCTTCTTTTAATATTGACGGAGTTAGATGGACAGTAAAGAAACTTCGCGTAGATGAAAAAGGAGCAACGTTTAAAAAATGTTAAAAGAATTTTTAATGATTCATAAAGACGTTTTGCCCCCTTGCTACGAACAAGTTGTTAAAGCGGTTAAAATGATAGAGCAAGAAGGTAAAAGCGTAAGTGACGTTTGCAAGGAACTCGACATAAGCCGTTCAACTTTTTATAAGTACAAAGATAAGGTTTTTGAAGTTTCTTCAAGTTACGCAAAAAAAGCCATAATTTCGTTTAGAACTGAACACGAAAAAGGCGTTTTATCAAATATTTTAAACACTATTTCGAGTTTAAATGGAAACGTTTTAACTATCAATCAAGATATGCCACTTCACAATATGGCGTATATCACGATAGCGCTTGAAACGCAAGAATTAAGCGTTTCCGTTTACGAACTTATGGCACAACTTAAAAAAGTTCCAAAGATAAAAGAAGTTAATTTATTAGCATTTGAATAGGAGAAAATATGAACGTAGGATTACTTGGATGCGGTGTAATAGGCGGTGGAGTTTTACAACTTATTGACAACTTGCCAAAAGAAAAAGGCGTAAAAGTTACAAAAGTATTTGACTTGCCCGTTAAAAAAGATATATTAAAAGAAAGGTTTGCTGAAAGTATTGAAGAAATTTGTGAAAATAGCGAAATAGACGTTGTAGTTGAAGCAATGGGTGGTGCGGATTTTCCTTATAAATGTATTAAAACGGCGTTACTCAACAAAAAACACGTTATAACTTCTAACAAAGAAGTTGTTAGTTTGCATATTGAAGAGTTTTACAATTTAGCAAAAGAAAACGGCGTATATTTTATGTGCGAAGCGTCAGTTGGCGGTGGAATTCCTTTAATTTGCTCACTTATTGATAGCGTAAAGGTTGATAAAGTTGACCATATTTACGGTATAATTAACGGAACTACGAATTACGTTTTAACGCGTATGCAAAAAGACGGAGTTAGTTTAGAAGACGCGCTTGAAGACGCTAAAAAATTAGGCTTTGCCGAAAGGGACGCAACCGCCGACCTTGAAGGTTTAGATATGACTAGAAAAATTTGCATACTTTCGTCAATTGCGTACGGTGGAGTAGTAAATTTTAGCGACGTATATCATTACGGCATTACTAATTTAACAAAAGAAATTTTAAGTGATATAAATTCACTTGGATATAATATTAAATTCGTTGCGGAAAGCAAACTTGATAAAGGCGTAGTAAAAGCGTCGGTTGAGCCGGTTTTAATTACTAGCGAAAACGCTTTAAACGGCGTAAGTTACGAATTTAACGCAGTTTACTATAACTGCCAATATAACGGCTTACTTGGTTTTTACGGTAAAGGCGCGGGTAGATTTCCTACCGCTTCCGCTATGGTAAACGATATTGTAAGAATAAAAGACCTTAAAAATCCGTATTATTTTAAAAACGAAAATAAGTTTAAGGTTGAAAGTTTTGTTAATACGTCTAAATATTACGTTTACGACGGTGTTAAGGGCAAAATTATAGATGAACTTATAGACGCGTCTAACTATAAGTTCGTTGCAAGAATATTTTAACGAAAATAATTTTTAGGAGATATAGATATGAAAAAATATAACGTTGCAGTAGTTGGTGCTACGGGATTAGTAGGTTCTACGTTTTTAAAGGTTTTAAAGGAATATAATTTTCCTATTGAAAACCTCACATTATTTGCTTCGGAAAGAAGCGCGGGCAAAAAATTAGAGTATAACGGCAAAGAATACGTTTTACAAAAATTAGAAAAAGGTTGCTTTAACGGCATTGAAATAGCACTTTTTAGCGCGGGCGGAAAAGTTAGTGAAGAATGGGCGATAGAAGCCGAAAATAGTGGTGCGGTGGTAATAGATAATTCAAGCGCTTGGCGTATGGTTAGCGATTGCGCTTTAATCGTGCCTGAAATCAACCTTAACGCTTTTGATAACGCGCGTAAAATAGTTGCTAATCCAAATTGTAGCACTATTCAAAGCGTTTTACCGCTTAAACCTTTACAAGAAAAATTCGGTCTTAAAAGGGTAGTTTACACTACTTACCAAGCAGTTTCGGGTAGCGGTCAAAAGGGTAAAAACGATTTAGAAAGAACTTTAAAAGGTGAAGAACCTCAATTTTATCCATACGATATTTCTAAAACTTGTATTCCACACATTGATAGTTTTACTGATAACGGATATACGAAGGAAGAACTTAAAATGGTAAACGAAACAAGAAAAATTTTAGGTATTCCTGACCTTAAAGTTTCCGCAACTTGCGTTAGAGTTCCAGTTGCAAATTCACACGCCGTTTCAATGATGGTTGAACTTGAAAAAGAATTTACGCTTGAAGAAGTTAGAAAAGCGTTTGATGAGCAAGACGGTATAGTTTTAGTTGACGACCCTCAAAACTTAAAGTATCCGGTTGCAACTATGGCAAACGGTACGGACGCGGTTTACGTTGGTAGAATTAGGCGTGACCTTTCTTGCGATAACGGTTTACTTTTCTACGCGGTTAGCGACAATATTAGAAAAGGCGCTGCTGCAAACGCAGTTCAAATAGCAAAAGCATTGATAGAGGCAGATAAAATATGATAACGGTAGTAAAATTCGGCGGTTCATCCGTTGCGAGTGCAGGACAATTTAATAAAGTAAAAAACATCGTAAAAAGCGATGAAAAACGCCAAGTTGTAGTAGTTTCCGCGCTTGGCAAAAGAAATAAAGAAGATAGCAAAATCACAGACCTTTTATACGTTTTATCTTCACACATTAAATACGCGGTTGATTATACGAGCGTGTTTAACGAAATTTATTTTAGATATAACGAAGTTAAAACTGATTTAGGTTTAGATTACGATATTAGCGCGGATTTTGACGCGTTCAAACAAAACCTTAAAAACGGTGTAACGGAAGAATACATAGTAAGCCGTGGCGAATATTTTTGCGCTAAACTTATGTCTAACTATTTAGGTTACGCTTTCGTTGACGCTAGTGACGTTATTAAGTTTAATTACGACGGAACTTTAAACTATGAAAAAACCAAAGAATTAGTTAAGGCTAAATACGAAGAAGTTGGCAATATGGTAGTTCCAGGGTTTTACGGTAGTCTACCAACGGGTGAAATTAAGTTATTCTCTCGCGGTGGCTCTGATATTACCGGCTCGCTTCTTGCTATGGCGCTCGAAGCCGAAAAATACGAAAACTGGACGGACGTTTCAGGCGTTTTAATGGCTGACCCAAGAATAGTTAAAAATCCAAAGAGAATTGCCGAAGTTACTTACGACGAACTTCGTGAACTTTCTTACATGGGCGCAAGCGTTCTTCACGAAGAAACTATTTTTCCTATTCGTGAATTAGGTATTCCTATCAATATTTTAAATACCAACGCTCCTAGCGACGAAGGCACGGCGATAATTCAATCCTCATCACTTAGCGACGGTATTATTACGGGTATTTCGGGCAAAAAGAACTATAAGGCGTTTACAATTTCAAAAGCGATTAGTGCAAGCAAAGCGCTAGTTATTAGAAAGTGTTTAGAAGTATTTGAAAGTTTTAAAGTTGCGGTAGAGCATATTCCAACTGCAATAGATAAATTTAACGTTATAGTTGACGGTAAAAAGGTTGAAAAGAAACTTTACGATATTATAGCAAAGTTAAAAGAAGTTGAAGGCGTAGTAAACGTTGACGTTGACGGCGACCTTGCGTTAGTTGCCGTTGTTGGTAGAAATATGGCACTTAAACCGGGCACTTCGGGCTTAATTTTCTCTATATTTGGTAAAAACGATATAAACATTAAAACTATTGCTCAATCAACGGAAGAAATTAGCATTATAGTTGGCGTTGCCGAAAAAGATTTTGAAAGGGCAATAAACGCAATTTACGACGGTATAGTAAGATAGGCTTCGCTGAAAAATCTGTTTGTTTTTTTGACGGAAAAATCCTACGAAATACTTCGTGTTTTGTTCAGTTACATACTTTGCAAGTATGCGCCTTCACAAGAACGCTCGTCTTTCTTGCATTTTTCTCGCCAAATCGCAAAAATAGATTTTTGCTAAAAGCAACCATCTTTTGCAACGAAGCCAAAATAGAAATCATGCAAAATTAAAAAGAGTTTGACTAAAAATGTCAAACTCTTTTTTTTATTATATATGCGCACTTATTAGGTGCGTTTTTTTTATTATATATGAGCATACGTTTACTATATTTTTTTAATTTTTATTATATATGCGCACTTATTAAAATAAGTTTTGCGGTGCAAAAACGTACATTTTAGGAATTTGCTCGCTAAGTTCTATAACTACGTCTATTTTAGATAAAGCGTCGCCATATTCGCCTTTTTCTATAAGAGTGCAGGCTTCTGCTATCCATAACTCTACTTCTTTTATATCGTTATGCGGAATAAATAGGTGTAGAGTGTTTTTCTTTTCAAGCCATAGTTTTTGAAGCGACAAAACGTCTTCTTTTACCGCAGTTTCTTCTTCGATTTTTTTATATACTACAACTGCGCTTTCTTTAAATTCTGTAAAATTCTTTCTTAATAAATATTGCTCGCCAAAAGATATTGAAAACAATATTCCTATTGCAACGAGCGCCGAAACAAACGACCTTACCAACTTACGTTCTCCTTTAATTTGTAATTTCCAACGATGTACTTTTTGTTAAATTGCTGAAAATAATATCTTCCTTTTCCGTCTATTGTAAAAACGCCAACGTCTTTAATACCGCTTGCGTTATGGCTTTTTGAAATGGTGTTAAGTTCTTCTTCGCTAATGCCCGTAACTTCCAAGTTCTTTTTAACGGTTTTTCCGTTAGTTATCAAAAGAAGCGGAAGGTCGGGTGGTGGTGCGTTTTCTTCTTTTTTAATTGCGGAAAGAGTGCCGTTTGCTTCGTATATTGCGTATTCTACCGCGTCAAGAGAAAAATAACCTAAATTTCGCATACTTTCTATTAAATCGCTAACGTCCAAATTGTTTTTTTTAAGTTCTTTAAAATCAACGCCGTTTTTGTTAATTACTATTGACGGCTTACCGCTTATAACGAGTTTAAAAAACGCGCCCGACTGCTGTAAAACGGTCATAAATTGATGTAAAACGAATACTGCAAGTACGGCTAAAACGCCGTATAAAAGTGGAATAGATATGTCGGACATAGGTATGCAAGCAAGTTCGCTAATTAAAAGAGTAACTATGAACTCAAAAGGTTGCATTTCGCCTATTTGTCTTTTACCCATAAAACGCATTACTACAAGTAGCGTTATATAAACAATTATGGAACGAAGAAATATTATTGCCATACAAATATTGTTTGTTAAAACTTAAAAAAATATACAATTAAGTAATTGCAATAAAGTAGTTAATATGTTATTATATATACAATATATAAGCAGAGTAGCCCGAAAGCGTTAAGTGTCTTAAAATGGGATGTTGTTTAAGAACGAAAGCGTTATGCGTTGCGGTTTGAGGGCGCGTCCGTTGCTTTATGGTATTTATATCATTTTTTAACGGACCTCTATTTGGAGGTTTTTTTATGTTAAAACAAAAATTTACTATTTCTTCTTTACTTTTTTCACCCTTTTTAAGTAAAAAAAGCCACTCAAAAAAAGTGGCGTATATTGGGCTTTTTACGGCGTTTTTAATCGTGTGTAACGGTTTTATTTCGTTTCCTATCGGTGACGTGCAGTTTTCAATAACCTTGCTTGCATCAATGCTTGCCGGCGTTATTTTAGGTCCAACCGCGGGCTTTTTATCTTGTTTTATTGCCGACCTTATAGGCTATTTTATAAGTTCGGGCGGAATGTTTTATTATTTTTGGATAGGTCTTTCAACGTCGCTATTCGCGTTTATTACGGGCTTTATTTTTATAGGCGAAAAGGAAAGTAAAAGCACAAAACTTTTTATTGTTAAAATATGCCTTGTAATTTTAGTAACCTTTATTATTTGCACCGTTTTAATAAACTCTACGGGTTTTTATATTTACAATAAAAATATAGGTGCTTTAACAAAGGCGATAGAATACGCTAAAAACACTTTCGGTAGCGAAATTTCATTTTTAATATATCTTGCGTATAGGCTCGTTTTTAGAGGACAAATATTAAATAGTATTTTTAATTACGCGTTGTTTATTGTTGCAATTCCTGTGTTAAAGAGGCTTAAATTTTTATAATTACTTTTTAAAAAACACTTTAATATCAAACAAATTAAACACTCTATAAAACGCGTACGTAAAGAGCACTACTAAAAAAGCGGAAGAAAATAGGGCTATCGTGCTTGGTAAAAAATTTGAAAGTACGTTTTTTAAAAAATAACCGAATAACGAAGACGGAATAATAAAAAGCAAACTAACTAATATAAACCTTAAAAAATTCGGTTTTTTAACGCAAGTTTTTTTAATTAAATTTAAGTTTAAAACGGCGGTTGTAACGTAACTTAATAAAAGCCCTAAAACTAGCGAATAAACGCCTATGTATTTTGGCAAAAAGAAAATGCAAACCATTAAAAATAACGCGCCTAAAAGGTAGTAAAAAAGGGTGTGTTTTTCAAGGTTTAAACTGTTTAACACGCTATTTGTAATCATAGTAATACTCATAGGAAACATTATAATGCAGGCACGCTCAACGTAAACGCCTGCATTACTATTATCGTAAAGCAAAACGCCGAATTCTTTTCCCATACTTAAAAATATAGGAATAATAATTGAGGAAATAAATACCGAGCATTTTATTGCTTGTTCAATGTTGTTTTTAAGCGTTAATTCGTTGTGTCTATAATAGTTTTCCGCTAGTTCCGGAACTAATACGAGCGCAATAGAGCCTATTAAGGTTGACGGTATGTATATAAGCGGAATACTCATGCCCGAAAGTTCGCCAAAACTTGAAAGAGCAACTTGGTTTGACATACCGCTTAAAACTAAACGCGCGGGCAGTATTATTGCTATAAGAGTGTTTATAAGCGAAGTGGTAGTTCGCATAGCCGTTATAGGCGCGGAAGAAGATATAAGCGGTTTTAATGATTTTTTAGGACTGGCAAATTTTCCGCCGTGCAAAAAATAGAACGCGCTTGCCACGATAAACGAAAGCGCATAAGAAACTAAAACCGCGTACGACGCGCGCTTAACACCGTCTAACGTGTTTTTCATATTGAGTATTAAAACTATGCCTACAACAAGCATAACTATTTCTTCAAAAAGTTCAATTAAACTGTACGTTAAAAACTTTTTTTGTCCCCAAAAATAACCGCGAATAACCGCGTAAATAGACGTTATAACTACGCCCGGCAGTATTATTTTTAACGCGCTAAAACAGCGCTCGTCGGTAAAAATAAATGAAAAGGCGTTTGGAAATAAAAACATCAAAATCGTTATAGGCAGTGATACGGCGAGGCTTAAAAATATACCTGCAAACACTACGCTACCGCTAGTATCTTTACCGTTTTCAGTATTGTTTTTTATCATAATGCGTGAAACTGTTATAGGTATTCCAGACGCGGTAATCGTAATTAAAAGTCCTACTACCGAAAGCGCAATTTGGTAAATGCCTACGCCTTCCGCGCCTAAATTGCGCGATAAAAATATTCTATAAATAAAGCCGAATAATCTTTCTATAAAAGATAGTATTGTAACCGTTGCCATCGTTTTTACAAGTTTATTGATAATATCACCTCAAAGTAAGCGTTTTAAGAAGTTTTTATTGCTTCTATAAAATAGAATATGTTGGCTTTCCGTTAAATATAATTAAAATATGAGAGAGTTAAATTATTTATTAAACGAAGTAAAAAGTGGTTTATACGTAGTAACTTGTGGAGACAGTTTAGATAGTATTGCTAAAAAGTTTAGCACCACTAAACGCCTAATTTGTTTTGACAATTTTTTAGACGGCGAAGTTAGCGAAGGTGACGTTTTATATATTAAAATATATAACCAAGTTCACTCCGTTAAACCAAACGAAACGCTTGAAGATATTGAAAAGTTATACGGCGCTTCAAAAGAAGAAATTTTAAACCTTAACAAAACGAGTTTTATTTACCCTTATATGCAACTCGTAATAAAGTGAAAATGAAAAGTAAAATAGTTAAATTTTTAAAACGGAATATGTTTAATTTAAAGTGGACTTGTAACTGTTGCGATTGTGAACTTTTTACAAAGGGCTACTTTTGTTTAGATTGCGAAAAAGAGTTTACTTACGTTTTAGATAGCAAGTGTGACCATTGTGGTAGAATTACTAAAACTCCTACTTTGTTTTGTGATTCTTGCACGGGTAGAAATATAGAGTTTGACACCGCGCGTAGCGTGTTTGAATACACCGAGCCTATATCAAAAGTAGTTAAGGCTTTTAAATACGACGGCAAAAAATATTTAGCCGAAGTTTTTGCAAGTAAAATGCTTAACGTGTTTTTATCTTCGTTTTCTAGCACTAATCTTTTAACTTACGTTCCTATGACGGAAACTAAACTTAAACAAAGGGGATATAACCAGTCAAAACTGTTAGCCGAAGAACTTTCGCGTTTAACGGGAATTGAAGTAAAAGAACTTGCCGAAAAAACGGCGGACACTTATAGCCAAGCAACTTTAAGCGCAAAAGAGCGAAAGGACAACCTTAAATCTTCCTTTAAATTTAATAAAAAGTTAGCAAAAGATAAAAACGTGGTAATAGTTGACGACGTTTTAACTACCGGCTCAACGGCGGACGTTTTAGCAAAAGGGTTAAAAGACGCGGGCGCTTTAAACGTTTCGGTATTAACTATATGTTCGGTTTCTTTTTTAAATAAAAAAGCGTAAAAGAGTAATATTTTTACAAAAAACGGCATTATGCGACCATGCGAGCAATAAAAACCTTAAAAAAATGTTTACTTAAAGCAAAAAATATTGTACAATATATAAAGTATATTGTAAATTTTAGATAGTTTGGAGATTTTATATGGGACTTATCAGTTATATTTTAAACCACGATACGCGTGTAGGACTTAAAAATATAGGCAAAATTGCGGACAAAGTTTTAGCGCTTTCACCTATTTACGAAGCAATGAGTGAAGAAGAGTTAAAAGGTCAAACCGCAGTGCTTAAAGCACGCCTTCAAAACGGCGAAAGCCTTGATAAAATTTTACCCGAAGCGTTTGCAACGGTAAGAGAAGCAAGTTACAGGGTTTTAAATATGCGTCACTATAAAGTTCAACTTATGGGTGGTGTGTGCGTACACGAAGGCCGTGTTGCAGAACTCAAAACGGGTGAAGGTAAAACTTTAATGGCAACGCTTCCCGCATACCTTAACGCTTTAACTGGTAAAGGCGTTCACATCGTAACGGTAAACGACTATTTAGCCGAGCGTGACGCGGAGTGGATGGGCAAAGTTTATAGATATTTAGGTTTAACCGTTGGCGTTAATATTCATAATATGACTGACGAACAAAAGCGCGAAGCGTACAAGTGCGACATTACTTACGGAACGAACAACGAATTTGGCTTCGACTATCTTCGTGATAATTTAAAAGTAAATTTAGGCGATATGGTTCAACGCGGTCTTGAATTTGCAATTATCGACGAAGTTGACTCGATTTTAATTGACGAAGCGCGTACACCGCTTATAATATCTGGTAGGGGCGTAAAATCAAGCGAACTTTATATAAAGGCTAATAGATTCGTTAAAACTTTAATAAAAGAGGAAGACTTTACCGTTGACATAAAAGACAAGAGCGTTCAAATAACCGAAAGTGGTGCTCAAAAAGCCGAAAAGTTCTTTAACGTGCCTAACTTTGCAGACATTGAAAACGCGGATTTATCACACCACATACAACAAGCGTTAAAGGCGCACCACATATTTAAACGCGATAACGACTACGTTGTTAGCGACGGCGAAATTTTAATAGTTGACGAGTTTACGGGTCGCTTAATGATAGGTAGGCGCTACTCGGACGGTCTTCACCAAGCCATCGAAGCTAAGGAAAACGTTCAAATTAGAAACGAAAATAAAACGCACGCAACCATCACTTTCCAAAACTATTTTAGGTTGTATAACAAACTTTCGGGCATGACGGGTACGGCTAAAACGGAAGAAGAAGAGTTTAGAACTATTTACGGGCTTGACGTTTTAGAAATTCCAACAAACAAACCGCTTCAAAGAAAAGACGAGCCCGACGTTATTTACTCAACCGAAAAAGGTAAATTGCGCGCAATTATTAAAGATATTATTGAAACGCACGAAAAAGGTCAACCCGTACTCGTTGGTACGGTTACGGTTGAAAAATCGGAAGAAATTTCAAGACATTTAATTAAAAACAGAGTAAAACACAATATCTTAAATGCTAAAAACCACTTAAAAGAAGCGCAAATTATAGCACAAGCGGGTAAAAAAGGCGCGGTTACTATTGCTACGAACATGGCAGGTCGTGGTACGGACATTTTGCTTGGCGGTAACCCTGAATATCTTGCAAAGCAAGACTTAAAGAATAGGGGCGTTCCAAGCGATATTATCGAAAGCGCAACCTCTTACGTTCAAGACGTTAGTGAAGACGTTTTAAAGGTAAGGGAAGATTATAGAAAGCTTTTAAGCGATTATACCGAAGAAACCGAACAAGAAAAGCAAGAAGTTATGGCTCTTGGCGGTCTTCGCATAATAGGTACGGAAAGGCACGAATCACGCCGTATTGACAACCAACTACGCGGACGTGCAGGCCGTCAAGGCGACCCTGGCTCAACGCTATTTTATATTTCGCTTGAAGACGATTTAGCAAAACGCTTTGGTGGCGAAAGGCTTATGTCAATTTACAACTTGTTTAAAGTTGATGAAGACACGCCTATGCAAGCCAAAATGCTTGCAAGACAAATTGAAAACGCGCAACGTATGATAGAAGGTAGAAACTTTGGTATAAGGCGTCAAATTATCGAGTACGACGACGTTATGAATACTCAACGCCAAACTATTTACGAAGAACGTATGCAAGTGTTAAAAGGCGAAAACACGCACGAAAAGATTTTAAATTTAATACCAGATATCGTTTCAAACGTTATTTATAGCACGGTAAACACTGCAATAGAGCCTACTAAATGGGACGGTGAAAAACTCAACAAGGCATTAGAAGATAGAGTTTTACCACAAGGCACTAACTATTTAACTTCTGCAAGGCTTGAAAAATGGGATTTAGAAGAAATTCTTAAAAGAACGACTAAAAAAGTTATCGAACTTTACGAAGAAAAGATTTTAAAATATAAAGAAATGGGCGTAAATTTTGATGAAGTTGAAAGATTTGTTTTATTAAAGAACGTTGACACTAAATGGATTGACCATATCGACGCTATGGACACTTTAAAGCGTGGTATTTCACTCCGTGGCTACGCTCACGAAAACCCTATTAACGCATACAAGCGCGAAGGTTTAGATATGTTCAACGATATGATTGAAAGCATACAAAACGACACCGTTTCACTTTTATTAAAAGCCGAAATTAAAACTAATCCCGTAATGAAAAACGAAGCGCCAAATGATTTACAAGAAGGTGGCGGTGCGGAAGTTGAAAGAAAGAGCGCTACGGTAGTTAAAGGCAAAAAAGTTGGTAGAAACGACCCATGCCCATGCGGTAGCGGTAAAAAATATAAAAACTGCTGTGGTCAAAACTAAAAAAATACGGAAATTTTATGGTAAGAACTGATTTATACTGGCAAAAGATAAGCGACCTTAAACAAACTTTAAAAGAAGCGGGTTATTCGCTTGATATTGCGCTTGCAAAAACGCAATTAAACGAGTTTGAAAAAGAACTTGAAAAAGAAGAAGTTTACACAAATCTTTCGCTTTCAACCGAATATTCTAAAAAAGCGCAAGCACTCCGCAATAAAATTGAAGTTTTTGATAGGGCGGAAAAGGCTATTATTGAAGCCGAAGAAATGGTTAAACTTTCCGAAGAATTCGGTGACGATTCTTTTATGGGCGAAGTTGAAAGCGAACTTAAAGAAGCCGAAGAAGATATTGAAAAAATGCGTTTACAAGCGCTACTTCGCGGTAAGTACGATTCTTCAAGCGCAATTATGACTTTACACGCGGGTGCGGGTGGCACGGAAGCGTGCGACTGGACCGAAATGCTTTATAGAATGTACATTTGCTACGCGGAAAAACACGGCTACACCGTAACCGAGTTTGATAGGCTCGCGGGCGACGAAGCGGGAATAAAGAGCGTTTCCTTTAAAGTTGAAGGCGTAAACGCTTACGGTTATTTAAAGGCGGAAAAAGGCGTTCATAGACTCGTTAGAATATCTCCGTTCGACTCTAACGCAAGGCGTCACACTTCTTTTTCTTCCGTTGAAGTTATGCCGGAAATTGACAGCGATAACGAAATTGAAATTAGGCCGGACGAGTTAAAGGTCGATACTTTTAGAAGTAGCGGTGCGGGCGGTCAACACGTTAATAAAACGGAGTCTGCAATAAGAATAACGCATATTCCAACGGGTATTATAGTTGCGTGCCAAAACGAAAGGTCGCAAATACAAAACCGCGAACAAGCAATGAAAATGCTTATTAGTAAACTCGTTGAAAAGCGTGAAGAAGAAAGAATGGCGGAAGCGCAAGAACTCAAAGGCGAAATTAAAAAAATAGAGTGGGGTAGCCAAATTCGCTCCTACGTTTTTTGCCCTTACACTTTGGTTAAAGACCATAGAACGGGCTCTGAAAATTCAAACGTTCAAGCGGTTATGGACGGCGAAATTGATTCGTTTATAATCGACTACTTAAAAAAATCATAATGACTTATTTTGAAAAATCGTTAAAAGCACAAATTAAAAAAGACGCTATAATTTTAGCAATAGAGTCAAGTTGTGACGAAACCGCTTGCGCCGTTATCAAGGGTGGAAGACAAATTTTATCAAACGAAATTTTAAGTTCGGTTTCAAAACACATTCCGTTTGGCGGCGTCGTGCCCGAAATTGCTTCGCGTGCGCATACGTCCGCTATATCTATAACGGTTGATAGGGCTATTAAAAACGCTAAAATTAGTTTAAGCGATATTGACGCTATCGCCGTTACTTACGGCGCTGGGCTTCTTGGCGCATTACTAGTTGGCGTGTCTTACGCAAAGGCGCTTGCTTATTCGCTTAACGTTCCGCTTATTCCCGTTTCTCATATTCGCGGGCATTTATCGGCGTCTTACTTAAATAACGAAAATTTAGAGCCACCGTTTATAAGCGTTTTGTGTAGTGGTGGACACACTGCTATTATTGAAGTTAAGGACTATTACACTTATAACGTTTTAGGAAAAACGCTTGACGATGCCGTTGGCGAAGCCTTTGATAAAGTTGCAAGGGTTTTAGGGCTTGAATATCCAGGCGGACCTAATATTGAAAAACTTGCGTTAAGCGGAAGTAATACGGTGGAACTTCCTAAAATGCCTATGTCGAAATTCGGTTACGACTTTTCGTATAGCGGATTAAAAACCGCCGTAATAAATACCGTAAACACCTTAAAAATGAAAGGTCAAGAAGTAAATAAAGCCGATATTGCTTGCTCGTTTCAAGAAACGGCAATTGATATGATTGTAACGCGCGCTATAAAAGCAGTCAAAGAAAGCGGATATAAAACGCTAACCGTTGGCGGTGGCGTTGGCGCAAACGGACGTTTAAGGCAAAAGTTAGAAAAAGAGTGCAAAAATTTAAATATAAATTTAGTTTTACCCGAAAAAGTTTTATGTACCGATAACGCTTGTATGATAGGCGCGGAAGGTTACTTACAATACCTAAAAGGTAATTTTGCAAATCTTGACTTAAACGCAAGCGCAAACGTAAATTTACAGTAAAATAATTTAAAGCGCCAAAAAAAGGCGCTTTTAGTATATAAGGATAATATGTTTAACAAGTTATTTTCAATTTTTATAAAAGACAATAATAATATAGAAAGTGAAGTAGTTAGGGCAAAATACGGCAAAGTATCTAACGTTTTAGGCATAGTTTTAAACGTTTTATTATGCGTTTTAAAAATTATAGTCGGTTTTTTAACCGCGTCGGTTGCCGTTATTGCAGACGCTATTAACAATTTAGCAGACGCGTCTTCAAACATAGTTGGCTTTATAGGTTTTAAACTTGCCGAGCGCCCCGCCGATGAAGAACATCCTTACGGTCACGGTAGATACGAGTACATAGCAGGCTTAACCGTTGCGTTTTTTATAATGGTTATAGGTTTTGAACTCTTTATGAGTGGCGTTGAAAAAATAATTAGCCCTACGCTCGTTAGTTTAAGCGTTGCGTCTATTATAATTTTATCGGCGTCAATTGTAATAAAACTTTTTATGTGCGCAATGTATAGGTTTGCGGGTAAAAAGATAAAGTCAAGCGCTTTAATAGCGTCTTCAATAGACAGTAGAAACGACGCTGTTTCAACGTTTGCCGTTTTAGTTTCACTTATAATTACAAAATACACTAACTTTGTAATAGACGGTTACGTTGGCGTTTTAATTGCCGTATTTATATTGATAGGCGGTGTAAAAGTGGTTAAAGATATGATAACTCCGCTTTTAGGTCAAGCACCCGATAAAGACTACGTTGAAAAGGTTAAAAATAAACTTTTAAGTTATGAAGGCGTTTTAGGCGTTCACGACCTTATCGTTCACGACTACGGCCCTGTAAGAAAACTTGCAAGCGTGCATTTAGAAATGTCTAGCGAAGACGACGTTTTTAAAAGTCACGAACTAATTGACGCAATAGAGCGTGAGTTTAGCGAGCAAATGAACTTGCATTTAGTTATTCACTACGACCCTATCTCGGTAAACGACGAACTTACCAACGAGTTAAAAGACTTTATATCAAACGCCGTTAAAGATTTAAATAACGAATTTTCTATTCACGACCTTAGAATTGTTAGGGGAGTGGAAGTAAACATAGTGTTATTTGATTTAGTAGTTCCGTTTAACGTAAAGTTTAGCGAAAAAGAATTAAAAGCAACGCTTAACGAAACGGTTAAAAGTAAATATAATAACTTTACCGCAAACATAACTATTGATAGAAGTTACGTTTCAACTAAATAAAATTTAAGAAAGCACCGCTAAAAAAATTGAAATTTAGCGGTGTTTTTATTTTTTTAACGAGCGGAATTGCATAAAATGAATAAAATATACAAAATATGCACGAATAAATGCATAAAAATGAATAAAATAAAAAAATTTTAAAAAATTTGCAAATATTATGCAAAAATAGTTGACATTAAAAAATTAAAGGTGTAATATATGCGTATCAAAGTTGAGTAAGACTTTGAAATCAAATTGTAAATTATTTTTAGGAGATAAAAATTATGAAAAAGTTAATTACACTCATTTTAACTTTAATGCTCGGTGTAACCGCTTGTTTAGGTTTTACCGGTTGTGCTAAAACAACTAAAGTTGGTGTTCAAGAAGGCACTACGAGTTTAATGTATGCGGAATGCTTAAAGGGTGTTGCCGTTAGTTCTTACACTACTTTCCCTCTCGCAGGCGACGCTATGAAAAACGGTAACGTTGATTACGTTATTTGCGACAAAGCAACTGCAACAAGCATGTGCAACACTATGGGTGGTATGAAGTATATTGATATTGCTTTATCAACTGAATTCTACGGAATCGCTATGGATAAGGCACAACCTGAACTTGGTGCTTCAATCAACCAAATTTTAGCTGACAAAGCTACTGAAATTCAAGCAATAATCGATAAATATATGGCTGGCGACACTGCAAATTACGTTGGCGTTACTTCTGCTCAAAAGGATACTGACAATAATGAAGGTCAATTAGTAGTTGCTACTAACGCAGAATTCGCACCTTGGGAATACGTTGACGGTGATAAATACTACGGTATCGATATGGAAATTGCTCAAATTCTTGCCGATGAACTTGATTTAGAATTAGTTATTGACGATATGGCTTTTGAAAGCGTTGTATCTTCCGTTGGTAACCACGGTGTTGACATTGCTATGTCTGGTATCACTATCACTAACGAACGTAAAGAAATCGTAAACTTCTCAACAAGCTACTATACTGAATCAATCGTTCTTATTTGTAAAGAAAACTGCACAGACTTTGATTCTGCTGGTACAGTTGTTGATATGTTAAACGTTCTTTGCAAAAATAAGTAATTAAAAAATAAGAAAAAGGTTATTAAGGCTTAGTTTTACGCTAAGCCTTAATTTGGTAATAAAGATGAATCAAGATTATGGATTGTTATGGGAGAAATTTGTTGACGCTCTCATATATAAGAACGGATACAAAAAAGTTCTTGAAGGCTTATTTAATACTGTTCAAATTGCCGTAGTAGGCTTGCTTATAGGTATTATTATAGGTACGCTCATTGCAATAGTTAGAGTTATGCCTAAATACAAAGTTTTGCCACGAATTTTAGATAAAATTTGCGTATGCTACGTTGAACTTTTTAGGGGTACGCCTATGATGGTGCAACTCCTTATCGGTTATAACGTTTTACTCCCTATGCTTGGAATTAGCGTTGATAGCGGTCTTCCCGTTGCAATAATAATATTCGGCTTAAACAGTGGCGCATACGTTAGCGAAATTATGCGTAGTGGTATAAATTCCGTTGACGCAGGTCAAATGGAAGCGGGTAGAGCAATGGGTTTAACGTACGCAACTACTATGCTTAAAATCGTTATTCCGCAAGCCGTTAAAAATATTTTACCTACGCTTGGTAACGAGTTTATCGTTTTAGTAAAAGAAACGTCTATAACGGGCTACGTTGCAACTATGGACTTAACGAGAGCGTTTACCAAATTAGGTAGTGATAGTATGTCGTATATTATTCCTTACTTAATGCTTGGCGTTGCATATTTAGTTATAGTATTACTTATTTCTTGGGGCGTTAGGGCTCTTGAAAAAAGATTAAAAAAGAGTGAGAGATAAATATGGAAAAGAAATTGATTTTATCTGTTAAAAACTTAACTAAAACCTTTAATAAACTCGAAGTTTTAAAGGGTATCGACCTTGACGTTTACGAAGGAGACGTTGTTGCAATTATCGGTCCGTCGGGCTGTGGTAAATCAACGTTTTTAAGGTGTATCAACTGTTTAGAAGACCCGTCCGGTGGTTCAATTTTGTTTAACGGCGAAGACCTTGCCGATATAAAAGTTGATATTAACGTTCATCGCCAAAAAATAGGTATGGTTTTCCAACAATTTAACCTTTTTAACAACTTAACGGTGCTTCAAAATATTATGCTTGCTCCCGTAACCGTTGCTAAAAAGAATAGAAAAAAATTGCAAAATAAGAATTTTTGGATTAAATTTACTAATCTCTTTAAGGGTAAAGATAATAAAAAACCTTTATACGATTTAGGTAGAAGCATTGCTCAAATTAAGCAAGATGCGGAAAACAAGGCTTTTGAACTTTTGCGCGCAATCGGTCTTGAAGATAAAGCAAACGCTTATCCTTCTCAAATTTCAGGCGGTCAAAAGCAACGTGTTGCAATAGTTCGCGCTCTTGCCATGGAGCCTGACGTTATGCTTTTTGACGAACCAACGAGCGCGTTAGACCCCGAAATGGTTGGTGAAGTTTTAAACGTTATGACGGCTTTAGCAAAACAAGGAACTACTATGATAGTAGTTACTCACGAAATGGGCTTTGCAAAAGAAGTTGCTAACCGCGTTATCTTTATAGACGGTGGCGTAATCGTTGAAGAAAACGAGCCGAAAGAATTCTTTGAAAATCCTAAAAACCCAAGGCTTAAAGACTTTCTTTCAAAAGTACTTTAATATACTCGTTCAAACGATTTTTTTCTCTCGCCAAGAGTTAACTACAAAAAAATTTGATTTTTTATATTTTTAAACCGCTTTTTTAAGCGGTTTTTTTACGCCTATTTTTCAATTTTTTTCTCTCACAATTTGTCAAGTCTATTTTTATGCATAAAATTATGCATTATTTTAATATTATGCAAAAATAAATAAAATAATTTTAAAAATATTCAAAAATAGTGAATAAAATGCTTGCATTAAAAATTTAAAAGTAGTATAGTATATATACAAATAAAAATAAATAATTTATAGGTGATTATTATGAATAAAAAGGACATTAAAAAAGTAGTTTTAGCATACTCCGGCGGTTTAGACACGTCAATCATTATTCCTTGGCTTAAAGAAAATTATAACAACTGTGAAGTTATTGCAGTTTCTGGTAACGTTGGCCAAGCGGACGAACTTGAAGGTTTAGAGGAAAAGGCAATTAAAACTGGCGCTTCTAAACTCTACGTTGAAGATTTAACTGACGTTTTCGTTGACGAATACGTTATTCCTACAATGAAAGCGGGCGCTATGTATGAAGAATATTTACTTGGCACGTCTTTTGCGCGTCCTATCATTGCAAAAAGAATTGTTGAAATTGCTATTAAAGAAGGCGCGGACGCTATTTGCCACGGTTGCACGGGTAAGGGTAACGACCAAGTTCGTTTTGAACTTGCTATTAAAGCGCTTGCTCCCGACATGCAAATTATTGCGCCTTGGCGTGAGTGGTCAATAAAGAGCCGTGAAGAAGAAATTGAATACGCTGAAAGCCACAACGTTCCTTTAAAAATCAATAGAGAAACGAATTACAGTAAAGATAAAAACTTATGGCATTTATCTCACGAAGGTTTAGACCTTGAAGACGCTGGTAACGAGCCACAATACGAAAAGAAAGGCTTTTTAGAAATGAGCGTTTCTCCTATCGACGCGCCAGACAAACCAACTTACTTAACGTTAGATTTTGAAAAAGGCGTTCCCGTTAAATTAAACGACGAAAAAATGAGCGCAAAAGAAATCATTTTAAAACTCAACGAACTCGGCGGTCAAAACGGCATAGGTCTTTTAGACATTGTAGAAAACCGTTTAGTTGGTATGAAATGCCGTGGCGTTTACGAAACTCCTGGCGGAACAATTTTATACTTTGCTCACAACTACTTAGAAACTTTATGTTTAGATAAAATGACTGCGCATAAAAAACAAGAACTTGCTATCACTTTTGCTGACCTTGTTTATAACGGTCAATGGTTTACACCGCTTCGTGAAGCGTTAAGCGCTTTCGTTGACAAAACGCAAGAAACGGTTACTGGTAAAGTTAAACTTAAACTTTACAAAGGCAATATTATTAAAGCGGGCGCTTGGAGTGACTATTCACTTTACAGTGAAGAATACGCAACGTTTGGCGAAGATAACGTTTATAACCAAGCCGATGCAACGGGCTTTATCAACTTATTCGGCTTACCACTTAAAGTTCAAGCACAAGTAAATCAAAAGAATAAAAAATAATTATGGCAAAATTATGGAGTGGCCGTTTTAACGGCGCTATTGACAAAAATGCCGACGACTTCAACTCTTCAATAAGTTTTGACAAAAAAATGGTCAAGCAAGATATTATAGGCTCGCTTGCTCACGTTGAAATGCTTTGCAAACAAAACATTATTGAAAAAGAAGATTATTTAAAAATTTCGGCATCATTAATATCTATTTTAGAAGACGTTTTAGAAGGCGCGCTTGAAATTAGCGACGAGCACGAAGACGTGCATTCTTTCGTTGAAAGTGAACTTATTTCACGCATAGGCGAAACGGGTAAAAAACTTCACACGGGTAGAAGTAGAAACGACCAAGTTGCGCTTGACCTTCGCCTTTATATGCGTGACGAAACGCAAAAAATAAGCGAACTTTTAAAGTCTTTAATAAAAACTCTTTCAAAAAAAGCGGAAGAAGAAAAAACTACTATAATGCCGGGTTACACGCACCTTCAAAGGGCGCAACCTATAACTTTTGCTCAGCACTTACTTGCATACGCGCAAATGTTTATTCGCGATAACGACAGGCTTTTAGACGCTATTAAAAGACTTAACTATTCTCCGCTCGGCTCGGCTGCTCTTGCGGGAACTACTTACCCAATAGATAGGCAATTCACCGCTAAAAAACTCGGTTTTTCAGGCGTTACGGCTAACAGTTTAGACGGCGTTTCGGATAGGGATTTTTGCATTGAAATACTTTCCGCACTCTCGCTTATAATGATGCACCTTTCAAGGTTTAGCGAAGAAATTATACTTTGGTCTAGTTGGGAATTTAAGTTCGTTAAGTTAAGTGACGAATTCACTACGGGTTCAAGCATAATGCCACAAAAGAAAAACAGCGATATGGCAGAACTCGTACGCGGAAAAACGGGCAGAGTTTACGGCGACTTATTCGCTCTTTTAACCGTTATGAAGGGCTTACCACTTGCGTACAACAAAGATATGCAAGAAGATAAAGAAAGCGTTTTCGACGCACTTGAAACGGTTGAAAAGTGCTTAACTGTATTTACGCCTATGGTCGACTCTATGACCGCGCTTCGCGAAAATATGTATAACGCTTGTAAAAACGGCTTTATTAACGCAACGGACCTAGCAGACTATATCACTAAAAAAGGCGTTCCGTTTAGAAAAGCATATCAAATAACGGGTCAAATAGTAGGCTATTGCGTAGATAACAACTTAACTTTGGAACAAGTTTCACTTGAAAAATATAAAGAATACTGCGAAGATTTTGACCAAGGCTTATACGAGGCAATAGATTTAAAAACTTGCGTAGAAAAGCGTATTTCGGAAGGCGGAACGGGCTTTAAGTCGATAGAAAAACAAATAGAACTAGTAAACGAATATTTAAAATAGATTTTTTACAGGGCAAAGGAGATTAAACGATGGGTTTTTTAAAAGGCAAAGATTTTTTAAAACTTTTAGATTTTACGCCAAGCGAAATTGAAAAACTTATAGATATTGCAATAGACTATAAACAAAAAAAGAAAAACGGCGTTTTTCACGATGATTACAAGGGTAAAAATATTGCGCTTATCTTTGAAAAAACGAGTACGCGTACTCGTTGCAGTTTTGAAGTTGCCGCGCACGACCTAGGTATGCACGTAACGTATCTTGACCCTACGGGCTCTCAAATAGGTAAAAAAGAAAGTATTGCCGATACCGCAAGGGTACTTTCAAGCATTTACGACGGTATCGAATACCGCGGTTACGGTCAAGAAATTGTTGAAGAACTTGCAAAATACTCAAAAGTTCCCGTTTGGAACGGTCTTACTAACGAATTTCACCCAACGCAAATTCTTGCAGACTTTATGACTATTAAAGAACAATTTGGCTCTTTAAAAGGCATAAAACTCGTTTATATGGGCGATGCAAGATACAATATGGGTAATTCCTTAATGGTAGGCTCTGCAAAAATGGGTATGGAATTCGTTGCTTGCGCTCCAAAAAAATATTTTCCTAACGCCGACCTAATAGAAACTTGCCAAAAAATAGCAAGTGAAACGGGCGCAAAATTATCGTTTATTGAAAGCGTTGACGAAGCCGTAAAAGGCGCAAACGTAATTTATACTGACGTTTGGGTGTCAATGGGCGAACAAGACAGCGTTTGGGAAGAAAGAATTAAAGAATTAACGCCTTACCGCGTAACCACTTCCGTTATGAATAAGGCAGATAAAAACGCGGTATTTATGCACTGCTTGCCTGCTTTCCACGATTTAAAAACCGTAATCGGTAAGGAAATTAACAAGAAATTCGGCATAACCGAAATGGAAGTTACCGATGAAGTTTTTGAAAGCGAAAAGTCCATTGTGTTCCAAGAGGCGGAAAACAGAATGCATACCATTAAAGCGGTTATGGCAAGTACCTTATAATACGGCTTTAACACTTCGTTTGATTGATTTTTGACGGCAAAATACTGCGAAATACTTTGCGTAATTGCTTGGGTTACAGACCGCACGGGTATGCGCCCTCACAAGAACGCTTGTCTTTCTTG
>JAZOMW010000069.1:0-5864 GCA_045654225.1 Christensenellaceae bacterium | reverse complement strand
TTTCTCGGTTACATACCTTACAGGTATGCGCCCTCATAAGAACACTTGTCTTTCTTGTATTTTTCTCCTCAACCGCAAATTAATTTGCTAAATTCAACCATATTCTTTGACATCGCCTAAATAGAATACAAAATGCCGTTTACATAAACGGCATTTTTTTATTTTAAAAAAATTTTAAAAATTTAATTTGCATTTGTTGAAATTCAAAAAAAATAGGTCTATAATATACTTACAAGAGGTATTTTTATGGCTAAAAAATTATGTTTTTTATTAGGCGCGGGCGGTGCTCGTGGTATTGCTCACGTTGGTTTTTTAAAGGCGATGGAAGAAGAAGGTATAAAGCCTGACTGCATAGGCGGTTGTTCTATGGGCGCCGTTGTTGGCGCGTGCTATAGTAAAGGCGTTTCGCTTGATAAAATGAAAGAAGTGGTTGACACCATAAAAATGAAAGACATAGTTGACATTAACTTTATGCCTTTTAACAAAAAAAGTTTGTTCCGTTCGGCAAAAATGCGCCAACGCATAATAGACCTTATAGGCGAGGGTAACATTGAAGATTTAGAAATTCCTTTCGAGTGCGTTGCGGTTGATATTGTAAAAGGTAAAGTTGTAACTTTAAATAAAGGTTGCGTTATAGACGCGGTTTGTGCAAGTTCCGCAATTCCTACGGTGTTTAGACCCGTTGAAATTGACGATATGGAACTAGTTGACGGCGGTATTATGATGCGTGTGCCTTTTTCAAGCGCAAAGCATTTTAAAGCGGACGTAACCGTTGCAGTTGACGTTATCGGTGGTTTAAAAGAGTTTAAGCAAACGCGCAATATATTCTCGCAAGCGTTTCGCGTTTACGAAGTTGTTGATACTTTTATTGCGCATAAAAACACTAGTTATCATAAACCCGACCTACTCATTACCCCAGATATGGGCGATATGAGTCAATTTAAAGCGCAAAATTTAGACGTAGCGTACGAGGCAGGCTATAAAGCGGGCAAGGAAAACGCGCAAAAAATTAGAGATTTGTTAAAAGGTTAGGCTCTATAAAAATATTCAATAAAAAAAGCCCATAAGGGCTTTTTATTTTTTATTATTTTTATCAATTTGTTTAGAAAGTTCTTCGTGTTTTTTTAAAACGCTTAAAATGGCGCTTTTAGAAAATTTAGGCTCTTTACTATTCTCGCTTTTTTTAACGACAATATTTTCGTTGTTTTTTAAGTTAGACGAAACGTTTTTTACGGCGTTTATAATACCGTTAGTGGCTTTTTCATTACTTGCAAGTTTAGTTAAAATGTCAAATATGCCGAATTTATCCAAAATTTTCTCCTTTAAAATAAAATATGTTGGCTATTTTAAAAAAAACCGTTGATTATTAAATAAAATTAGTGTATAATAACAAAGTGTATATATTTATATGTATGCGTTTAAAATTTAGGTTATTCACAATTTAACTTGGAGTGTTATAAATGAAAAAACTAATTATTACAATACTTACAATAATGCTTGCAATTTTTTCTTTGACCGCTTGTACGGATTCCGTTAAACCGCTTGCTAACGTTGGTGGTGACGTAAATATGGAAACAAACGGTTCGTTTTTAGTTGAAAAAGGCGACTATCTTTACTTTATAAACGGTAAAGAATCGGTTACTGCAACTAATAAATTCGGTAAAGTTGAAAAAGCTTCGCTCGTTCGCGTAAAAACGGAAGATTTAGGCAAAAAAAATAGTGACGTTAAAGTGGAAACGGTTATTCCAAAACTTTTAATTTCCGCAAGTTACAATACGGGCTTTTATATGTACGGCAACTGCGTTTATTACGTTACTCCGTCTATTGAAAAGGATAAAGCTGGTAACGTTTTAAATACTCACAACGAATTTTATTGCTTTGATTTAGAAAAAGGCAAAAACGTTGGCGGTGCAATTTTAAGGCTTGAAAACAACAACTACGAATATAGGTTTATTGAAAGTGACGGCACTGTTTATTTAGCAACTACCGTTTCTTCCGTTGACGAAAGTAGCGTAACTAAAACTAAACTCGTAGTTTACAATACAAATAACGGTGAGTGTGTATTCACTTCCGGTAACTACGGCAACTTACTTATGCCGGAAGATAATTCAAACGTTATTTTCTATACTCAAAAGGGTGTTACGAAGGCGCTTGACGATGCCGAACAAGACTTTGAAGAATTGTATAGATACGAAGTTGGCGACACTGAATCGACGCTTGAAGTTAGCGGTGCGGGTTATGCCGATTTAAGTTTTGATAATAGAGAAACTGAACTTCAAGGCAAACTCGTTGAAGAATGCGGTACTAACGGCGTAACGTTTACTTTAATTAAAAACACGGGTAAACTTTTAGTTTATAAAACCACTAAATTAGACGCGGATAATACGGGCTCTTATTACTACGGCGCAACGAACGCTGATAACTTTACGGTAAAAACTAAACTTGGCGGTGCAAACGAATATATCGACCAAGCAATGGCAAAAACTTCTTACTTTAAATCTTTAAACGAAGTTTACTACGTTGAAAGCGGTAGCGGTTTTATTTCCGCACTTATGAAGTTTGACTATTCTAAGCAAAATGATAGCGATATGCTTAACGGTAGAACTATCGTAGCCGAAGACGTTGAAGGTTATTCAATTTCATTTGTAAAAGATAATTATATATATCTTGCAAAAGGTAGCGAAGGCTATTATTATAGATGTAGTTTAGACGGCGCTAATGAAAAACTTAACCAAATAAACGCTATTCCTATGCAAAGTTTAACCGACTGGTACGCTCCAACCGTAGTAGGTAATTACTTTATAGGCTCGTATTCGGGTTCTTACTACGCTAACTACGTTTACGCTATTGACCTTTCAAAACTCGGCACGGAAGATTACGACGATTATTTAGAAAAATATAAAGTTGAAGATAGACAAAATATTTTAGATTTACAAGGTACTCTTTTAGGTAAATATGCAGAAGACGAAGCAAAATCTTTAAAAGAATTGCTTGACGAAAACTATCCGGAAGAAGACGAAGAATAAAACTAACGTCCGCTACCGCTACGGTGGCGGACATTTTTATAGGTTATGAAAATTTTATCATTTGACATTGAAAGCACTACGGGCAGTCATAACGACGGAAGTATGTGCACCTTTGGCTATTGCACAGCCGATTACAATTTTAATATAACGGGTCAAAAAGATATAGTTATGCGCCCATATACGAAGCGTATTGAAAGTAAAATTAAACTTCATTACGATAAGGCGTATATTAAGTCTTGCCCGCAATTTCCAGCGTTTTATAGCGAAATAAAAGAATTGTTTAAAAACAGTTATTGCATCATAGGTTTTTCTATTATGAACGACGTGGAGTTTTTAAACAACGCGTGCGAAATTTATATGCTTGATAAAATCGAGTACGAGTTTTTAGACGTTCAACTTATTTATAAAACCGTTTATAAAAAATCTACTTTATCTTCGCTTTCATCTATTGCCGAAGAATTAGGCATTGAGTACGAAGCGCACCGCTCCGACGAAGACGCTAGGGTAACTTTGCTAGTTTTAAAACATATTTTAAACGATACAAATTTAACGCTTGCCGAACTTTTAAAAAAATATCATATAACGCACGGAATAAATAACAATACTGAAATTTCGCCTTGCCAAAACGGAGTGTTTACGCATAAGGAAATTAACTACTTAATTTTAGAATTCGTTAAGGCAAATTACAAGCATAAAAGGTATTATAGGGGCGGACTATCTTCAAAAACCTTTGCATTTTGCGACAGTTTAAAGTATGACGACGTTGATAAATTTAGGCAAATTATAAAGCGTATTTACGACCTTAACGGGCGTATAGGCTCGATAGAAAGTTCAAACGTTTTAGTTTGCGATAAAGAAAATTTAACTGAAAAAATGAGCCGTCAACTAAACGAGCGTAACAAAAATAAGGAAAGAATAAAAGTAATTTCAACCGCCGAATTTTTTGAAATGCTTGGCGAACTTCCTACTCTTGATTTTTCAAGCGATTTAGCCGTTTTACGCGCGCATAGAAACGAAGTAAAGCGTTTAAGAAAATTAAGACAGCAAGAAGAAGGAAAAATTATGGTAAACGGCAAAAAACCGTTTAATAAATCTAATTATAAAAAAGATAGCAATTGAGTTGCTATCTTTTTTGATTGCGTTAAAAAAACACCAACTTTTAAAGTTGGTGTTTTGTGTTTTATAAAATGGTAACGCCGTTTTCTTCGGCTTCTTTTTCAAGACCTTCCGGCCAAAGCGAAACTTGAACTTCGCCTATGTGCGCTTTTTGAAGTATTAACATGCAAAGGCGCGATTGTCCTATACCACCGCCTATCGTAAGTGGAAGCGTGCCGTTTACAATGCCTTTATGGTAGCCGTATTCAAGCCTACTAGTTAAACCGCTAATTTCAAGTTGTTTAATAAGCGAATTTTTATCAACGCGTATTCCCATACTTGAAATTTCTAATGAGTTTTGTAAAACTTCGTTATAAAAGAGTAGGTCGCCGTTTAAGTCCCAGTCGTCGTAGTCTGGCGCTCTACCGTCGTGGCGGTTGCCACTTTTAAGCGTTTTGCCTATTTGCATTAAAAATACCGTGCCGTATTCTTTGGTTATTGCGTGTTCGCGTTCTTTTGAACTTAAATTAGGGTATAAGTCTTCAAGTTCTTGTGAAGTTATAAACTTAACGTCTTTATTTATATTAAGCGTTAAACCGTCGAATTCTTTTTTAGCAAGTTCGTTAGTTTCATATACTGCTAAAACTATTGCTTTTACCGTTTCTTTTAAATATTCAACCGTTCTATCGCTTTCGGTTATTACCTTTTCCCAGTCCCACTGGTCAACGTAAATTGAGTGAATATTATCGATGCTATCGTCACGCCTAATTGCGTTCATATCAGTGTATAAACCGCTATTTGCTTTAAAGCCGTATTTTTTAAGCGCCGTTCTTTTCCATTTGGCAAGGGAGTGAACTATTTCCGCGTCCTTTCCGCCAAGGGCTAAAATATCAAACCTAACGGCTCTTTCAACGCCGTTAAGGTCGTCGTTTAAACCGGTGTTAGAATAAACTAAAAGGGGAGCGGAAACTCTAATTAAATTTAATTTTTCGGCTAAAATGCGCTCGAAATTATCTTTTACGAATTTAATTGCCTTTTCAGTTGTAATAATATCGGTTTTACTTTTATAACCTTTTGGTATGAATAATCCTTCCATTTTAATTAACTCCGCAAAAGAATTTTATTATATGTTAAATAATATCAATTTTTTTTATTTAAGTCAAGTAAACGAGTATGCTTAATGAATATATATCTAAACAAAAAAGTATAATATAAGGGTAACTATTATGGGATTTTATGAAAGTATTTGCAAAATTTTAAACGGCACGCCAACAATGCCGTCGTCGTATAGAATTACAATAATTTCAAATTACGGCGCGTATATAGAAGGCGCGGTTAGAGTTTTAGACGTAAACAGTAAGGAAGTTTTAATAGAAGTAAAGCAAGGAAAAATAGTTATAGGCGGAAAAAACTTATCGCTTGGCTCGTATTCGGAAAAAGACGCAACGGTTTTAGGCGAAATTTTAAAAGTGGAAAAAAGGTGATTAAATATGAAAAGCGGGCTTTTAAGATGCGTTTATACGGTAAGCGGAAAAAACGTTGATTATTTAGTTGAATTTTTACATAGAAAGGGCGTTTCAGTATATTTTTTTGATAAAATAAGCGAAACTACCGCTAAAATTTGTATTGATTTTAAACATAGAAATAAATTATTTGCTATTTCAAATAATTTAAGTTATAATATAACAAAGGTATATTATAAAGGTTTACTTTCACCGTTTAAAACGGCTTTTACGTATATAG
>JAZOMW010000068.1:0-15801 GCA_045654225.1 Christensenellaceae bacterium | reverse complement strand
TATAATATGAATGGCGCATAGATACAACATGCGCCAAAAATCTTTTTTTATAATTCGGCTCATGAACGAATCTTGCAATTTTTTACCCTTTTTATTTCCGCCTTCGCTTGGGCGGAAAAGGTACTCTAAGTCAGGAATTTTATTTTCGTGTTTAGTATGCTCTATGTTAGTGTTTTGGTTACCTTCACTTACCGCCGTTCGTTTAGACATAATTTTAACTACGCTTAAAAAACGTTTACCTCGTCGATTTTATTTTAACTTTTTAAGTCGTTTACATTTTAGCACCGTTAACAAAACGTGTCAATACTAAAAATAAAAAAATTAATAAAATTTTTTAAAGAAAAAAAAGTGCCAACACGTTAGCACTTTTTTATAAAAATTATCTTTTTTTAAAGGAAAATTCTTGCTTTTTTAGGTTTTTGGTCATTACAAACTACAATTACGTTTTGGTTTACAACGGGAACGGTTTTATATGGTCCAACCCACTTTAATTTAAAATAATCTTTACTGTTTACAGTATATTTTACTTTAATTACGTGTGGAAATAACGCACCGTCAAACGGGCCTAACCTAAAACTTTTAGTATTTATTTTTAACCACCATTGTTTATATACTTTTGTAATAATACCGTTTATTGTAATTTCCATTTTAAACCTTATTTAAAGTATTCAACGGCAGATTTAAATAATTTTAAATCGTATTCGCCGTAAACGTTTTTATAAAGACCGTTATTCCATCTTTCACTATGACCCATTTTGCCTAAAACTCTACCGTCAGGCGAAACGATACCTTCGATAGCGTAAACGCTGTTATTTGGGTTATATTGAATATTTGAAGTAGCGTTGCCAAGCTCGTCAACGTATTGCGTAATAATTTGACCGTTTTTAATTAAAGTTTTTAAAACGTCGTCATTTGCAATAAATCTACCTTCACCATGTGAAATTGCAACGTTTACAATATCGCCCACCTTTACGTTTTTAAGCCAAGGCGAATTGTTTGAAATAACCTTAGTTCTAACGATTTTAGATTGGTGCCTACCTATGCTATTAAACGTAAGCGTTGGGTATGCTTCGTTAGTGTCAACAATTTTGCCGTAAGGAACTAAACCAAGTTTAATAAGTGCTTGGAAACCGTTACAAATACCGCACATTAAACCGTCGCGTTTGTCAAGTAGTTCAGTAACCTTTTCTTTTATAATTTCGTTACGGAAGAATGCGGTTATAAATTTACCAGAACCGTCTGGTTCGTCACCGCCCGAAAAACCGCCCGGTATAAATATTATTTGACTCTCGGTAATCTTTTTAGCAAAATCTTCAACGCTCTTTGCAACGCTTTCAGGCGTTAAGTTGTTTATTACGAAAATGTCGGCTTCCGCGCCCGCAAATTCCATAGCCTTTGCGCTATCGTATTCACAGTTAGTTCCAGGGAAAGCAGGAATTAAAACTTTTGGTTTTACAACCGAATAGTTACATTTAAAGGTTTTATCCGTTTCAAAACGTAAGTTTTCAATAATAGACTTATCGGTTTTAGCGTTCATAGGATATACGCTTTCTAAAACGTTTTCGTAATCTTTTTCAAGGTCGTAAAGCGCTATTTTTTGAGCGTTCAACTCAATAAACTCATCGCTTTGAGTATAACCTAAAACTTTACCAACGTTTACGCTTTCATCAACTTCCATAATAAACGCGCCGTAATTATAACTAAATATTTCGTTTACGGTAACGCTTTCGTCATATTTAAAGCCTAAACCGTTACCTATACACATTTTATAAACGGCTTCCGCAATACCGCCGTAGCAAGGCGTGTAGCAAGCCAAAACCTTGTTTTCTTTAACGAGTTTATTTACTAAATTAAAGTTTTCAATTAAAGATTTTGCGTTTGGCAAGTTGTTTTCATCGTATTCGCAAGTTAATATAACAACTTTACTATTTGCCTTTTTAAATTCAGGCGAAATTATATTTTTAACCTTGTCCGTAGTAACGGCAAAAGAACAAAGTGTTGGAGGAACGTCTAGATTTTCAAACGAGCCACTCATACTGTCTTTACCACCGATAGAGCCGATAGACAAGTCTTTTTGAGCCTTATACGCACCAAGTAACGCAGAAAGCGGTTTGCCCCAACGGTACGCGTCTTTATTAGGACGTTCAAAGTATTCTTGGAAAGTTAAATATACGTCTTCAAAAGAAGCACCGGTTGCAATAAGTTTACTTACCGATTCAACTACCGCTAAATACGCGCCGTGGTACGGGCTTTTTTCCATAATAAACGGATTGTAGCCGTAAGACATAAGCGAACAAGTATCAGTATCGCCTTTTTCAACCGAAATTTTATGTACCATTGCTTGTATAGGCGTTAATTGACGTTTACCACCGAACGGCATTAAAACCGTGCCCGCACCTATCGTAGAGTCAAACCTTTCACTTAAACCGCGTTTTGACGCAACGTTAAGGTCTTTAACCAAGTCAAAATAGTTTTTAGTAAAGTCGCTACCTACTTGTTTAGTGTAATCTTGCGGTTTAGCGCAAACAACGTCGATATGTTTTTCCGCGCCGTTAGAATTTAAGAATTCGCGAGAAATGTCGCAAATAACGCTGTTGTTCCAAGTCATTGTAAGTCTTGCGTTATCAGTAACCGTTGCAACGCAAGTTGCTTCTAAATTTTCACTTTCGGCAAGTTTTACAAAAGCGTTAGCGTTTTTTGCTTCAACTACTACCGCCATTCTTTCTTGCGATTCGCTTATTGCAAGTTCAGTACCGTCTAAACCGTCGTATTTTTTAGGAACTTTATTTAAATCGATAATTAAACCGTCTGCAAGTTCGCCGATAGCAACGGAAACACCGCCCGCGCCAAAGTCGTTACAACGTTTAATCATTTTGCTTGCGGTTGGATTTCTAAATAACCTTTGAAGTTTTCTTTCTTCTGGAGCGTTACCCTTTTGAACTTCCGCACCGCAACTTTCAAGCGAACTTAATGTGTGTGATTTTGAAGAACCCGTAGCGCCACCGCAACCGTCACGACCAGTTCTACCGCCTAAAAGTATAACAACGTCGCCAGCCGACGGTCTTTCACGCCTAACATTTGCTTTTGGAGCACCCGCTATAACCGCGCCTATTTCCATACGTTTTGCAGTGTAGCCTTCGTGATAAATTTCATCAACTAAACCGGTAGCAAGACCGATTTGGTTACCATACGAAGAATAGCCCGCCGCCGCAGTAGTTACGATTTTACGTTGTGGTAATTTACCCTTTAACGTTTCACTAATAGGTTTTAAAGGATTACCCGCACCCGTAACGCGCATAGCGCCGTAAACGTAAGAACGGCCAGATAACGGGTCACGAATAGCACCGCCTATACAAGTTGCCGCTCCACCGAAAGGCTCGATTTCAGTTGGATGGTTGTGAGTTTCGTTTTTAAAGAGTAAAAGCCAGTCCTCATCAACGCCGTTTACCGTAACTTTAACGTTTACGGTACATGCGTTAATCTCTTCACTTTCGTCTAATTTTTCAAGTTTACCTTGTTTTTTAAGGTATCTAACAGCAATAGTTGCAACGTCCATAAGGTTGATAGGTTTAGTTCTATTTAATTCTTTACGTGTTGCTATATAGTCGTTATAAGTATCTTGTAAAAGCTCGTCTTCAAACTTAACGCTATCAATAGTCGTTAAGAAAGTTGTGTGACGGCAGTGGTCCGACCAATACGTGTCAATCATTTTAATTTCAGTAATGGTAGGACACCTATTTTCGCTAATAAAATATTTTTGGCAAAAAGCAATATCGTCTTCATCCATTGCCAATCCATATTCTTTAATAAACGCTTTTAAACCGTTTTTATCTAAATTGTTAAAGCCGTCTAACGTTTTTACCGACGTTGGAATTTCATATAAAGTTTTAAGCGTTTCAAATTTATCAAGCGTTGCTTCACGGCACTCAACTGGGTTGATAACGTATTTTTTAATTTGAGAAATTTGCTCGCTTGTTAAATTACCTTCTAATATATAAACCTTTGCAGTTTTAACGGTTGCTCTTTCTTTTTGAGAAATAAGTTGCAAACATTGTGAGCAAGAGTCAGCCCTTTGGTCAAATTGACCTGGTAAATATTCAACCGCAAATACCGTTTTATTAGAAAAATCAAAGTCTAAATAATAATTATCAACTTGTGGTTCGCTAAAAACGGTGCTAATTGCGTAGTTAAATAAATCTTCATCAATATTTTCAACGTCGTACCTATTTAAAACGCGAACTTTTTCTAAATTTTTTATGCCTAAAAAGGTAACGATATCGCTATGTAAAGCGTTTGCCTCATGTGTAAAGCCATCCTTTTTTTCAACGTATAAACGATATACCATTATATATTGTTCTCCTTTGCTTTAAGCGCTTTTTGACCTATATCAGTTCTTAAATATTTATTTTTGAACTCTATTTTACTTGCTAATTCATACGCGTTTTTTATAGCGTTTTCAAGCGTGTTGCCTACTGCCGTTGCGCCTAAAACTCTACCGCCCGCCGTTTTTAAAATACCGTTGTCAAGTTTTGCGCCAGCAATATAAATATTGTTAGTTTCGCTATTAGGAAGCGTAATTTCATAGCCCGTTTCGTATTTTTGCGGATATCCGTTTGAAGCGAGTATTACGCAACAAGCGCAATCGCTTGAAAACTCAACGCTACATTTATCTAACGTACCAAACGTTGTTGCTTGCATAACTTCAAGTAAATCACTTTTTAAAAGCGGTAAAACTACTTGCGTTTCAGGGTCGCCGAAACGGCAGTTATATTCAATTACTTTTGGACCGTTTTTAGTAAGCATTAAGCCAAAGTATAAGCAACCTTTAAACGTTCTATTTTCGCTATTCATAGCCTTTATAGTTGGCATAAATATCGTTTTCATACACGTTTTTGCAATATCTTGTGTGTAATAAGGGTTTGGAGCAATTGTGCCCATACCGCCGGTATTTAAGCCGGTGTCAAAGTCGCCTATACGTTTATGGTCCATAGAAGAAACCATAGGAACGAGCGTTTTACCGTCAGTAAACGCTAAAACGGAAACTTCCGGACCTTCTAAATATTCTTCAATTACTATTTCGTTACCGCTACTACCGAAAATTTTATCAAGCATAATAGAGTTGATTGCATCAACCGCTTGCTCTCTTTCAGTTGCAATAATAACGCCCTTGCCAAGCGCCAAACCGTCCGCTTTAATTACGATAGGAATATCGCAAGTTTTAACGAATTTGAGCGCATCGCTTGCGTTATTAAAAACGTTGTAACTTGCGGTAGGAATACCGTATTTTTTCATTAAATTTTTTGAAAGTACTTTACTACCTTCAATAATTGCAGCGTCTTTACTAGGACCAAAGCAATTTATTCCAACTTTATTAAGTGCGTCAACGCAACCTAAAACGAGTGGGTCGTCCGGCGCAACGATAGCGTAATCAATTTTATTGTTAAGCGCAAATTCTACTATTTTATCAATATCTTTTGCACCAATATTTACGCAAGTTGCATCATAAGCAATACCGCCGTTACCTGGCAAAGCGTAAATATTTTTTACGTTTTTATTTTCTTTAATTTTTTTAATTATGGCGTGCTCTCTACCGCCACCGCCAACTACTAATATATTCATTTATACTTCCTTATTATAAATCGGGTATTTTTTGCAAAGTTCAATAACTTCATTTGTAACTCTTTCTTTGCTATTTTCATAGTCAAAGATAATATCGCTAATAAATTTAGCAATTTTAACCATTTCTTCTTCCTTAAATCCCCTTGAAGTAATTGCAGGAGTGCCTATTCTTAAACCGCTTGTAACAAACGGACTTTGAGGGTCGTTAGGAATAGTGTTTTTATTTGCGGTTATATGAACTTCGTCCAAGCGTTTTTCAAGTTCTTTACCAGTAATGCCCGTTTCAGTAAGGTCTAAAAGCATTAAGTGGTTGTCCGTACCGTTAGAAACGAGTTTAACACCGTTTTTAATAAGTTCATCGGCTAAAACTTTTGCGTTTTTAACAATTTGAGTTTGATATTGTTTAAACTCATCAGTTAGTGCTTCGCCAAGCGCTACCGCTTTTGCAGCGATAATGTGCATAAGTGGTCCGCCTTGAATACCAGGGAAAACCGCTTTGTCTATCATTTTGCCAAACTTTTCTTTACATAAAATTAAACCACCGCGTGGACCGCGTAAAGTTTTGTGCGTAGTCGTAGTAACAACGTCCGCATAAGGAACTGGGTTTGCGTGTAAACCTGCGGCAACTAAGCCTGCAATGTGCGCCATATCTACCATATAATAAGCGCCAACTTCATCGGCAATTTCTTTAAACTTTTTAAAGTCAATTTCCCTAGCGTAAGCCGATGCGCCCGCTAAAATTAACTTTGGTTTATGCTCGATAGCAAGTCTTCTAACTTCTTCGTAATCAATACGCTCAGTTTCGCTATCTAACGCGTAAGAAACTATATTAAAGTATTTGCCCGAAATGTTTACGGGAGAACCGTGTGATAAGTGACCGCCGTTTGCAAGGCTCATTGATAAAACCGTGTCGCCCGTGTTTAAAAGTGCAAAGAAAACCGCAAGGTTTGCGTTTGCACCGCTATGTGGTTGAACGTTAGCATATTCAGCGCCGAAAAGTTTTTTAGCCCTATCCCTAGCAATTTCTTCAACTTCATCAACGAATTGACAACCGCCGTAATACCTTTTACCTGGGTAGCCTTCGGCATACTTATTAGTTAATACCGTTCCCGCTGCAAGTAAAACGGCAGGAGAAACTATATTTTCAGACGCTATAAGTTCAATATTATGTTCTTGTCTTTTTAATTCTCTATTACAAGATTCGTAAACTTCACTATCAAAATTCTTTAATTTATCAAAAAACATAACTAACTCCTTATCAGTGGTGGAAAAGCCTTAAACCAGTAAAGCAAAGTACCATATCGTATTTATTTGCAGTATCAATAACTACGTCCTCTCTAATTGAACCGCCCGGTTCGGCAATATAAGAAACACCGCTTAAATGCGCTCTTTCAATATTATCGTCAAATGGGAAAAACGCGTCTGAGCCGAGTGATACGCCTTTAATTTTTGAAAGATATTCTTTAATTTCTTCACTAGTTAAAGGCTCTGGTTTATATTCAAAATATTTTTGCCAAATACCGTCACTACAAACGTCTTCTTCATTTTTATTTATATAACCGTCGATAACGTTATCTCTTTCAGGCCTACCAAGAGTTTTTAAGAACGGAAGGTTTAAAACCTTTTCGTGTTGGCGTAAAAACCAAGTGTCCGCCTTACCGCCTGCTAAACGCGTGCAGTGTATGCGTGATTGTTGACCCGCACCAACGCCTATTGCTTGACCGCCGTATGCGTAGCAAACGGAGTTAGATTGAGTGTATTTAAGTGTAATAAGAGAAATAATAAGGTCTCTAACCGCGCTATCAGGAAGAGTTTTGTTTTGAGTTACAATATTTTGCAAGAAACTTTCGTCAATTTTAAAGTTGTTTCTTCCTTGCTCGAAAGTCACGCCAAAAACTTGTTTTTTCTCAATAGGATTTGGAACGTAGTTTTCGTCAATTTGAACGATATTGTAGTTACCTTTACGCTTTTTACTTAAAATTTCAAGCGCTTCATCGGTGTAGCCCGGTGCAATAACACCGTCGCTAACTTCTCTTGAAATAAGTTTTGCGGTAGTTTTATCGCAAACGTCGGAAAGTGCAATAAAATCACCAAACGAGCATTGTCTATCCGTACCCCTTGCCCTTGCGTAAGCGCAAGCAAGCGGACTATCGTCTAAACCTTCAACGTCGTTAACAAAGCAAGCCTTCTTTAAATTTTCGTCAAGTTTAATGCCTACTGCGGCGGACGTTGGCGAAACGTGCTTAAACGACGTTGCTGCGGGCAAATTTAATGCTTCTTTTAACTCTTTTACAAGTTGCCAAGCGTTGAACGCGTCTAAAAAGTTAATATAACCAGGTCTTCCGCACAAAATTTTGATAGGAAGTTCACTTCCGTCTTCCATATAAATTTTAGACGGTTTTTGGTTAGGGTTACAACCGTATTTTAACTCAAACTCTTTCATTGTTTTCACCTATTATTTTGCTAAATCGTGTTTATTTATTAAAACTTCACTATACTCGTTAG
Source organism: Christensenellaceae bacterium (assembly GCA_045654225.1). Lineage (GTDB taxonomy): Bacteria > Bacillota > Clostridia > Christensenellales > Borkfalkiaceae > HGM11412. Next base: position 7,677 of record JAZOMW010000068.1, on the reverse strand, counting down.
TTTCTAAATTTGTGTATCTAACGTAAAGTGAAATTTTGTTGTTTTCATCTAAATTGTTCCAAATATCGCTTGAAAATTCGCTTATGTCGTTAGGAATTTCAACTCTTTCAGGCTCGCCTTGGAAAGTTGAAATAGGATTTCCGTCCGTAACGTAAGTGTGAATAAAATGACCTAAACCGTTTTTTGACGGATAATCAAAAGTAAAGCGTGCGGTGTCAGAGCCAACTTCATCAATACTTTTTAAAATGCTCATTTTATAGCCAAAATTACCGTTTTCAAAAGTAACCATACCACTAATTCTTGGCGTAAAGTTAGGAGCGTCCGGCTCAAAAGCCCTTGTTTTAAGCGCGCAATTAAAACACTTACCGTCAACTAAAAAGTTGTAAATTGTGTCGGTTTGGTCGCCGTTTGTTACGATAAGTTTATTTTCAAAACTTTTAACCGCCGAATAGATAATTAAAGACGGGTCTTCAACTTTTGATAAATCGTATGGCGTAGTATAAACGTTACCGTTTTCAATAGTAAAAATACGGTTACGGCTATTTTCGCTTCTACCCATAATAAAGTAAGCAATAACGTTATTTAAACCGTCTTTTGACTTGCCTATTACAATGCCTCTACCAACGTAAGGATTACCCTTAACGCGTTCGCCTATCGTTTTTACTTCATAAATATTCATAATTCTTCTCCGTTTTTTAAACTTGAACAAACTAGTTCAACCGACTTTGGAAGTATTTTCCATTCCGCTTGTTGCATAACGCGTTTTTGAAGCGTTATAGGAGTGTCGTTTTTTCTAACGTTGACGGCTTTTTGCATAATAATTTTGCCACCGTCAACAACTTCATTAACAAAATGAACGGTTGCGCCCGTTACTTTAACGCCGTATTCAAGCGCCTTTTCGTGAACTTTTAAACCGTAATATCCGTCACCGCAAAAAGACGGAATTAAAGACGGATGTACGTTTATAATTCTACCTTCGTAGGCACTAATAAAGTCCTTTGATAAAATACACAAAAAACCTGCTAATACTACCAAATCAATATCGTTTTCTTTTAAAACTTCAATGAGTTTAGCATTAAAATCAACGTTGTTTGGAAAGTCTTTTCTTGAAACAACCGCACTTTTTATTTTGGCGTATTTTGCTCTTTCTAACGCATAAGCGTTGCTATTATTTGAGATAACAAGCGTGATTTTACCGTTTTTTATAATTCCTTCATTTTGCGCGTTTATAAGCGCTTGTAAATTAGTTCCGCCACCCGAAACTAAAACTGCTATTTTAACCATAAAACCCGACCTATTCAAAAATAACGCCTTCGCCGTTTACAATTTCACCCATGATATAAGCGTCTTCACCGTTTTTCTTTAAAATTCTTAACGCTTTTTTAGCGTCTTCTTTTCTAACTACTACGCTCATACCAACGCCCATATTAAAGGTGTTGAACATATCTCTTTCAGGAATATTACCAACTTTTTGAATTAAGTTAAAGATAGGTAAAATTTGTAACTTATCTTTATAAATTTTTGCACCGCAACCTTTCTTTAAACTTCTTGGAATATTTTCGTAGAAACCGCCACCCGTAATGTGAGAAATTGAATATACTTTAACTTTTTTAATGAGTTCAAGTATAGGTTTAACGTAAATTTTAGTTGGAGTAAGCAACGTTTCGCCTATGCTTTTACCACCCAATTCTTTTAAAGGAGTAGTAATATCGCCGTTACCGATATCAAAAACCTTTCTAACAAGTGAAAAACCGTTACTATGTACACCGCTTGATTTAAGCGCAATAATAACGTCGCCTTCTTGCATTTGAGTGTTGTCAATAATTTTATTTTTATCAACAACGCCAACTGCAAAACCTGCTAAATCGTATTCGTCGATAGGATAAAAGCCCGGCATTTCCGCAGTTTCGCCACCGATAAGCGCAGAACCGCTTTGAACACAACCGTCGCATACGCCTGAAACGATAGAAGCTATTTTTTCAGGAACGTTTTTACCACATGCAATATAATCTAAAAAGAATAATGGTTTTGCACCGCAACAAACAACGTCGTTTACGCACATTGCAACGCAGTCGATACCGATAGTGTCGTGTTTATCAAGTAAAAACGCGAGTTTAAGTTTTGTGCCAACGCCGTCTGTTCCGCTTACTAAAACTGGTTTTTTAATACCTTTAAGGTTAAGTTCAAAAAGACCGCCAAAACCGCCAACGTCCGAACAAACGCCTTCCGTCATAGTTTTAGCAATATGAGCCTTCATAAGTTCAACGGCTTTGTAACCTGCCGTAATATCAACGCCTGCTTTTGCGTAACTTTCAGATTGTGAATTCTTTATCATTATTTATTCCTTCCTTTTTATTCTTTTCCGTTCCAGCAATAAGTACATAACTTGCAAGGTGGCAAGCCTATTGCTTTTACAATGCCTTCAAGCGTTTGAAATTCAAGAGAGTCGAACTTCATTTTTTTGCAAATTTCACTTCTTAAATTTTTACCGCGTTCAGTTGTTCCATCTGCATATTCATCAATATAATTAAATCCGTTTTCTCCTTCAAGTTCATAAATAACCTTTCTTGCTAAAAGGTCCATTTCAGACTTAGAAGTTGAAAAATTTAAATATTTACACTTATACATAATTGGCGGACAAGCCGAGCGCATATGCACCGATTTAGCGCCGTTATTGTATAAAAACTCAACGGTTTCGCCAAGTTGAGTACCGCGAACGATACTATCGTCAACAAATAAAAGGTTTTTATCTTTAATAAGTTCAACGATAGGAACTTGTTTCATTTTAGCGATTTTTTTTCTTTCGCTTTGATTAGACGGCGTAAAACTTCTTGCCCAAGCCGGAGTATATTTAATAAACGGCCTTGCAAATGGAATTCCGCTACCGTTTGCGTAACCTATCGCGTGCGGAGTGCCTGAATCTGGAACACCGCTAACGTAGTCTAATTTAGGTAGAGTGCCGTTTTTAATTTCGGTTTCCGCCATAATTTTGCCGTTTTCCATTCTAAACATTTCTACGTTTCTGCCTTCGTACGTTGCGTTTGGATATCCGTAGTAAGCCCATAAAAACGCGCACATTTTCATTTCTTCATAACCTTCAAATAAAACGGTTATTTCACTATTAGAGATATCAACAACTTCGCCCGATTTAAGTTCTTTATAATCTTCATAGCCTAATTTTTCATAAGCAAACGACTCAAATGATACGCAAAAACCATCTTCATTTTTACCTATTTTTATAGGCAAGCGTCCGTTTTTATCACGCGCAACTATTAAATGCCCGTTTTCAAACATTAAAAGAATAGAGGCAGAACCGTCAATTAGACTTTGAGCGTACTTAATACCTTCTAAAACGCTATCTTTTTCTTCTATCATTGCGGCAATAAGTTCACTAGCGTTTACTTTATTGCCAGACATTGCTTGGAAAACTCCGTAACCGCTATTTAAGTAAGTATGAACTAGTTCTTCATTGTTATTTATAGAGCCGACCATAGCGATAGCGTACATACCGAATTTTGATTTTATTAAAAGTGGTTGAGGGTCTTGGTCGCTTATACAACCTATACAAACTTTACCCCTTAACCTTGAAGTTATGTTATCAAACTTCGTTCTAAACGGCGAGTTTTCAATATTATGTATTTCCCTTTGAAAACCGTCTTCTTTATTAAGTGCCGCCATACCCGCTCTTGCATTACCCAAATGCGAGTGATAGTCAACGCCAAAGAACACGTCCAAAACGCACTGTTTTTTACTTGTTATGCCAAAAAAACCGCCCATATAAACTCCTAAATATTAAGCGAAAAATAATTTAGAAAGCGTCATAGGGTCAATATATTCTCCGTTTTTGTAAACGCGCATATTACCCGATGCAATCTCGTCAATTAAAACAACTTCGCCGTTGCAGTAACCAAATTCAAACTTAATATCGTATAACGTTAAGCCCTTTTCTTTAAGGTCGTCAGCAACGATTTGAGTGATTTTTTGAGTCATAAGTTTAGTGTCTTCATATTGTTTTTCGCTCATAACGCCTAATGCAACTAAACCTTCTTTTGTAACAAGCGGGTCACCCTTTTCGTCGTTTTTAAAAGTAAATTCAACGTATGCGTCAAGGTCTGCACCTTCTTCAATATAGTCGCCGTAACGTCTAATAAAACTACCAACGGCTTTATGCCTACAAATAACCTCTAAACCCTTACCAAACACTTTTGCAGGTAATACTTCCATAGTAGTATCTTCTAAATTAGCGCTAACGTAGTGAGTTTTAATACCAGCTTCTTTTAATTTTTCAAAGAAGTAGATGGACATTTTTAAGTTAACGTCACCAACGCCTTCTATCGTTAAACCTACGGCGTTTTCACCTGGGTCAAACTTACCGTCTTTACCGGTGCAATCGTCTTTAAACTTTAAAAGATAGTTGACGTTTGAAAGTGAATAAACGTCTTTTGTTTTGCCTTTGTAAACTAATGTTTTTGTCATAATATTACTCCTTTAATTATTAAAACTTTTTTCAATATCGCTATTTTTTTGTAAAACAGCGTTTTTATCGCTTTCGCGTTTTTCATCTAACATTTTTGCTAATTCTTTATTTTCAATAGCAAGCATTTGAATAGCAAGTAACGCCGCGTTTGTTGCGCCGTTTATTGCAACCGTTGCAACCGGAATACCAGACGGCATTTGAACGGTAGAATATAACGCGTCAACACCCTTTAAGGCACCTGATTCAACCGGAATACCTATAACCGGTAAAGTCGTTCTTGCGGCAAGTGCACCGGCAAGGTGTGCCGCCATGCCCGCAGCGCATATAATTACGCCAAAATCGTTTGCACGTGCGTTAAGCGTAAAATTAGACGCTTCTTCGGGCGTTCTGTGCGCGCTATAAACGTGAACTTCATAAGGTACGTTAAACGCTTTTAAAGTATCAATACCCTTTTTTACTATTGGCAAATCACTATCGCTACCCATAATAATTGCTACTTTTTTCATAAAATACTCCCATTTTTGCCCTTTAACAAAAAAAATTAGGCACTCCTACCCCTAAACGGTAAGTGTGCCCAGACGGTCGGCTTTATATCCTATGTTCCAGCGTGGTTTTCCACTTGTTCCGTCAGTCGCAAAGGACATTTTTAAAATTATATTTTAATTCTATCATTTTTACGCTTAATTGTCAACGACTTTTTTAGTTGAAAAACGACATTTTTAATAAATTTTAAATTTCGTTTATAATTTAATTATAAAACGGCAAGGCCGTTTTGGCTTTGCCGTTCATAGTTTTACACTTTTAAAAAGTATTTATCAAGTCTATTTTTTACGCCTTCGCTTGCGTTAATTATATCTAATTCAACGCCTTGTGAAGTTAATTCGCCGAAAGTTGACGTTAATTTTTGAATTGCAGTTAAGTCGATATTTTTAACGTTTTGCGCGTTAATTACTACTTTATTTACGCCACTTAAACTGCTTTTAATTTCATTTACGAGCTTATTTACAGAAAAGAAATAAAGCGAGCCAAAAACTTCGATATTTAAATTTGAATTTTCAATATTTTTTACTGTTTTTATGCCTAATTTTAAGTTTTTTAAGTTTATTATAATCGCCACTAAAAATCCGCCTAAAACACCGTAAGTAAGGTCAAAAAATACGGTTAATAGCATAGTTGTGTATAAAACTATAAAATCACGTTTTCCAAACACTGTAAGACGAGCAAATAATTTAGGATTACAAATATTGATTGATACGTTTATTAAAACTGCCGAAAGCGCGCAAAGCGGAATAAACTTAATAACGCCCATAAGCGCAAAGTACATTATAAGCAAGAATATTGCGTGAAAAGCACCCGCAAGCGAAGATTTTGCACCGCTATTTATATTAGCGCTCGTTCTTGCTATTGCACCCGTTGCAGGAAGACCGCCGAGTAGTATAGAACCTATGTTTCCTAAACCCTGACCTACAAGTTCTTGATTGTAATTACTTTTTAATTTAGTCATACCATCCGCCACCGTTGCGGAAAGCAAACTTTCAAGACCGCCTAAAAACGCTATTACGATGCTTGGAACTATAATATTTAATAGATTGAGCGATTTTATATTTGAAAAGTCTATAAAACTTATACTAGCGCTAATATTGCCGTATTTACTACCTATGGTTTCAATGCCTAAACTTTCGCCTTTAATTAAAATATTAACGAGAGTAAATAAAATAATAGAAATAAATGCGCTTGGTAGTTTTTTGTTTATTTTTTGAATAGCGTAAATTGAAATTAAAGTAAGCGCACCAAGAATAAAGGTTGGTAAGTTAAAACTTGAAATTGTTGAGACGTACCCTATAATTTTATCTAAAAAATGCGTTCCGCCACCCGTAAAACCGCACAAGTCTTTTAACTGACCAAAAAGAAGTGTTATACCTATACCCGTTGTAAAACCAACAATTATAGGATACGGAATAAACTTAACCAAATTGCCACATTTAAGTAAGCCTAAAACTATTAAAATTACGCCCGCTATTATAGTTGCAATTTGTAAGCCGATTAAACCTATGCTTTCATTAGATACGTAACCAAAAATTATAGTTACGAAAGCCGCCGTAGGACCGCCTATTTGAAATCTACTACCGCCGAGTACCGAAACCATAAAACCCGCGATAATTGCGGTAATTATACCCATTTGAATACCACTTGAACCAGGTACTGATTGTAAGCCCAACGCAATAGAAAGTGGCATAGCGATAATTGCAACTAATAAACCACTTAACAAGTCGTTGACGATATACGATTTTTTGTAATTTTTTAAACTATTAAGTAATTCCATAAAAACCCATCTTTTGTAAAATTAAATGACTTATTTAATATAGCACAATTAAAACTTTTAGACAAGTAAATAAAGGGGGAAAGAAAAAGAAAGAACAGTTTGCCCGTCATAGTTTGTACGTCATTTGACGGCCGAACCTATGGTTCTCTTCCACTCTAACACAAAAAAGCACCTACAAAAGTAGATGCTTTTTTGTGGTGGGGAGAGATGGATACAGCCACACCCTACTTTGTAGGGACACCCTGGCTGACCTTAGTGCGTCAAAGTAAGCCCGTCATTTGACGGCCGAACCTATGGTTCTCTTCCACTCTAACACAAAAAAGCACCTACAAAAGTAGATGCTTTTTTGTGGTGGGGAGAGATGGATTCGAACCATCGAAGGTGAAAACCGACAGATTTACAGTCTGTTGCCATTGGCCGCTCGGCAACCTCCCCATATATGGAGCTGGCGATTGGAATCGAACCCACAACCTGCTGATTACAAGTCAGCTGCTCTGCCTGTTGAGCTACGCCAGCAAAATGATAATATTTAAATATAAATGTGGTGCCTCGGGGCGGGATCGAACCACCGGCACGGGGATTTTCAGTCCCCTGCTCTACCAACTGAGCTACCGAGGCAATTTTTGGCGACCCGAAGGGGACTCGAACCCCTGACCTCTAGCGTGACAGGCTAGCGTTCTAACCAGCTGAACTACCGGGCCATACAATCTTGGTGGGCCTTCACGGACTCGAACCGCGGACCAATCGGTTATGAGCCGACCGCTCTAACCAACTGAGCTAAAGGCCCGAAAAATCTGGTCGGGGTGACACGATTCGAACGTGCGACCCTATGGTCCCAAACCACATGCGCTACCAACTGCGCTACACCCCGCTAAAT
>JAZOMW010000067.1:0-3674 GCA_045654225.1 Christensenellaceae bacterium | reverse complement strand
AGATGCCATATAAAGTTCTCCTTTATAATTTTTTTTGTAACGTTAAACTGTATAAGTTGTCAATTTTATTCTTTAAACCGTTATATAAACTACTTTCAACGGTTGTTAAAACGACTTTTAAATTTGCTTCCTTTGCAATTTCACTAGCATATTCAACGGAACTTAAAACGTCTTGCTCGGTAGTTTCTAAACCTAAATTTGAGTTGTTTATTATTCCCGTAAACTTCATTTTGCAAGCAAATTCAATTTCACGCATAACTTCAATAGTGCTTTTACTATCGCTAGTAAGCGGTCTAAATTTGTTTACGACGTAATACATATCGTAATTGTTTTCTTCTTTTATTTTAGGCGCTAACCTACCAAGAGCCAACGCTCCGCGGTCGTCTCCGCCAACGTCTATTATAAAACTAGAATTCAAATCGTCCGTAACGCTATAAATTTCTTGTGGCAAAGCGGGAATATCAACGTTCGAGTTAGCGTATTTAGAACATATTAACCTAACGCCGTTATCGTTAAGTAACTGCGTACTGTCTTTCGTTCTAAAATACGGATTAACTATGTCGATATCAAGTATTGCAACTTTGCTTTGTTTTTTTGCTAACTCCAAGGCTAAATTGACTGCAATATTAGTTTTGCCACTGCCAAAATGCCCAGAAATTATCGTAATGCGTTTAAAATCCATTTTATAGCCTACTTCTTTGAATTTTTCCGTTTATAGTTTTAGGAAGTTCGCTCTTAAACTCAACTATACGCGGATATTTATAAGGCGCGGTGCGCTTTTTAACGTATTCTTGTATTTCTTTTTTAAGTTCTTCGCTACCCGTTTTGCCTTTTATTAAAACGATGCTTGCTTTAACTACTTGACCGCGAACTTCGTCAGGACAAGCCGAAACCCCGCACTCTAAAACGTAAGGAAGTTCCATAATAACGCTTTCAATTTCAAACGGTCCTATGCGGTAGCCGGACGACTTAATAACGTCGTCTTTTCTACCAACGTACCAGTAAAATCCGTCTTCATCACACCAAGCAAGGTCGCCCGTGTGATAGTAACCGTCGTGCCAAACTTCTTCGGTTTTTTGAGCGTCGTTATAATAACCTTTAAATAAACCGCAAGGAATTTTTTCACTAGTTTTAATACAAATTTCGCCCGTTTGACCTACTTCTACTTCCATATCGTCACTATCTAATAAATGAACGTCGTAAATAGGAATAGGTTTACCCATTGAGCCAGGTTTTGTAGTTGCGCCTATTAAGTTACCAACTACGAGCGTAGTTTCCGTTTGACCAAAACCTTCGGTTATGCTTAAATTAGTTGCGTTTTTAAATTGTTTATATACTTCTAAGTTCAAAGCTTCGCCAGCCGTCGTCATATGCTTGATTGAAGATAAGTTATATTTTGAAATATCTTCTTTAACCATTAAGCGAAGCATAGTAGGTGGCGCGCAGAAAGTTGAAATGTTATATTTTTCAAACATAGGCAAAATATTTCCCGCGTTGAACCTATCAAAATCGTAAACGAATACCGCGCCTTCGCAAAGCCATTGACCGTATAACTTGCCCCATAACGCTTTTGCCCAGCCCGTATCCGAAATTGTAAAGTGTAATCCATCCGGATTAACGGCGTGCCAGTATTTTGCCGTTACGAAATGACCTAAAACGTATTTATAACTATGCATTGCAATTTTAGGGTATCCCGTAGTTCCCGACGTAAAGAACATAAGCATAGTATCGTCGCCACAAGGCGTGTCTTCACTTCTATCAAAATGAGTGCTAAATAAACTACACTCTTCGTCAAAATCGTGCCAGCCGTCCTTTTTTCCACCCGCTAAAATTTTGTGTTTTAAAGTTGGACATTTATCGCTAATTAAGTCAACTTGCTCGCTTGCAGTGCCTTTTGAAGTACATACAACGGCGGTTACGCCCGCTGCGTTAAACCTATACTCAAAGTCTTTTGCAAGTAATTGATTCATAGCAGGAATTGCTATTGCTCCAAGCTTGTGAAGACCTAAAATCGCGCTCCAAAATTGATGGTTTTTGCCAAGAACTAAAAGTACTCTATCGCCTTTTTTAATGCCAAGCGACTTAAAGTAGTTTGCCGCTCTACAAGAACTGCGCTTCATATCTTTGAACGTAAAACGGCTTTCAGTTCCGTCGTTATCAATATGCAATAAAGCGAGTTTATCAGGCTCTTTTTTAGCAATTTCATCAACTACGTCGTAAGCGAAGTTGAACGTATCTTCATTTTTAAACTCAACGCTAATAGGAGTGCCATTTTCGTTAGTTTGAGTTTCAACGTATTTTTTATATACCCTTTGTTTTTTATCTTTTAAAGGCGCGTTGTTTCCTACTATTACTTGTTTATTAACCGTTTCGCCCGCAACGCTTTCTTCGCCGTTAGGGTTTAAAACTATTGCGTAAAACACGCAGTCTTTACCGCCAACCGCAACCATACCGTGAGGGGTAGAACTGTCGTAATAAATACTGTCGCCTTCGCTTAATATTTCTTGGTGGTCGCCTATTTGAATTTTAAGTTGACCGCTTAAAACTATGTCGCACTCTTGACCCGTGTGAGTAGTTAACTCAATAGGCTTATTTTCGGCTTCTTCACTATACGCGTTTAAAACGTAAAGCGGTTCGGCAATACGGCTTTTAAAAGCGGAGGCAAGGTTATAATAAGTCATACCGTGCGCTTGTTCAATGCGTTGGCCTTTGCCACTACGCGTTAAAGTATATGATTTAAGAGTCGGGCTTCTACCTTCTATTATGTCCGTTACGTCAACGTTAAATGCATTTGCGCATCTATAAATAAAAGCAAAGTTAAGGTCGTTTTTGCCTTGTTCGCAATCAATATACTCTTGCTCGCTAACGCCCGTTTTTAAAGCCATATCCGCAATAGAGATGTTTTCAATTTCTCTAAGTTCGCGAATTCTCGACGCCATTTCTTTAATTTTTAAATCAAGGTCGTATAAGTTGTTCATACTGTTCTCCTAATTTTTGAAACAGAAAAAGCCCGCTTCAAAGAATAAACTTTGAGACGAGCTTGTAAAATACAAATTCCCGCGGTACCACTCAAATTGTAGTAAACACTACCACTCAGGGTCTAACAACCCGTATGTATTAACGCAACAATAACGGAAAGGTTCTACTTAATTCTTCCTTTCGGCTCAAAAGTTACAGCAATTAAGTTCCCTTTTGCAGTTTGCACCAACCACCGCTTCTCTTAAAAGTTTCCTTAACGCACTCTTCGTCAACGCCTTTATTTAGGTCATTTTAACACAAGTCGTCTCCGTATGTCAAACATATTTATATGTTTTTTAGCAATATTATAATAAATTCCTTTGAATTTTTCCACTTATAGTTTTAGGAAGTTCGTCTCTAAACACTACCACTCTTGGATATTTATACGGAGCAGTATGGTCTTTAACGTACTTTTGAATTTCTTTCTTTAATTCTTCACTTGGCTCAGTGCCTTTCGTTAAAACGATGCTTGCTTTAACTACTTGACCGCGAACTTCGTCAGGACAAGCCGAAACACCGCACTCTAAAACGTAAGGAAGTTCCATAATAACGCTTTCAATTTCAAAAGGTCCTATACGGTAGCCGGACGACTTAATAACGTCGTCAACTCTACCAACGTACCAAAAATATCCGTCTTCGTCACGCCAAGCGGTATC
>JAZOMW010000066.1:0-10052 GCA_045654225.1 Christensenellaceae bacterium | reverse complement strand
CTAAAAACAAGTCTTTATTCTCAAAAACTTGCGCGGGTTTATCAAAATTTATTTTATCTTTTTTATAAGGAGTATTTATAGAAATTTCGCTATTTTTTAAGTTGCCTTGTACGATTTTATATTCTTCCGCATCGCTACTATTCGCGCAATTTTTTAACTCTTCCGGACTCTTATAAACAGTTTCACCACCGCCTAAAATTATGTTTAACGCACTGTCAGTTCCGTCTAAAACTTTTGAAATAGTAGAATATAAAGCGCCGTAAACGACAGAGTTGTCTAAAAAGCGAACGTCTGATTTGTTTGGCGTAACGTTTACGTCAACAACCTCTTTTGGCATCGTAATATATAAAACGTAAAAAGGATAACGCCTTTTCATTAAATAACTAGAATACGCGTTATGCACCGCCGATTGAATTGTTGCGTTTTGAACGTATCTTCCGTTTAAAATGGTGGTTTGATAAGTTCTATTAGGCTTCGTATAGTTGTGTTTTCCTACGTAACCTTCAATTTTAACGCCGTGTAAATAATTTGAAATTTTAAAAGAATTTTTAACCGCTTCAAGACCGTAAACGGAAATTAAACTATCTTCAACGCCGTCACCAAAACTTTCAATAAATATTTTTCCGTCTGTATAATATTTAAATGCTACGTTAGGGTTTGCCAAAACTAGCCTTGCCATCATATCACTAACGTCGTTTTCTTCACTTCTATCGCTCTTTAAAAATTTAAGGCGCGCGGGAGTATTAAAAAACAAGTTGGAAACCGAAATAAACGTACCGTTATTGCACGGACATTCTTCTATTTCACTTTCATCTCCGCCAACGCTAGTTATAGTATAACCTATATCTTGCTCTTTAATCTTACTAGAAATTTGAATTTTTGAAACCGACGCGATAGACGGCAACGCTTCACCTCTAAAACCGAGCGTTGTAATATGGTCTAAATCTTCACTATTTAAAATTTTAGAAGTTGCGTGTGGCATTAGCGCCTTTTTTAAATTCGCTTTATCTATGCCCGAGCCGTTATCACTAACTTCAATAGACGTTTTACCGCCGTTATAAATACTAACGGTTATTTCGGTTGCGCCCGCGTCTATACTATTTTCAACAAGTTCTTTAACAACGGAATAAGGGCGTTCAACAACTTCGCCCGCCGCTATTCTATTATAAACTTTCTTGTCTAAAACGTTTATGTTTGCCATAATTTATTCCTTTGCAATTTCTTTTAATTTATATAAAAATTCAAGCGCTTGACGAGGCGAATAATTATCAAAATCTTCACTTAAAATGGCGGATTTTAACGAATTTTCAACAACGTTATTGTCAATATCAACACTATTATTAACCTTTACATTTGCGCTTACGTCGTTTTGCTCTAACCTTTTTAAAATTAAGCGCGCGTTAGTAGTCACTTCTTTTGGAACGCCTGCAAGCGATGCAACTTCAATACCAAAACTCTTGTTTGCACTACCTTCTTTTATTTTTCTTAAAAAGATGATATTTCCGTTTTCTTCCTTAACGCAAATTTTGTAATTTTTAACACCGTCTAACTTGCCTTCAAGTTCACTTAATTCGTGATAGTGCGTTGCAAATAGCGTTTTTGCCTTTATATTTTTTACGATATATTCAATAACAGCCCAAGCAATAGAAAGTCCGTCAAACGTAGAAGTTCCACGACCAACTTCGTCAAGTATAAGTAAACTGTTTTTAGTTGCTTTGTTAAGTATAACGGCAACCTCGTTCATTTCTACCATAAAAGTTGACTGGTCGGAAATTAAATTGTCGCTTGCGCCAACTCTCGTAAATATTTTATCCGTAAGCGGAATTGTAGCCGATTTGCAAGGCACGAAAGAGCCTACGTGAGCCATAATAGTAATTAAAGCAATTTGGCGCATATAGGTGGATTTACCCGCCATATTAGGCCCTGTTATAATAAGCATATTGTCGCTAACGTCGTTCATTAAGCAGTCGTTAGCAATAAATTGATTTTCTAAAATTTGCTCGACTACCGCGTGCCTACTTTGAACTAAATCAAGTTCGCCACCGTCTATTATGGTTGGTTTACAGTAATTATTAGCTTTTGCAATCATTGCAAAACTTAAAAGTACGTCAAGCGTAGCAATCGCTTTTGAAGAACGCTTAATTTTAACTATATTTTGGTCTAATACGCTCTTAATTTTAGCGTAAATTTCACTTTCAATGTTTAAACAAGTTTGCTTACTAGTTAAAATTTCTTCTTCTAAAATCTTTAATTCTTCGGTAATAAAGCGTTCGCCCGTAGTTAAAGTTTGCTTTCTAACGTAGTTATAAGGAACTTTGTCTTTAAACGAGTTGGAAACTTCAATGTAGTAGCCAAAAACCTTGTTGTATCTAATTTTGAGCGTTTTAATGCCCGTTGCTTCTTTTTCACGCTCTTCCATTTCTTGTAAAATCCTGTTTGAATTTTTAGAAACTTCACGCAAGCGGTCAAGTTCTTTATCAAAACCTTCCGCAATATAGCCTCCGTCCTTTAAATTCATAGGCGCGTTTTGTGAAATTGCGTGCGAAATAAGGTCGGTTAAATCCGTAAAATCAAAGATATTTTCTCTAATATCGTTTAAAATTTTACTGTTAGTGCCAGATAGCGTAAAGATAATTGACGGAAATACAGAAAGCGATGAACAAAGTTGCAAACAATCCCTTGGAGTAATATTATTATTCGATATTTTACCCGACAATCTTTCCGTATCTTTAACCGATGAAAGTAAATCTTTAACGGCGTTTCGTAGTAATGCGTTTAAGAAAAGTTCGTTTACGCCGTTTTGCCTATATTCTATTTTTGAAACGTCTTGCAAAGGTGATAAAAGCCAGTTGTTTAAACGCCTTGAACCCATTGAAGTTTGCGTTTTGTCCATAACCCATTGAAGCGAGCCGTAGCGTTTGCCGTCACGCATATTCTTAACAAGTTCTAGATTTTTAATAGCACTTTCGTTTAAATACATAAACTCGCTACTTTCAATAACTTCGATAGAGTTTATATTGTTTATCGAGTGCTTTTGAGTTTCGTTTAAGTAAGTAATGAGCGCGCCCGAAGCCGAAATTATACTCTTATTATCGTCAATTCCAAAACCTGCCAAATTAAGCACGTTAAATTGAGTGCAAAGTGCTTTATACGCTCTTGAAACGTTAAATTCCCACTCCGTAAACGTTGAAAATCTAACTACTTGCGCCCTTTTAACCGCCAAAGTGTTATTTGCCTTTTGCACTAAATTAGGACTTGCAATAATTTCAACCGGGCTAACTCTTAAAATAGCGTTAATAAGTTCTAAAAGAGAGTCGTCACTAACAACGTTTTGCGCGTAAAAATCACCAGTAGTAATATCCGCCCAACAAATAGCGTAAACACCGTCAACTTCACTGCAACTTAAAATGTAGTTGTTTTGCTTTTCGTCAAGCATATTGTTTTCAGTAACTGTGCCTGCGGAAATTATTTTAATAACGTCACGTTCAACGAGTTTTCCCTTAACCGCGTCTTCAAGTTGTTCGCAAATTGCAACTTTTTCACCAAAACTTACTAATTTTGCAATATAATTGTCCGCCGAGTGATACGGAACGCCACACATAGGCGCGCGCTCACCACTGCCACAGTCTTTACCCGTAAGCGTTAAATCAAGTAGGCGTGATGCTTTTATAGCATCGTCGTCAAACATTTCGTAAAAGTCGCCTAAACGATAAAATAATATAGCGTCTTGGTACTTTTGTTTAGTTTTTCTATAATGTTCCATCATAGGTGATGGTCCACTTGTTTTTGCCATTGTTATTCTCCTATTTCTCCAAATAAACTCATTCCGCCCGCTTTCGTAATTTTCACCTTGACAAACTCGCCGATAATCGGTTTTTCGCTTTTAAAATAAACCATTTTTGAAAACTCGTCACGCCCTAAATACGTTTGTTTTTTATCGTCGTAATCTTCACATAAAACCTCAACAGTTTTGTTAACGTAATCAAGTGATTTTTGGCTATTTATATCGTTTTGAAGTTCAACGAGTCGCATAATTCTATCTTTTTTAGTTAAATCGTCGATATGCCCGTCCATTTCGTTAGCCTTCGTTCCATTACGCCTTGAATATACGAAAGTAAACGCGCCGTCAAACCTAATATCTTTAACCGCGTTAAACGTAGATAAAAAATCTTCTTCCGTCTCGTAAGGAAAGCCAACCATAATATCGGTAGTTATTGCACAATTAGGAACTGCGCTTTTTAGCATTTTGACTTTTTCAAAGTAATCTTCAAAAGTGTAGCGCCTATTCATAAGCCCTAATATTTTGGTTGAGCCCGATTGCAACGGCAAATGAATACACTTGCAAATTTTATCGTTATTTTTTATTACGTCAACGAGTTTTTGGTTTATATCTTTTGGATGATTAGACATAAAACGAATTCTAAACTTGCCGTCAATTTTACAAATTTCACTTAATAAATCGGCAAAATCACAGTTAAAACTTGCAGTTTTACCGTACGAGTCAACGTTTTGACCAAGCAACGTAATTTCTTTATAGCCTTTTTCTACAAGTTCTTTAACTTCGCTAACTATTACGCTTGGCTCTCTACTAATTTCACGCCCTCTAACGTAAGGAACTATACAGTAAGAGCAAAAGTTATTGCAACCGTACATAACGTTTACCCAGGCGTTTGGATAACTCGTGCGATACGGTTTAATAGTTTCGTCAATAGCGTAGTTTCCGTCTATAACTTCAACAACCTTTTTACCCGTTTTAATGCGTTTTTGCAAATATTCTTTAAACATATTAAGGTTTGAAGTTCCAAAAATAACGTCAACAAACGGAAACGTATTTTTTAAATATTCGGCTTTGCCGTTTTGTTGCAACATACAACCGCCAACCGCAATAATTAAATCCTTCCTCTTCTTTTTGAGCGGTTTTAAGGCGCCTATATTGCCAACTGCGTGTTGTTCGGCGTTTTCACGAATACAACAAGTGTTAAAAACTATAACGTTTGCTAAATTATCATCGTTAGTTTCAGTATAATTAAGTTCTTTAAGCATACCGGCAATTTTTTCAGACTCATGAACGTTCATTTGACAGCCGTACGTGTAAATCTTATAGTAATTCATAATAAGTACATTATACATATAATAACGCTATTTTTCAAGTGATTTTTTGTTTTACGATTAAAATTTGCTAATTTTTAATAAAAATTAGAAACTATTACATATAAAATAAAATTTGAGTTAAACTTTTTTATATGAAAAAAGTTATTAAAATAGTTCTGTTTTGTTTTCTTTTACTACTAACGGTAGCGTTTAGCGGTTTGTTTTATGCGACAATTATCGTTAGAAACGCTAATTTAGACGCTAATAAACTTGTAAATAAGGGCGTTAAATACACTTTTTACGACTGTGAAAATAACAAGATAGATTCAAATTTACTAAAAAACGATAATTACGTTACCTTAAACGAGTTAAAATCTTATACAAAAAACGCGTTTATTGCAATAGAAGATAGGCGCTTTTACTCGCACAACGGTTTAGACTATAAGCGAATACTTGGCGCAACTTTTAATAATGCAAAAACAATGTCCCTTAAAGAAGGCGCGTCAACCATTTCACAACAACTCGTTAAAAATACGCATTTAAGCAGTGAAAAAACGTTAAAAAGAAAACTTTTAGAGTTTAAAATAACACGTCAACTAGAAAAAGAGTACTCGAAAGACGAAATTTTAGAAATGTATTTAAACACGATATATTTTGGAAGCGGAGCATACGGCATAAATAGTGCAAGTTTAACCTATTTTAATAAAAACGCAAGCAATTTAACTCTTAACGAAAGCGCAGTTTTAGCAGGTATTATAAAAGCACCTAGTAAATATTCGCCTTTAATAAATTACGAAAACTGTTTTAATAGAAAAAATTTAGTTTTAAAGTGTATGAAAGATTGCAACTTTATAACTAGTAGCGAATATGAAGACTTAAAAAACGAAGAAATTATTTTGCCTAAACAAAATAAAAGCACGGGTATAAAGTATTACCTTGACGCCTGTAAAAACGAATTTGATAAACTTAATATAGACCCGTACCAAAACGACGTAAAAATTTACACCGCACTCGATATAAACGCACAAAATTATTTAAGCGAACTAAATATAGAAAACGAACCTAAATACGATAGAAAACAAATTATAATAAATGCTAAAACTAACGAAGTTATCGCATTTTATGGCAACAATTCTAATTTGAAAAGAAGCCCTGCATCTTGCGTAAAACCTTGGCTTGTTTACGCTCCGTCGTTAAATGAAAACTTTGCAACTTTATCAACGGTGTTTAGCGACGTTAAAAAGAATTTTTCTTCATATTCACCTTCAAATTTCAGTAACAAATATTACGGATTAGTAACTCTAAAAACCGCACTTGAAAAAAGTTTAAACGTGCCCGCAGTTGAAATGCTTAACTGTTTCGGCATTGAAAAAGCGTGTAATTACGCTAAAAAGATGAACGTAGAAATTGAAAATAAAGACCTTTCTATTGCACTTGGCGCAATAAATAACGGTTTAACTTTAAAAGAACTTTGCGACTGTTACTCTACTTTTTCCAGTAACGGAAACTTTACAAAATCCCATTTTATAAATAAAGTTACGATAGGAAATAAAGAAGTTTATATAAATAAAGACAAAAGCGTTAAAGTATTTAAAGATGAAACTGCGTTTTTAATAAACGACGCGTTAAAAAGCGCGGTTAAAAACGGAACTTCTAAAAAATTAAGTTCATATAACTTTGACGTTTGTGCAAAAACGGGAACAAACGGCACTAAAAACGGCAATTTAGACGCATATTCAATAGCCTACACAACAAATCATATAGTTGGAACTTGGCTTGGCAATAACAATAACGAACTTATGCCTAATTCTGTTACGGGCGGAAATTACCCTACCGTATATACTAGCGAAATGCTTTCATATTTATATAAAAATAAAAAACCTTTAAACTTTGAAATTCCAAGTAATATAGTAAAAGAATATATCGATGAAAAAACCTTATTAAATAGCGAAGAATTATATATTGACAAAACTTACGGCGTTCCATATTACTATATAAACGGCACTGAGCCAACCAAAACTAAAAATACTAACGAAACTAAAATAAATAACGTCAATATTACGCTAAACGATAACGTTGCCACAATTTTTTTAGATATAGAAAACGCAAATAAAATTTTAGTTAAACGAACGTTTAATAACAAAACCACAACTGTATATAGCGACAAATACACAACCAAAATTCAAGATATTATCTATAATTTTGGAAAATATAACTATACCGTTACGGTTTATAATAACGATGTAATAATGAAAGAAATTGAGTTGCCGTCAATAAATTACAGTAAAAATAATTTATCAATTATAAACGGCGACGGCTGGCTTAACGACTAATTAAATTTAAGTTATTTTCAACAAAAAAAGCACCTTATTAAAGGTGCTTTTAATAATTTTTATTATTTATTTAAGAGTTCTGCAATTGATACGCCTGTTTCAGTAGTATCAGTCCAACCTCTCATTTCTTCATCTTCGTTTTTAGCCTTTTTATCTTTCTTGCCTTTTTCTTCTTCAACCTTTTCTTCTTTTACTGGTGGAGTAAGTAAAGCTTTGATAGATAAAGTAATCTTTTTCTTTTCAACGTCGATTGCTAAAATTTTTGCTTCAACTTCTTGGCCAACTTTTAATGCAGAAGCAGGGTTTTCAAGGAAGTCGTAAGAAATTTGAGAAACGTGAACTAAACCATCAACGCCTTTTTCAATTTCAACGAAAGCGCCAAAGTTTACAATTCTAACAACTTTTCCGTTAATAGTATCGCCAACTGCGTATTTTTCTTCAACTAAATCCCAAGGTTTTGGTTGTAATTGCTTATAACCGATTGAAACCTTTTTATTCTCTTTATCAACTTTTAAAACTACGAAGTCGTAAGATTTGTTGAGTTCTAAAACGTCTTGCGGTGCTTTAACGTTGTTCCAAGAAAGGTCTGAAACGTGTGCTAAACAGTCAAAGCCGTTTACAACAACGAAAGCGCCAAAGTTAGAAAATCTTGCAACAGTACCAGTAACAACGTCATTTTCTTGAATATTTGCAAAGAATTCTTCTTCTTTTTTAAGTCTTTCAGCGTCTCTTGCAGCCTTTTCAGCTTCTAAAATAACTTTTTGAGAAGCAATAATTTCTTTCTTTCTATTGTTGTATTCAACTTTTAATGCCTTAACTCTTAAAGTTTTACCAACGTATTTTTCAAGTTCTTTAACAAAACCGATTTTAATTTCTCTTGCAGGAACGAAAACGTCAAAATTTTCAAATTTACCAGTAAGACCGCCTTTGTTGAACGCAGAAATAGCCACGTTTAAAATTTTACCGTCTTTAATTTCTTGAACAAGTTCTTGTTCTTTTTTAATAACGAGAATTTGTTTTTGAGAAATTTTAAGCGGTTTAGTTGCCATTACAACAACTTCAATATCGTCGCCAAGTTTGTAACTATCTTTGTTATAAACTTCGTCAGCAAGTTCTTCTTTTGAAATAGTAATGTCTGTTTTACCATCAAAGTAAACTTTTAAGCCGTCGTCTTCTACTTTTGAAATAACAACACTAATAATTTGCCCCTTTTTAAGATTTTGCTTTTCATCAAGCAAAGCAACCGCTTGTTCCATTGAATTTACTTCATTACTTTCCATAGTTAAGAAAACCTCCATTGATTGTGATAGTGGCGTGGAAGCACCACTGACAATCCCTACGCTATTGTAGTTTTTTAAATTTTTATAATCTAACCCGTCGGGTTTAGAAACTAGATAAGTGGCATCACAATTCTTTTTACAAATATCGTAAAGCCTTGCAGTATTTGAACTAGTAGTTGAGCCTATAACTACCATTGCGTCACATTTTTTTGAAAGCATTTCCGCTTCATTTTGACGCTCCATTGTAGTATAACAAATTGTTTTAAAAATCTCAACTGTTTTTAACGATAAATTGCTAATTTTTTTTAATATTCTTTCAAATTTTTCTAACGAGTACGTGGTTTGACAAACTACGCAAACTTTTTCTAGGTTATTTAATTTATCGCCAAAATCTTCACCGTCTATTATTATGGCGCTATCGTTACACCAACCGTTAATTCCTATAACTTCGGGATGATTACTTTTACCTATTATTACAATTTGATAGCCTTTGCCATAATACTCGTTAACTATATTTTGCGTTTTTTTAACGAAAGGACAAGTACAGTCTATAACCGTAACGCCTTTATCATCAAAATAGTCTAAAACCGCTTTTTTAGCGCCGTGCGAACGTATAATTACCGTTTTACCACTCTCTACGTCTTTTTCGCTTTCAACGGTAATCAAACCTTTATTTTTAAGTTCGTTTAAAACTGTTTCGTTATGAATAATATTGCCAAGTATATACGCACCTTTGTTTTCTTTTTTAAGCGCGGTATCTATCGCACGCTTAACACCCATACAAAAGCCTGCGTTTTTTGCTAAATATACTTTCATTTCTTACCTTTTTTTATTTTTTATGCTCAAAACTTTTTGGTTAAGTTCTTTTTGAAGTTCAACCATTTTATTGTGTATTACCTCGGTTGCTTCGTTTGCAACGTCTTCATTAAACTTTTTACCGTAATATTCGCTAAGTTCAAAAGGCTCGCCAACCATTGCGTAATTTGTTTTAAACATTTTTATTTTTTCGTGGATAACGATAGGAACTATTTTTGCCTGGCCTTTTATTGCAAACATAGCAACACCCGTTTTGAACGGTTGAATTTCAGTATTTTTCTTATTTCTAGTGCCTTCCGGAAAAATTCCTAACGTTTTACCCTCTTTTAAAACTTTTAAACCTTCTCTAATAGACGTTAAACTTGGATTATCTCTATCAATCGCAATTACGCCAAAACGTTTTAAAACCCAAGCAAAAAGTTTATTGTTAAACCACTCTTTTTTTGCTAAATAACAAACCTTGTCTTTATGAACTTCACTAACAACGCAAACGTCCATTTTACTTATATGGTTACATATAACTATGCTTTTT
>JAZOMW010000065.1:0-21288 GCA_045654225.1 Christensenellaceae bacterium | reverse complement strand
TGAAAAAATAGTTATTTAATGATATAATTTAAAAAGTAAATAAAATTTAGGAGTTAATAATGGTAAATTTAAAAGATTTTATTAAGGGCAACGAAGTAATGCATACCGAAGTTTTTCAACAAGCAGTAGATTATTGCTATGAAAAGGGCGGAGAGCCTTTATTTATTCCTTTTGGCACTTACACGCTTGGCACGGTTATTTTAAAAGATAATACTACGCTTATTTTTGAAGACGGCGCAAAAATTTTAGGCTCGAAAGATATTGACGACTTTTTAGTTGACGATACTCCGCTTAACGAATATCAAGATATGTCGCACAGTAGTTACACAAGGTCGCTTTTTTACGCTAAAAACGCTAAAAACATAACTATTAAAGGTCACGGCGTTATCGATATGCAATCGGCTTGGGACCATCCAAATAAGCGCGAATCAAGCCACCGCGGAGCAAAAGTAGTTGCGTTCGACCACGTTGAAGGCGTAGTTTTGCAAGACTTTAAACTTTTATACGCTACCGACATAGGCATTTTACTCGGAAGATGTAAAAACTGTTTTATTAAAGGGCTTTATATTGAAACTCATATTGACGGTATTAGTCCGGACGGATGTGAAAACGTTGTTATTTCGGACTGTATTTTAAAATGCGGTGACGACGGTATTGTATTTAAAACGTCATATTATGATAACGAGCGCGTTGCTTGTGAAAGAATAACGGTTACTAACTGCGTTATAAGTAGTAGGTGTTCTTCAATAAAGTTTGGCACGGAATCTAACGGCGATTTTAGATATATTACTATAACCAACTGCGTAATTTACGACACGCGTTGTATAGGTATAGCGTTAGAAAGTTGCGACGGGTCTAATATTTACGGCATAACCATTTCAAATATTACTATGCAAAACGTTGCTTGCCCGCTCTTTATCTTTTTAGGTTTGCGTATGCGCGGTCCAAAAGAACTTGAAATAGGCTCTATAAACGATATATATATTTCTAATATTTACGCGGACTGTCACGAAACTACGTATAAATCAATAGACTTTTACTATAACTACATTAAAGAAGGTAGCGAGTACGAAACTAACGTTTCTTTCCCAAGTTTAATTATAAACTACACGGATAAAGAAATGAAAAATATAAACCTTTCTAATATGAATATCAAGTGCTTTGGCGGTAAAAAACTTGAAAACGCTAATTTTAAGGATAATCCTTACGGCGGTCCATCGCACGAAATGTTCGGTTTCCACCTTCCAGCGTACGGCTTAATAGTTAAAAAGTGTGACGGTTTAAAACTCGACAACGTTAAATTTGAACTTTTAAACGACGACGAGCGCCCTGAATCAATCATAGAATAAAACGTTAAAACAGGCTTAAAAAACAAGCCTGTTTTTTAATTTTTAATTAAAAAAGTGATAATTAATAAAAAGTTGGTTGAATTTTAGGTTAAATTTATAAAAAATGATTGAAAAAAAAGCGTAAACAGTTTATTATATATAATAGATAATTATAAATAATGGCAAAAAGTGCGCTTTTTGCTTTAAGGAAGTTTATGGCAACTAAAAGAAAAGGTATTTTTACAAGGTTAATTGAAGGCCCTGAAAGGTCGGAAGATTATGCAAGAAAAACTCTGCCTAAAAACAGGTGGGCGCTTGCGTTTAGCATTTTTACTACGAATTTTACAAAAATAATAAAAATTAACTTGTTACTTTTATTATTCGTTTTTCCTATTTTTCTTGCTTTAATTTTTAGGGAAGCGTTAATTTCGTCGCAAGCGGCAAACTCTCCGTTCTCACAAAATTTAGGCTTTGGTTATCCGTTTATACCGTCGCTTGTAGGCCGAGAAGAAGAAATAGTTATTTATTCAAACGTAATTACTTGCGTTTTAATTACTATATTTTCGTTTATTGCGTCGGTAGGCATATCGGGCGGTATTTACGTTATGCGTAATATGGTTTGGACGGAAGGCGTTTTCGTAGGCGCGGATTTTTGGATAGGCGTTAAAAAGAACTACAAATGGGTTATGCTTCAAACTCTTGCTTTTTCTCTATTTATTTCGCTTGCAATATTTTCAATAAATTTGGCGGACTATCAACTTGCGTTCAGTTCTAAATGGGACGTGGTTTTCGTTATTTCTAAAATAGTAACGTACGTATTTATCGTATTTTTTAGTTGCGTTTATTTATTTATGCTTACTATGGGCGTAACTTACAAGTTAAAGTTTTTACAAAGCGTTAAAAACGCCATAATTTTATCATTTGGCTTACTTCCTTTCAACCTTTTCTTTATAGCCCTTGGCGCGTTGCCGTTACTTTTACTTTTAACTAATATGGGCTCTATTACGTTTGCGTTAGGCGTAATGCTTTTAATATTTATTTCACTTGCATTTTTATTGTTAGTGTTTACAAATTATAGCCACTGGGCGTTTGACGAGTTTATTAACGACAGAGTTGCCGGCGCTAAAAAATATAGGGGTATATATAAGCAAAACGCTAGTAACGAAGTTGAGCGTTTCGTTTACAAAAAGTCTAACTTTGCTAAAAAACCGGTTAAGCCTATTACGGATACGGAAATTGAAATTGCCGTACTTCCAGAATCATACTCGCGTAGCGACCTTATTAAACTTCAAGAAAGTAAAGAGCGTATGATTGAAGATAGCGCTAATTACGAAAAAGAGCATCTTGAAGAATATAACAACGCTCAAAGCGAAGTTGACGGCTCTATAACTGATAACGGCGAAAATCAACAAAAAACTAAAAAATCTCAACAAAAAAACAAGAAAAAAGGTAAAAAATAATTAAAATGAGTACGCCTTATAAAGTGCTTGCGCGCTTTTATAACAATTTAATAGAAGATGAAAGTTATTTAGAGTACGCAAAGTATATAATGGGCATTGTTAAGGCTAACTCAAAAACGAGCGTTGGTATTGACTGTGCTTGCGGTAGCGGTGTAATTACGCGCCTTTTAAAAAAAGCGGGATTTAACGTTTTAGGCGTTGATATTAGTGAAGAAATGCTAAAAAGCGCGCAAGAAATTTCGCTTAAAGAAGGTTTAAATATAAACTATTTAAAGCAAGATATAAGGTCGCTTAAATCTTTTAACAAAGTTGGCTTTATTACTTGCATTAACGACGGTTTAAACTATATTTTACAAAAAGACGTTTCAAAAACCTTTAAAAGTTTTAGTAAAAACCTTATAAAAGGCGGGCTTTTGGTGTTTGACGTTTCTACCGAAAGTAAATTTAAAACCCTTTTAAACGGCAAAACTTACGGCGACAATAGCGAAAATTTATCTTATATTTGGTTTAGCGATTATAACGAAGAAAAAGGGGAATTAAGCCACACCTTAACCTTTTTTGAAAAAGACGGCGAAGTTTATAAACGCTACGACGAAGAGCAAGTACAGTACGTGCATAGCGTAGAATTTATTAAAAACGAACTTAAAAACGCAGGCTTTAAATTAACTAGCGTTACAAACGAAAGTGGCTTGCCTTTTACAAACGAACATCAAAGAGCCGTATTTACGGCAATTAAAGAATAATTATGGACGCAATTTACAAAACTTTAATTGAAGACGGGTATATATCGTTAACGGTTTTAGAAACTACTAAAATCGTAAACACCGCAATTAAACTTCATAATTTAACGCCTTTAACAGCCGCAGGTCTTGGAAGAACTATGACGGCTTCTTTATTTATGGCGTCAACTATAAAAAATAAGCGTGATAAAATTTACGTTACGATTAGTGGCGACGGCGTTGGCGGGCACGTCGTAGTTAGTGCGGACGCGTCGCTAAACGTTCGCGGATATATTGATAATCCGTCGGCTACTTTACCGCTTAAAGAAAACGGCAAGTTAGACGTTAAAAATTTGATAGGAAACGGTAGATTGACGGTTGTAAAAAGTATGGGTTTAAAAGAGCCTTACACGGGCTCGTCTAAAATAGTTAGCGGTGAAATTGCCGAAGATTTTGCTTACTATTACACCGTTTCCGAGCAAATTCCAACCGCTATGGCACTTGGTGTAAAAGTTTCAAAAAGCGGTAAATGCGTTGGCGCGGGTGGCGTTATTATGCAAGTATTACCCGGTTGCAGTTTAGATAAAATTGAAAGAGCGGAAAAAATAATTAGCAACTTTAATAGCGTTAGTTCGATTATTGAAGAAATGGGCGCGTTGAATTTATGTAAAGAATATTTTAGCGAATATTCTTTTGACGAATATTTTCCAAAATATAAGTGCATTTGCTCTAAAAAATATATTGACGGTGTAGTCGTATCAATCGGGCGTGAAGAAGCAAACTCAATAATTAGAGAGCAAGGAAAAATCGAGGTAATTTGTCCGTATTGTTCAAAAAAACACGTTTACGATAGTGAAGACGTTGAAAAACTATTTAAAAAATAAATGGCTAAAATTTACGATATTACAAATGATAATTTAATATTAAAAGAACTATACGAAAAAAAGTTAAAAGCGGGCGACTTTGACGGTGCTTTAAGCGTTATTAGGCGTATGGAAAGTGCTAAAATTGATAAAGAAAGTATATATTTTTACTTTGCAAGTACTTATTTTAACGCAAAAATCTATTACGAAAGCATAAATAATTGGTTTAAGTATTTATCCGTTTGTGCGGATAAAAAACGCGTGCGCGCGTACAACGGTTTAGGCGCGTGCTTTTTTTGTTTAGGCGATACTCAAAAGGCAGGCTATTATTTTAATTTGCAAATGGCTTCTAAAAATAAAAGCGCTTTGCCGTACGACGAAGTTTTAAAAGATTTTTATAAAGAAGTAACGGACGTAAAAAAAGTTTATACTCTTGCATATCCTTATGAAAAAGCCGACTTTACAAATTTACTTGACAAGTGCGTAGAATTAACCAAGGCGTCAAAATACGAAGAGGCATTAAAGGAATTAGAAGTAATACCAAAAGAGTCTAAATTTTACGGTCAAGCGGTTATGCAAAAGGCTATTTGCCACTTCTTTTTAAACGACGAAGAAAAAGCCGTAGATACCGCTTTATACGCGATAGAATTAGCGCCTAAAAACGCGACTGCAATTTGTAACGCAATAAGTATTTTAAAGGCTTGTAATTTAGATACTCTTACTAAAATTTACGTTGAAGAATTAAAAAAAGTGTCTAATGACGTAGGCGATGACGATGCCGTTAAAATGATTATGATTTTAGCCGACGTGGGCGACTTTGAGTTTGCAAAAAAAATTGCGGATAAGTATTTATTAAAAAACGGCTACGACGTTCACGTTCTATACGTTTTAGGAATAGTTGAGTATAACTTAAAAAATTTTGAAAGGGCAAAGGAATTATTTTTAAAAAATTATAGGCTAACTCAAAACGTTGTTGCTAAATATTACGCAAAACAGTGCGAGCGTGCTATTGAAAAGCAAAAGGCGAATAAAAGAGTTAAAAAACTTGACTTTATTTACGACGTTCCCGATGATGAAAAGTATAAAATTTATCAAAAACTAGTAAATATAGCAACCAAAAAAACAAAAAAATTTAGCGAAGAACTTAAAGAAATTTGCGAATATTGTTTTTATACCACTAGCGAAAAAACCGCTTTTTTAGCAATAGACCTACTCTTTGAAATTAAAAGTAAGGAAAGTTTAGAATATTTAAAACAAAAACTTATAAACGCAAGCGTTTACGATACTTTTAAAAGGGCTATAATTTCTTGTTTTATTTTAGACGGGTTTACGGGTGAGTTGAGCGTAGTTTTAGGTGGTAAATTTAAAAAAATAAATTTAGTAAACGTTGATTTTTACGGCGATAACGCCGTAGTATTTAAAAGCGCGTACGCTTATTTAGTTTCGCAAACGTGCACTTTTGTTGACGATATAAACAAATTAAAAGAAAGCGCGCTTGAAGTTTACGGCTCACTTTTATTTAGTGGAAACGAACAAAACGTTGACGATTATAAAGCGCTTGCGGCAGTAATGTTTGAGTGTTCTAAAATTATTGAAGATATAAAAAAAACTGAACTTGCGTCGTTTTTTTCAACATCTACTAAAAAAGTTAAAAAGGTACGCGACCTTTATCTAGTTGCTTTTAACGAAAGCGAGCCTTTAATTGGTGGAGATACTAAACGCGCTATTGAAGAAATTTACGATGAAGAATAAAAAATGCTAACGAAACCGTTAGCATTTTTCTTTATCTTTTTTTAGTAATATATTTTTCAAGCATAACAACTAAGAAGTACATAACGCCGGCTAATGCGCATAAAATTACGGTGCTTGCCATAACTAAATCAAGCCTAAACACTTGCCCGCCGTAAACTATTAAGTAACCTATACCTTGTTTTGAAACTAAGTATTCTCCCATAATAGAGCCTATCCAAGCCATACCAACGTTAATTTTTAAACAAGAAACGAAGGTTGGAAGCGAGGCGGGAATAACGAGTTTTACAAGCGTTTGAAATTTAGTAGCGCCAAGCGAATTCATAAGTAAAATTTTGCTTTTTTCCGTTGCTAAAAAGCCGTTTTGCATTGTTATAATGGTAACTATAATGGTAATTATTATAGCCATAAAAACTATTGATTTAGTGCCTGCGCCAAACCACACTATAATGATAGGTCCAAGCGCAATTTTAGGCAAACTGTTTAAAACTACGATATACGGTTCTAACACCTTTCTTAAAAACTCGCTCCACCACAAAACTAGCGCAATAACCGTACCTAAAACGGTGGCAATTAAAAAGCCTAAAACGGTTTCGTAAAGGGTGGTTAAAATATGTTTAAAAAGGTCGCCCGTTAAAAATAAGTCCTTTATAGTAACTAAAATTTTAGACGGTTGACTCATTAAAAACGAATCTATAACCCCAAAAACTGCTAAAAGTTCCCATAAAGTAATAAAGAAAAGTAAAATGCTTATTCTTAAAACGGTTATCATAGTTTTTGTTGTCTTTTGTTTTTTAACGTAGAGTAATCTTTCCCTTGAAAGTTCGTTAGGCTTCATCATGCAACTCCTTCCAAAGTAAATCAAACCACCTTGCAAAATTTTTATCTTCACGCCTTTTTAGCGGAGTTTTGCTTTTATCAAGGTCTAAAACGTGCCTATATAAAACAGTGGCAGGGCGCTTTGACAAAACTAAAACTTCATCCGCCATAGAAATTGCCTCGCTAATGTCGTGAGTAACTAAAACGGCGGTTTTTTTCTCTTGTGAAATAATGGAATAAACGTCGTTACAAACGTTAAGCCTAGTTTGATAATCAAGTGCTGAAAACGGCTCGTCTAAAAGCAAAATTTCGGGATTAAACACCAAAGTTCTTATAAGCGCGGCGCGTTGGCGCATACCGCCCGAAAGTTCGTAAGGGTAAGCCTTTTTAAACTCGCCAAGCCCGTATTTATCAATTAAACTTTTAGCGTATTGTCTATTTTTTGCGTTGTTAATTTTTTTAATTTCTAACGGAAGAAAAACGTTATTTTCAATAGTGCGCCACGAAAAAAGTTCGTCACGCTGTAACATATATCCTATACGTTTCGTTGTTAAAACGTGTTCACTTCCCTTAAAAAATATTTTGCCACTCGTCGGTTTAATTAAGCCGTCTATAAGCGACAATACGGTGGTTTTGCCACAACCGGACGGACCGATTATTGCTATAAACTGTCCACTTTTTACTGAAAAAGATAGGTTTTTAACGGCTTGTGTTTCACCCGTTTCGCTTTGATACGTTAGCGAAACGTTTTCAAGTTTAAGTATTTCTTCCATAAGATTTTCCTTTGTAAAATTAGTATTTTACGAATATAATTCCTTGTAAACTTTATCTGCCAAAGTGTTATCTACTACGTCACTAAACTTAATGCCGTCAACGTTTTCGCCCGCATTTTTAATAACGGAAAGCAAGGTGTTAAACATAGTTTCGTTTAAGCACATATTGCTCATCCAAGTGTCAACGCTTTTATAGTTTTCAAGCGACTCGGCAACCGCTGTTTTTTCGCTACCTGTAAAGTGTTTAACTAAATATTCGGCAACTTCTAAACTGTTTGCAGTTTTAGTGTAGTCAATTGCTTTATACATAGCCCTTAAAAACTTTTTAATTTTTGCTTCGTTTTTATCTAAGTAACTAGAAAGGGCAATAAACGATGTGTAAGGCACTTCGCCACTTTGTGCGCCAACGCTTGCAACTATATGACCTTTACCCGCGTTTACAAATTCCGTTGCGGTTGGCTCGAAAAGCGTAACGTAATCACCCGTGCCGTTATCAAAAGTAGGCGCCATTAAAGGAAACTGAATATCGGTGCGTAGCGTTAAGTCAACGCCGTCAACGAGCCCTAAATTTTTAACTATATATTGAAACGTCATTGCGGGAAGTCCGCCTTGACGGCCTATAATAATTTCCTTACCTTTTAAGTCGCTCCATTTAAAGTTAGGCTCGGCTTTACGCGAAATTAAAAAACATCCGTCGCGCTTAGTAAGTTGGCTAAAAACTTTCGGCGCGTCTTTTTTATTTTGACGCGAAACGTAAACCGCAGTTTCGGGTCCCGCTAAAATAACGTCTGCTCCGCCAGAGAGTAGTGCGGTCATAGAAACGTCGGAACCACCGCCGTTAGTAAGTTCAATAGTTAAGCCTTCTTCTTCAAAAAAGCCTTTTTCTATTGCAACGTAAAACGGCGCGTAGAAGAACGAGTCGGTAACTTCGTTTACGCGTAAAATACCGTCGTCACCCTTTTTACAACCGCTAAGCGGAAATAGAAAAAGGGTGAAAGTAATAAAAAACAGTAGAATTTTTTTCATATTAACTCCTTCAAAATAAATCATTATATTATATGTTGGTGCTCTTTTGTTTGACAATAGCCAACAAATATTATATAATATTTGAACGTATTGCTAATTTTTTTAGTTTTTAAACAAGTGGAGGCTGTTTCTATATGAATATGTCAACGACGTATAATCCAAAAGATTTTGAAGAAAGGTTATATAAAGAATGGAATGATAAAGGCTATTTTAAGGCATCGCCAAATCCTAAAAAAGTTCCTTTTACAATAGTTATTCCACCACCAAATATCACGGGTCAACTCCATATGGGTCACGCGCTTGATAACTCTATTCAAGATAGCATCATTAGATACAAGAGAATGCAAGGCTATGAAACTTTATGGCTTCCGGGCACTGACCACGCGTCCATTGCAACCGAAGTTAAGATTGTTGACGCGCTTAGACAAGAAGGTTTATCGAAAGAAGAAATAGGCCGTGAAGAATTTTTAGTTCGCGCTTGGGCGTGGAAGGAAAAGTACGGTGGTAAAATTATCGAGCAATTAAAAAGGCTCGGTTCTTCTTGCGACTGGTCTAGATTAGCGTTCACTATGGATGAAAGGTGTAGTAAAGCCGTTAAAGAAGTTTTCGTAAACCTTTACGATAAAGGCTTAATTTACCAAGGTAGTAGAATAATAAACTGGTGTCCAACTTGTAAAACCGCTCTTAGTGACGCGGAAGTTGAATACGGTGAAGAGCAATCTAACTTATGGCACGTTCGCTATAAAGTTAAGGGTGAAGATACTTACGTTACGGTTGCTACAACAAGGCCTGAAACTATACTTGGTGATACTGCCGTTGCGGTAAATCCAAAAGACAAGCGCTACGCGGGTTTTGAAGGTAAAAAACTTATTCTTCCTATTTGCGGTAGAGAAATTCCTATCGTATTTGACGAATACGTTGAAATGGATTTTGGTACGGGTGCGGTTAAAATTACGCCTGCTCACGACGCTAACGACTTTGAAGTAGGTCTTCGCCATAATTTAGAGTCGATTAGAACTATGAACGACGACGGAACTATGAACGAAAACGCCTTCAAATATAAGGGCTTAGATAGGTTTGAGTGCCGTAAGCAAATAGTTAAAGATTTAGATTTAGAAGGCGCGCTCGTTAAAATCGAGCCGTACGCGCACAACGTTGGTCATTGTTATAGATGTAACAGTAGCGTTGAGCCTATTATTTCTAAACAATGGTTCGTTAAAATGGAACCGCTTGCTAAACCTGCCATTGAAGTAGTTAAGAAAAAGAGCGTTAAATTCACGCCTGAAAGATTTTCTAAAACGTATTTTAACTGGATGTATAATATTAAAGACTGGTGTATTTCACGCCAACTTTGGTGGGGTCATAGAATTCCAGCATACTACTGTGACGACTGCGGTGAAATGACCGTTTCTAAGCAAGACGTTACTACTTGCCCTAAATGTAATAGCAAAAAAATTAGGCAAGACGAGGACGTTTTAGATACTTGGTTTAGTTCTGCGTTATGGCCGTTCTCAACTCTTGGCTATCCAGACAATACCGAAGACTTAAAATACTTCTATCCAACCGACGTTTTAGTTACGGGCTACGATATAATATTCTTCTGGGTAGCAAGAATGATTTTCTCTGCGTTAGAGCACACTAAACGCATTCCGTTTAAAGACGTGTTAATTCACGGTTTAGTACGCGATGCGCAAGGTAGAAAAATGAGTAAGTCGCTCGGTAACGGCATTGACCCGCTTGAAATTATCGACGAGTACGGCGCGGACACTTTAAGATATACTCTTTTAAACGGCATAGCGCCTGGTAGCGATACTAGATTTAGTAAGGACAAGTTAGAAGGCGCAAGAAACTACATAAATAAAATTTGGAACGCTTCACGCTTCGTTTTAATGAACTGTGAAGGTAAAAAGATTAAAAATATTGAAGACTGCAAACTTTCTACCGTAGATAAGTGGATTATTTCACGCCTTAACAACACCGTTAGAAAAATTACGGTTAATATGGAAAAGTTTGAAATAGGCATAGCGCTTTCGCACCTTCAAGAATTTGTATGGAACGATTTTTGCGACTGGTATATTGAACTTTCTAAACCTGCTTTATACGGTGAAGACGGCGCTCAAAAAGACGCAGTATTAAGCGTTTTAGTTTACGTTTTAACTAACACTTTAAAATTATTACACCCTTATATTCCGTTTATAACCGATGAGATTTACAAAAATATTCCGGGCGTAAAGGGTAGTATAATGGTGGCGGAATATCCAAGATATAACGCAAAACTCGCGCGTAAAAAAGACGTTGAAAATACCGAATATTTAATGAATATTATTAAAACTATTCGTCAAATTAGGCTTGAAACGGGCTCGGCGGTAAGCAAAAAAGTTGAACTTTACGTAGTAAGTGAAAAGTTTAAACTCATTGAAAAATGCTCGGTTTACATTGAAAAACTTGCCGGCGTTTCAAAAATCAACTTTATAAATTCTAAAAACGAGTTGCAAGTTAAAGTTGTTTCACAAGTATTAGATAAAACCGAACTTTATATTCCGCTTGGCGAACTCGTTGACGCGCAAAAAGAACTTTTAAGGCTTAAAGGCGAACTTGAAAAAGTTGAAGCGGAAATTGCAAGAGCAAGTGGCAAACTTGCAAACAGAGGCTTTTTAGATAAAGCACCAAAAGCACTTGTTGACGCTGAAATGGAAAAGCGCGAAAAATATATTGAAATGCGCGCAAAAATTAACGCAAACATCAAACAAATAAGCGAACTTTAATATAAGACTCTGTTTCTTCATCTGGTTGATTTTTGACGGAAAAATACTTCAAAATACTTTGCGTTTTGCTTAGTTACATACCGCGCTGGGTATGCGCCCTCACAATAACGCTTGTCTTTTTTGTATTTTTCTCGCCAACCGCAAAAGCAAATTTTTGCTAAATCAACCATATTCATTAACATAGCCTTTAACAAAATCTCAAAGCAAACCGCTTTGAGATTTTTATTTTAAACATATGCAAAGATTATTTTTGAAGTTTGCGTTCTTGTTGACATGGTAGTTGTTTTTGTATTATTATGTTTTTACAATCTAGATTGTAAAAATGGAGGAGTAAGTTTTATGCAAAAAAAACTACTTACAATATTATCTACTATTATGCTTATTTGCTTAACTTGCACTTTTTTAACTGCATGCACTACTGATAGCGAAGATGGTAAAAACGCACAAATCGTTGCGGTGTACAATACGTACGTTGCTAAAATGCAAGAAGACGGCAAAACACCGCTTACTTACGAAAAATGGCTTGCAAGCATTAAAGGCGACAAGGGTGACGACGGCGCTCCCGGCAAAGACGGTCAAAACGGTAAAGACGGTGCTCCCGGCAAAGACGGTAAAGACGGCGTTGACGGAGTAACGCCAACCGTTAAAATTAGCAACGACGGTTACTGGATAATTAACGGCGTTAAAACTGAATATAAGGCAATAGGCGTTGACGGTGAAGACGGTAAGGACGGTCAAAACGGTACTAATGGTAAAGACGGTCAAGACGGCAAAGACGGCAAAGACGGCGAAGACGGAATAACGCCAACGTTAGAAATAAGTCAAGACGGTTACTGGATAATAAACGGCGTTAAAACTGAATATAAGGCAGTAGGCGTTGACGGTGAAAGCGGAGATAAAGGCGACAAGGGCGATAAAGGCGACAAGGGTGAAACGGGCGCAAAGATAGTAGATTACGTTTTACAAGGACAAGACGAGTTTGGGGGAAACGTATATTTATTAACTTTTGATGATGGCACGACCGTAACGTTTACTGCTCCAAAGGGCGAAACGGGCGAAATAGGCAAGCCTACGTACAACACTAAAAATTTATGGAACGTAGATTTTACTGTTAACGGATTTTTAGGTCAATCTACGCCTAACGAGTTGTTTAAAACGACTGATTATTTTATTCCTATTGAAGTAGGAAAACCTTATTGTGCTAGCAAAAAAACGCAAGCAGTATGGGGATACGACGCAGATTTTAAGAAGGTTTCTACTTCAATAGTACTAGATACTGCCGGAGTAGTTTTACCGTCAAACGTTCGTTATATTAAAGTGTCTTTTAGAGTAAATACTTTTCCGGAAATAGGATTATATCAAGCGGAAAAATTCATAATGATATTTCCAGAAGATTACCAAGCGGAGTATGAAATTACGGAAGACGGAATAGAGCAAGGTATCCGCCGTCAGGCTATTGAATATATGCCGTTAAGGGTAGAGCGTGAAAAAGGTAGATACGGCGGTGTTGAAGATTTAAATAAATATACGAGAGCGTTTAACACGGCAACAAGTGTAGAATATTCAATTGACAACGTTGACGCAACTTCCGTGTGGGCAAAATACGGCGTAAAACAAATATGTGCGGTTAAAAATTCCATAACAAATGGATTTTTCATTTGTAATAATAGTGGAACTAGATATCTTGTTCCGTCCGATTTAGGTTTTTCTGTTGGAGACACGATATATTTAGGTTTCATGGCGCGCACGTCTGGTAATGCAAAAGGACTTGAAATTGTTGATGGAGCGTCAACTTTTACTAACTATTCAAAAGTTTTAATTGACGGTAACGTGAGAACTTATGAATACGTTTACGAAGTAACGGAAGAAAACGTTGATAAAAATTTTACTTTAATTATTGCAAACTGTACGGATGGTATTGAAATTACAAACGTATATGTTTCAGACGTTTCAAACGCTACGAATAATTTTATATTTATTGACCCTATAAGGCAATCCGCTATTGAAAAGATTGAAAGCCGTATGTTTGAAAACTCTACTTGGCTTGCTTTTGGCGATAGTATAACTCACGCTGGTAAATATATAAACGCCGTAAAAAGTCGTTTACCGTTTAACAAAGTGATAAATACTGGTGTTGGTGGAGCGTGCGCGGGAATAAAACCTGGCGACTTATCGGGCAATTCGGGAGCGGCTATCGTTGATAGTAAGCAAGCCGAAATTGAAAGTGCGGACGTAATTACTATTGCTTACGGTACAAACGATATTCAATATATCTTGGCGGGCACGTTGACGCTTGGCGAACTAGTAACTGACGGCAATATGGAAAAGTATAATAAAAACTCGTTTTACGGCGCTTTGCAATATATGGTTGAAAGAATATTAACTTGGAATCCAACGGCAAAAATTTGCTTAATTGTTCCACCTTCTTGGACGAAAGGCGACTATGAATTACGCAACCAAGTATGTAAAGCAATTATTGACGTTGCTCAATTCTACGGAGCAAGATACGTTGATTTATTTCATAATAGCGGAGTAAATAAACTTAATTCTCACTTATATTTGCCTGACGGTCTTCATCCTAACGATTTACTTGGCGAAATTAGCGGAAAACTGATTGTTTCCGTGTTTAAAGAGTTTTATATCGAATAAAAGTTTTATAAAGTATTAAAAATCTCAAAGCAAACCGCTTTGAGATTTTTTTGTTGTATTTTGTCAAACTGTTAAAAAGGGGTGTAAAAAGTGCTTTTTAATTTTGTTTACAAAAGTTAGTGAATATGTTAAAATATTATAGTAAATAATATAGTAAACACAAAAAATTAAGGATATATATGAAAAAACTTAACAATTCAATAAAAGTCCACTTTTTAGGTGGCGTTGGCGAAATAGGAAAGAATATGACCGCCATTGAATACGGTAAAGATATAATAGTTATTGATGCCGGTCTTACTTTTCCAAGCCAAGATATGCCAGGGGTAGATTTAGTTATTCCCGACATAACGTTTTTAATGCAAAATAAAGATAGGGTGCGCGGAATAATTTTAACGCACGGCCACGAAGACCATATTGGCGCGCTTCCTTACGTTTTAAAAGATTTAAACGTTCCCGTTTACGGAACTAAACTTACGCTTACTCTCTTAGACGGTAAGCTTAAAGAACAAAAAGTAAAAAACGCAAAACTTTATAGCGTAGAGCCAAAATCTACTATAAAACTCGGCGCGTTTTCAGTGGAATTTATAAACGTAAACCACTCAATACCCGGCGCGGTTGCGCTTGCAATTTACACGCCTGCAGGCATAATTTTCCACTCGGGCGATTTTAAAGTTGACTTAACGCCTATCGGCGGTGAAATTATAGATATTGCACGCCTTACTGAAATAGGCAAAAAGGGCGTTACGCTTATGATGTGCGAGTCAACTAACGTTGAACGCTTAGGCTATTCTATGAGCGAAACGGTTGTTAGTGAAAATTTAGAAAGGTTGTTTACCCAAAATAAATACCGCAGAATTATTATTGCAACTTTTGCGTCTAACGTTTATAGAATTCAACAAATTTTAAACATTGCCTATAAAAATAGGCGTAAAGTAGCGTTTAACGGCAGAAGTATGTTAAACGTTATTGAAGCGTCGTCAAAAATAGGCGAAATTACTATACCGCCAAACACCATAGTTGATATTGATAAAATTAAAAACTATAGCGATAAAGATTTAGTTGTAGTTTCAACCGGCTCACAAGGCGAGCCTATGAGCGCGTTAACGCGTATGGCAATGGGCGAGTCAAGCCAAGTTACGATAGGTAAAAACGATACTATTTTAATTTCCGCTTCGCCTATCCCCGGTAACGAAAAAAGCATTTATCAAGTTATAAACAACCTTTATAAAAAGGGCGCGGAAGTGGTTTACGAGTCGCTTGAAAATATACACGCTTCCGGCCACGCTTGCCAAGAAGAACTTAAAATAATGCACTCAATTATAAAGCCTAAATATTTTATTCCCGTTCACGGCGAATACCGCCACCTTGTAAAGCACGTTGAACTTGCAAAGTCGCTTGGTATGCGTGAGCATAACACTTTAATTTGCGAAGTTGGCGATTCTATTGAAATTAATAAAAAGTCGCTAAAAAGGCGTGAAAAGGTAGTTGCAGGTAGCCGTTTGGTTGACGGGTTTTCAGTTGGCGAAGCGCAAAGCGTTGTTAAAGATAGAAAACACCTTTCTATTGAAGGTATAATAGTTGTTGTTGCTTGTGTTTCAGCTGAAAGTGGTTTAATTTTACAAGAGCCTGACGTTATAGGTAAGGGCGCGGGCTTAACCGATAATCAAGTTTACGAAATGAAAAATATTGTTATTGACTGTATTGACAAGTACAATATAAAGTCGGCAGGAAATTATAGAGACGTTACTAACATTATAAGAAAGCGTTTAAAAGACTATTTGTATAAAAAAACCAAAAAAAGTCCTATGATTTTGCCTATAATAACGGAAGTGTAATATGGTAAACGAATACACCAAAGAATTAACCAAAAAAAATTTTGAAAATAACGTTATAGCCGAGTTAAAGCAAATGCAAAACGAGTACCGCCAAAACGGTATTCCAACCATATTAAGCGACGGGCTTAACGAACTTTTGCTAATTTTATCAATAAAGCAACCAAAAACCATACTTGAACTTGGAACTTCGGTAGGGTGCTCGGGTATAGCAATGCTTAAAACGATAAAGCACGCAACGCTTGTTACGGTTGAAAAACTGCCCGAAATTCAAAAAGAAGCGCTTTCAAACTTTAAAAAATACGGCGTAATAGATAGGGCAAATTCACTTGTTGGCGATAGCGTTGAAGTGGTAAAGGGTTTAACTTCTAAATTTGACTTTATATTTTTAGACTGTAATAAATCGGCTTACGCAACGCTTTATCCACTACTTAAAAATCTTCTTAACGACGGTGGCGTTATTTTTGCCGATAACGTTTTGTTTAGGGGCTACGTTGCAAAGGAAAAAGAGTGCCCTAAAAAGTATAAAACGTTAGTTCAAAAAATAGATAACTACAACCAACTTGTTGCAAGCGATAGCGAAATGATTTCTTGCTTTTTCGACGTTGGCGACGGTATAGCGGTATCCTACAAGAAATAAGACGTACAAACAATAAAAACAAAAGGTAACTTATGAAAAAAGTTGAATTACTTGCGCCTGCGGGCAATTTTTCAAAACTTAAAACGGCTCTTTATTACGGAGCGGACGCAGTTTATTTAGGCGGAAAAAACTTTTCTTTACGCGCGTATTCTAACAATTTTACAAACGACGAACTTAAAAGCGCCGTTGAATACACGCACGCGCTTAATAAAAAAGTTTACGTTACGGTAAATATTTTTGCACGCAATAAAGACTTTAACGAACTTGAAAACTATTTTAAATATTTAAGCGAAATTAAAGTTGACGCGGTTATAATTAGTGACCCGGGCGTTTTGGCGGTATGCAAAAAAGTTGCGCCTAATCTTCCTATACATTTATCAACGCAAGCAAACACGCTTAATAAATACTCGGCTAATTTTTGGGTAGAAAGCGGTGTTGAACGCTTAATTTTAGCACGCGAACTGTCGCTTAATGAAATTAGCGAAATTGCGTTGTCGGTAAAAAACAGAGCGGAAATTGAAACTTTTATTCACGGCGCTATGTGTATAAGTTATAGCGGTAGGTGTTTACTTTCCAACTATTTTTCAAAGCGTGACAGTAACCGTGGCGAGTGCGTTCAAGCGTGCAGGTGGCAATACGACCTTCGTGAAACGAGCAAAGACGGCGATTTTTGCACTATTGAAGAAGACGATAAAGGTACTTACGTTTTAAACAGTAAAGACCTTAATATGATTGATTATATTGATAAAATGATAGATAGCGGTATTACGTCGTTTAAAATTGAAGGGCGTATGAAAGGCGAATATTATTTGGCAACAGTTATAAACGCTTATAGGCGCGCTATCGACGAGTATTATAAAATAGGCGAAAAATACAAAGAAAATCCGCTTTATTTAACGGAGTTAAAAAAGACCTTTCACCGCGCTTTTACCACGGCTTATATGCTTAATGAAAACGACGATACGGTTAATTTAACTGGTAGTCAATCAAACGGAAACAGCAAGTTTATGGCTAACGTTTTAGGCTATGATAATGAAAAAGGCGCAATAATTTTAGAAATGCGCAACCGCTTTAAAGTGGGTGACGAGTTGGAAGTTTTATCGCCAAACTCTAACTTTAATAAAAAGTTCATTGTTGAAAAAATGGTAGGTGAAAACGGCGAAACGGTAGAAGACGCAAAACTCGTTCAACAAAAACTTTATATTTACTCTTCGCTTAAATTACAAGAAGGCGATATTTTAAGAAAAGATATTTAAATTGGCTCTGTCAAATCAACCGTTTGATTTTTGACGGAAAAATACTGTAAAATACTGCGCGTTTTGCTCAGTTACATACCTTACAGGTATGCGCCTTTACAAGAACGCTTGTCTTTCTTGTATTTTTCTCGCCAATCACAAAAATAAATTTTTGCTAAACCATCCGTTTTCTTTAACATAGCCTTAAAAAAATTCTACATAATTTTACAAAATAAAACATACATTTGCTTTTAAGGAGCATTTGTATGTTTTTTGATTTTTTAAACTTTATTATTTCAAAAGTGCTATTTTTTTGCGGTAGCATTATAGGCGACTCTTTTCCAAAACCGCTTTCGCGCGAAGAAGAAGAGAACTGTTTAAAACTATTTAAAGAAAACGGCAATTTAGAGTGCCGTGAAAAACTTATTAAACACAATTTACGTTTAGTTGCGCATATCGTAAAAAAATATCAATGCGCAGAAGACGGCGACGACTTAATTTCAACCGGAACGATAGGTTTAATAAAGGCTATCGATTCGTTCGACGCGTCGAAAGGCGTGGCGCTTGCAACCTATACCGCGCGTTGTATTGAAAACGAAATTTTAATGCTACTGCGCGCAAACAAAAAGTATTTAGGCACGGTTTCTCTTTCAGACGTTATAGGTATTGATAAAGAAGGTAACGAACTAACCTTACTGGACCTTTTAAGCGACGACGGTGAAAGCGTTTTTTCAAAAGTTGAAAAGAAAACGGAGCGTAAAAAACTTTTAGAAATTATAAAAACTTGTTTAAACGAAAGAGAATATAAAATTATTTGTTTAAGATACGGTTTAAAAGGTAGCGTTCCACTTCCACAACGTGAAGTAGCGTCATTTTTAAAAATTTCACGCTCATATATATCTAGGCTAGAAAAACGCGCAATAGAAAAAATAAGAGCAGAAATTAAAAAGAGCAATATAATTTTTAACTAATATATTTCATATATTAACCTTTACTTTTTTAAAACGTTGTGCTAAAATATAGCGTAAGGAGAAATTTTTATGAGTTACGCAGATAAAGTGTTTATTGAAAATTGTAAAGACATTATAAATAACGGCTTTTGGGACAAAGGCTTAAACGTCCGTCCACACTGGGAAGACGGTACGCCCGCGCACACCGTTAAAAAGTTTTGTATAGTAAACCGCTACGATTTATCAAAAGAATTTCCTATTTTAACTATTAGAAAAACTTTCTTCAAATCCGCCGTTGATGAAATTTTGTGGATTTGGCAAAAAAAGAGCAACAACGTTAAAGACCTTAACTCTCATATTTGGGACAGTTGGGCTGACGAAACGGGCTCGATAGGTAAAGCGTACGGCTACCAACTTGGCGTTAAGCATAAGTATAAAGAAGGCGAAATGGACCAAGTTGATAGAGTTTTATACGACCTTAAACACAACCCTTATTCGCGTAGAATAATGACATATATTTATACTTTCCAAGACCTTCACGAAATGCACTTATATCCTTGCGCTTACTCAATGACTTTTAACGTAAGTGATGGAAAGTTAAACGGTATTTTAAACCAACGCTCAAACGATATGGTTGTTGCAAACAACTGGAACGTTGTTCAATATTCAGTTTTACTTATGATGCTTGCGCAAGTTTCAAATTTAGAAGTTGGCGAACTCGTTCACGTTATTAGCGACGCGCACATTTACGATAGGCACATACCCGCGCTCGAAAAAATGTTTGAAAACGAGCAGTTTGAAGCGCCACGCCTTGAAATTAACAAAAACGTTAAAAACTTTTACGATTTTACCATTGACGATTTTAAACTTGTTGATTACAAGTCAACGCCACTTAACGAAAAATTGGAGGTTGCTATATAATGAAAGCGATAGTAGCAGTAGATAAAAAATGGGGCATAGGCAAACAAAACGACCTTTTGTTTAATCTTCCCGAAGACATGAAGTTTTTTAGGCAAAAAACGGCAAACAAAACAGTTTGTATGGGTTATAACACTTTACTTTCTTTCCCTAATTCTAAACCACTTAAAAATAGGGTAAATATCGTTTTAGCGCCAGACGGCGTTGAACGTGACGACTGCATAGTAGTTCACACACTCGAACAGCTTTCCGCTGAACTTAAAAAATACGACGACGTTTTCGTTATAGGCGGTGCAATGTTTTATAAAACTATGCTTCCGTACTGTGAAGAAATTTTTGTTACGAAAGTTGATGCGGACGGGGAAGCAACCGTGTTCTATCCTAATTTAGATGAAAACGAAAATTTTGAAATGATTTACGAGGGCGAAGAATTAGAAAGCAACGGTTTAAAAATTAAATTTACAACTTATAAAAACAACGCGGTATTAAAATTTTAAATAACCGCTTAAAAAAGGAGAACGTTATGAAGAATTTAGTTGGTGCTTGTATGTTTGCGCAATCCGGTGGTCCTACTTCCGTTATTAACGCAAGTGCGGCAGGCGTGTTTTACGAAGCGTTAAGGCAAAAAAATATAACCAAAGTTTACGGCGCTGCTTACGGTATATCGGGCGTATTAAACGAGAATTTTTACGACATTTCAAAAGAAGAAGATATCGAACTTGAAATGCTTAAATATACGCCGTCGTCTGCGCTTGGCTCGGTTAGATATAAACTTAAAGATTATAAAAAAGACGATACTGACTATAAAAGAATAGTTGAAGTGTTTAAAAAATACAATATTCGTTACTTCTTCTATAACGGCGGTAACGACAGTATGGATACTTGCAATAAAATTTCTAAATACATTAAAAAGTCTGGTTGGGATTGTAACGTTATAGGCGTTCCAAAAACTATTGACAACGACCTTTACGGCACTGACCACTGCCCAGGCTTTGCTTCCGCTGCAAAATTTATTGCAACAACGGTTATGGAAATTAACATTGACTCTACCGTTTATGAAACTCCTGCAATTTGCATTATTGAAGCAATGGGTAGAAACGCGGGTTGGCTTACGGCTTCGGCAGCGCTTGCCGGCACTACGGGCTACGGCGCGGATTTAATATATTTACCGGAAGTTCCATTTGATATTGATAGATTCGTTGACGACGTTTTAGACGTTTGCAAACGTAAAGATAACAAATGTATTGCGGTTGTTAGCGAAGGCGTTAGAAATCAAGACGGCACTTTAATTAGCGAATTGTTTGCAAAAGGCGCTGTTGACAGTTTTGGTCACACTCAACTTGGTGGTGTTTCACATAATTTAGCAAATATTTTAAAGCAAAAAACGGGCTTTAAGGTTAGGGCGTTTGAATTAAGCCTTTTACAAAGGTGCGCATCTCACCTTGCTTCAAAAGTTGACATTGAAGAAGCGTTTAAAGCGGGTAGAACGGCGGTTAAAGCGGCAGTTCGTGGCGTAACCGATAAAATGGTTGCATACGAACGCGTTGAAGGCAAAGAGTACA
>JAZOMW010000064.1:0-26237 GCA_045654225.1 Christensenellaceae bacterium | reverse complement strand
CTTTTTGTAAATCTACGTCATCCCATGTAAGGGATAGCAATTCTCCAATACGTAAGCCCGTGTAAAGACAAAGTACCACGCCGAACAATTTATTTTTCTTCTTTTCAAAGATGTATGGCTCGATTTTTCGTTGCTCTTCTTTAGAAAAACAATCTACTTGTTTTTCTCGCCCCTTAGGACGCACGATTGACTTAGTAAACTCTTTGTCCGTTACGCCAAGCAAAACTGCTCGGCGCAAAGAAGATTTAAGCACAGATATAATGCCGTTTACGGTGTTTGCAGATAGACCTTTTTCAGATAAATCCACAGTAAAACGTTGTAAAACGGTTGCCGTTAAATCGTTAAATTCAAACTCTCCGAGCGCGGGGAGTATATGTAGCTGAATTTGCCTTTGATACTTTTTGTACGTTCTTATTTTCGTAGTGGGCTTGATGTACAAAGCAAGCCACTCGTTTAACCAATTTTTATATTTCATAATACCTCCTTTTAATGTAATTAAAAAGCACACTTCTTCGCCTTGCGAAGTATAGTGTGCTATACTTTTTTATTAAAATCAATAATTTATGACTAAATGAAAAACGGCAGGAACATAAATTCCTACCGTTATAATGATTAAAGAGTAAAAGTAAATCCGAACCACTCTACTTTATACAAGTATTTGGTTCGGATTATACTGATTTGGTGCCGCTGACCTCGTCGCAATAAACTGCGCTTAAAGAAATTTACTAAAGGTAAATTCCAAAAATGCTCCGTTATTGCTCCTCTTCCCAAAAAATCTTTTGCAGACAAAATCTTTTTCGGGAGCCCTAATTTTAAAATCAACTCCGTTATTGACACACAACAAAAAAGGTAGGACAAAAATCCTACCTTTTTTGTTGGTGCCGCTGACCGGAGTTTGCCGAAACCCCTAAAGGGGAGCCCCTCGGCAAAAACCACGCCCCTCCGTTTCGCCTCCGACCAACAGTATAACAAAAAAGAGAGATAGCCAAAACTATCTCTCTTTTTTGGTGCCGCTGACCGGAGTCGAACCGGTACGGTTGTTACACCGAGGGATTTTAAGTCCCTTGCGTCTGCCTATTCCGCCACAGCGGCAAATTTAGTTACTCACATATAATACTACTTAATTTTGAA
Organism: Christensenellaceae bacterium; assembly: GCA_045654225.1. Lineage (GTDB taxonomy): Bacteria > Bacillota > Clostridia > Christensenellales > Borkfalkiaceae > HGM11412. The sequence goes on along the minus strand of JAZOMW010000064.1, from coordinate 25,106 downwards.
TTTGTCAAACACTTTATAAACTCTTTTTAACAAAAAATTAAAAATTAAAAAGCTATTTACAAAATTTATCGTTTATGTTATTATATTTAAGGCTCGAAACGTAAAAATTGCGTGTTTAAGTTCCTTAAAATAATCAAATTTACAAAGGCGGGTATTTTTTATGAAATATGACGTAATTATAATAGGCGCAGGTCCAGGCGGAATATATTCAGCGTACGAACTTTTAAAACTTAACCCTAGCGTTAAAATCGCCATTTTTGAAAGTGGCAAAAGTTTGGAAAAACGCAAATGTCCAATAGATGGTGAAAAAGTTAAATCTTGCATCAACTGTAAAACTTGCGCTATTATGAACGGCTTTGGTGGAGCGGGTGCTTTTTCGGACGGTAAGTACAATATTACTAATATGTTTGGCGGAACGCTTTGTAATTATATAGGTAAAAACAAGGCGCTCTCTTTAATGAAATACGTTGACGAAATTAACGTTAAAAACGGTGGCGAAGGCACTAAACTTTACTCTACCGAGAATACTAAAATTAAAACCATGTGCTTAGAGCACGACCTACACCTTCTTGACGCGTCAGTTCGCCATTTAGGTACGGACATTAACTATATAGTTTTACAAAACTTATACAACGCTTTAAAAGACAACGTTGATATCTTTTTTGAAACGCCCGTTAAATCTATTGAAACGGACGGCGACGGTTACACGGTAGTTACCAAAACCGAAAAATACTCGGCTAAAAACGTTATCGTTTCCGTTGGTAGAAGCGGTAGTAAGTGGATGGAGCAAGTTTGTAAAGACCTTGAAATTCCGTCAACTTCAAACAGGGTAGATATAGGCGTAAGGGTAGAACTTCCCGCTGAAATTTTCGCTCATTTAACCGATGAACTTTACGAAAGTAAAATTATGTACCGCACGCAAAAGTTCCAAGATATGGTTAGAACGTTTTGTATGAATCCGCACGGTGCGGTAGTTAACGAAAACACTAACGGCATAGTAACCGTAAACGGCCATAGTTACGAAGACCCTGAAAAACATACGGGCAACACTAACTTTGCGCTTTTAGTAAGCAAGCATTTTTCCGAGCCGTTTAAAGACAGTAACGGCTACGGCGAAAGCATAGCAAGGCTTTCAAATATGCTTGGCGGTGGCGTAATAGTTCAACGCTTTGGCGACCTTGTTAGGGGTAAACGCAGTACGCAGTCACGCATTGATGAAAGTTTCGTTACTCCAACCTTAAACGCAACCCCGGGCGACCTTTCGTTAGTTATTCCAAAACGTATTTTAGACGGCATTATTGAAATGATTTATGCGCTTGATAAAATTGCGCCTGGCACCGCTAACGACGATACGCTTTTATACGGCGTAGAAGTAAAATTTTACAATATGCAAGTTGAAATTGACAATAACTTAATGACCAAGCATAAAGGCTTGTTCGTTATAGGCGACGGTAGCGGTGTAACTCACTCTCTTTCGCACGCGTCCGCAAGCGGTATTTACGTTGCAAGATATATTTCAGAAAATTTACTTTAAAAAATAAATGGTTTGCAAAATTTTGCAAACCATTTTTTATTTATGTGGTAGGGTTATAATTTAGAAACCTTATAAGGTTTTCTTTTTTCAAAGTAGTAGTAATCGTCAAAACCGCAGTCTTTAAGTAGTTTTTTGCCTTTTTCAATGCCGTCTAATAGGCGTGAAGCAAAGTGCGCGTCGCTACCCAAAGTTACGTATTTACCGCCAACATCTTTAAACATATTTAAGTAATGCGCATTCGGCAAAAATACGTTCATTTCATCGGCGTTTTTAGTGTTTACTTCTAACGCCTTACCTTTTTTAGCAACTATCGTTAAAATTTCTTTTATAACGCTATCGTGTAGCGTTGTGTCATAATCTTTGTTGTAAATTGCGTTAGCGTAACGAAGCGGATAATCAAGGTGAGAGAGTACGTCAAAGTCAGTTTCCTTAACCGTTCTTAATAAAATGTCAAAATAATCGATTAAAAAGCGGTTAATTTTATTGTGCGACCACATAGGAACGTCCGCATAGCAAACGTCGTATTCGTAACCAAACGATTTAACGAAGTGGCAGGATGCTAAAAACACGTCGAATTCGCCTATATCGCGTATTTTTTGCGCTTTTTCAGGCTCGAAAATTTCTTCACCCATTTCCGCACCCATTAAAATTTTAATTTTGCCGTCGTATTTTTCTTTTGCCTTTAAAAAATCCGCATAGCAAGATTTGGCGTTTTCGTAGATATTCCTTTCTTCAAAAAGGAGCATATCGATATGGTCGGTTAAAGCAACGCCTTTCATATTTTTTTCTATTGCGCTTTCTATAATTTCTTGAACGGTAGAGTGCCCGTCGTGCGAATATATCGTGTGGTTATGTAAACTAATCATATAAAACATATTAAAACAATATAAAAAAAATGTCAACAACAATAAACCGTAAAAAAATATAATTTTTTTTAAAAAATAAGTTGAAAATTTGGCATTTTACATTTATAATTATATATAGTATAAATAATAAGGAAAGTTTAGGGCAATGGTTGACGTAAAAAGAATAAACGAACTTGCAAAAAAGTCAAGAGAGCAAGGTTTAACGGAAGAAGAAAAGGTTGAACAACAAAAATTAAGGCGCGCTTATCTTGATGCAATACGCGCAAATATCATAAGTCAACTTGGCGACCCTGACGAGTATAAAAAGAACAAGGGCGGTACAAAAAGTTGACAAACAATAACCAAAATTACGAGTTTGTAGAGCGTAAACTTCAAGAGTATAGAGAAAATAAGTTTAAGTTAAAATCTAACCAAAACCGTCTTGAAAAAATTAAAGATATTTTAGCCGAATTAAGAAAAAAAACCATATCAAATAGCAACGTTGAAGAAATAAATAAACTCAAAGAGTTAAATAGTGAAAGGGTTTTATTAAAAGAAGAAATTTCGAAAGGCAAAAAGTTAGTTAAAGACTTATATTTAGAAGTTGAAACGCTAATTTTAAGTAGCATAAACGCAGAAAATTACGAAGTGTACGAAAACCAACTTTCACGCCTTTACGGCAAGAAAATTGACGTTTTAACGTTAGAGATAGGCGAAACTTTCGACTTGACCACTTGTAATCCTTTAAGGGTAATAATCACGCACAACAAAAACCAACACGGAAAAGTTTTAAATATGCTTGACTTTGGTTTAAAGGATAGGGAATTAAATATAGTTGAAAAGAAAATTGACGTTGAAATTTGTTGGTATAACCGCAAAATTCCCGCAGGCACGGAAATGCAATACGACAATTTAATGTTTAGAAAAATTTAAAAAGATTGAGCGTAAAATAAAACGCTCAATCTTTTTCTATTATATTGTCAATAAGTCCGTTTTTTATTTCAAGGCTGTAAAAAGCAAGTTTGCTTTCGTAAAGAGCAATAACTTCGCTATTATTATAAGGATTTAAAAAAGTTTGTTTTACGTCGCCTAAAAACTCTTTAAGTTCGGCTTGTTTACGAGTTAAATTTTGAGTTAAAATTTCGCTTGCGTCAACGCCTAATAATATAAGGTCAAAAAAAAGTAGCGGTATTAAATTTTTGTTTATACTAAACGAGTTTTTATTTTTAACGCCTACGCGTTTTAAAAGCGTAAAATTATCGTTAAGTTCGTAAGTTTCTTCCACGCTTATATCAACCGTTTTTTTATACGACGTTTTAGTTTTAAATTGCGTGCCGAGTTCAAAACCGTCAACCAAATTTTTATAGCATAAATTGCCATTTTCTAGTCTATAAGCGTATATTGCCGTCTTTTTTCCATAAAAAACAACAAAAATATATCCGCCAAAGTATTCTAATTTTGAAGACGACGGAATAAAGGGTAGTTCGTCGCTAGCGTATATTTTTCCGTCTAAATAAAACTTAATAGCGCCGTCTAATAAAACGGTTAAGGTATAGGCGTTTCCGCCAAGCGTGTACGAGTTTTGGCTTAAAATTTTATATGGAAAAGTTCGCTTTTTTTCAAAATTTACACTAAATAGCGTGCCTAAAAAAAGCGGATAAGTTTTAACTAAATTACAGCCGTTTACGCTAGAATAAGTAGGTGTAAAATTATGGTTTTTAGGCATAAATTCAAGCAGTGAATTTTCTAAAATTTCCGCCGTTTTTATATTTTTATTTACTTCGCCTAAAAACTCTCCGTTTACCTTTAAAAACGCTTCCTTTTGACTTATAAAAAATGCTTTCATATAAAATTATATTACAAATTTTTTTAGCGTATGTATTATAACAAAAAATTCCGTCAATAATCTTGAAAGAACGTATTAAAAGGAGTGATATTTATGAAAGGTTTTACGGAATTAGAAACAAAACGCCTTATAGAAGTTATAAAGAACGCTAAAAGTAACGGTAAAAGTTTGCTTTTTGCCTTTAACGAATTTGCAAAAGAATCAAATAGGGCAATAGGTAGCGTTAGAAATTACTATTACAAAACTATTAAAAAATGTAAAAACAGCAAAAGTTTAATGCAAAAATTAGGCGTTGACGAAAGTTTGTTTCCCGCTTTTATTTTAGAGTTTAACTCTTTACAAGAAAGCGAGTTGTTAACTAGCGTATTAACGGGCATTACGAACGGAAAGTCAGTTAGGCGGGCAATAAGCGAATATAGTTACGGAAACGAAAAATTAGCGCTTCGCAACCAAAACAAATACCGCAATTTATTAAAAACTAAACCGCAACTTGTAAACGAAGTTATAAAAACCGTTGAAAAAAATTTAGGACAATGCAAAAATCCGTATTTAGAGTTAAGTTACAATCTACAAAGCAAAATTGCGCTTGAAGAAAGCATAAACAACTTGCTTAACTCACTAAAAAACGAGAGTTTAAAAGAAAATAACGCGCTTACAAAAAAGGTGAATGAACTATCTATTCAAAATAAAAAGATGAAAGAACTTTTAAAAAGAGCGTTAAAAAATAGTAATATTACGAAAGATTTTATTAAAAATGCAACTTAAAAACGGAAAGCCACGCCTAAAAAAGCGTGGCTTTCACATTATTTTCACACGTTTTTCATTGTCAAAGTATAATACCGTATGTTATACTTTTAATGGTGTTTATTATAAAATATAACAAAATTAGACGCATAACACCACAAAAGGTAAGATGTTAGAATTAGTAAACGTAAAAAAATTGTATCAAACGAAAGCGGGCGATACCGCCGCGCTTGACGATATAAGCATACAATTCCCTAAAACGGGATTAGTGTTTATAACGGGTAAAAGCGGTAGCGGTAAAACCACTATGCTCAACGTTATTGGCGGTCTTGACGATATTGACGAGGGCGAAATTATTATTGAAGGCAAAAAGTTTTCCGAGTTTTCAAATGCCGATTACGACAGTTATAGAAATACTTTCGTAGGATTTATATTCCAAGAATATAACCTTTTGCCCGAGTATTCGGTTGCAAAAAACATAAGTATGGCAAACGAACTTCAAGGTAGGCCTACAAGCCAAGCCGAACTTGAAAAATTGCTTGAAATGGTTGATATGCAAGGCTACGGCTCGCGTAAAATTTCGCAACTTTCTGGCGGTCAAAAGCAAAGGGTGGCAATAGCGCGTGCGCTTATTAAAAATCCGCAAATAATAATGGCGGACGAGCCTACCGGCGCGTTAGACAGTGCAACGGGCATTCAAGTTATGGAAACGCTTAAAAAGTTATCGAGTGAAAAACTTATTATAGTAGTTTCGCACGACCTTGAACTTGCCGAAAAATACGCCGATAGAATAGTAACGCTCGTTGACGGTAAAATTATTGAAGACGTATCTTTAAACGACGTTGAATTTAACGGCAGTTTTTACGAAAGTAGTAGTGAAATAGTAGTTAAAGCGGGCGGTGACTTAACTAAAAAGGAAACCGACGTTTTAATTAACGCTATCAAAGATAAAAAGAAAATAAGCGTAACGGATAAAATTTCGGTAAGAGAAAAAAGCAAAACTAAGCCGATTGAAAGAGAAGAAGTAAAAAATCCCGTTAAACTTATTAACAGTAAAATGAAATTAAAAAGCGCCGTTGAACTTGGCGTTAAATCGCTTTTCGTTAAACCGTTTAGGCTTATAATAACTATATTTTTATCAGTTATTGCATTTGCGGTTTTCGGTCTTTTCGACACGGTTGCTTCGTTTACGGGCGCGCAAATAGTTGCAAATAATTTAAGAACGGCTTCATATCCTGCCGTTTCTTTATATGCAAACGTAAAAAACTCTAACTATTCGGGTGAAGCGTTAAAAATTTCACAAGAATATATCGACGCGTTAAATAAAAAAACCGGCTATAAATTCCGTGGCGTTTACGATATTAACGACGCGGAAAACGTCAACGTTATGACGAGCCGTGCAAACGTAAATAAATCTTATCTTATAAACAAAATAGGCAGTAGGGGTATAGACCGTCCGCAAGGCATAGGCGTAAATTATTACAATATGTACGTTACCGGTTACGTTGAGTTTAGAAATGGTGAAATAGGACCAGACGGCGTTATCGATAAAGACGGTTTTAACTTTAAAATTTTAGACTACGAAGGTAGCGTATATCCTTCGTTTGACGCAAATAGGGCGGACGCTCCCGTCCAAGTAGCCGTTTCAAGCCTACTTGCCGACGCTATATGTTACTGGCATAACGCAATGGGCAGGTTTGAAGATAAAATTGAGCCGAAAGATTTAATAGGAAAAGAAGTTTATCTTTCGTCGTTTCAAAATAGGCCTCACCAAATAACCGCAATTTTAGATTGTGGCGCTATACCTGAAAAATACGACGTGTTAAAAACGATAACGTCAAGTGAAAGCACCGCGATGCTTGAACGCGATTTACATACTTATTTAAACAGTAGCGGTTATTTAAATTTTTACGTTGCTAGCGGTTATATCAATTATTTGCAACAAACAACTAGCAGAATTGTAACCTACGTTGACAATTATTTAGATTGCGAATACACCGCGCAAGTTAGCGGAACTATTACCAGTCCTGCAAATACTTCATCTTTCCGTTATTATAACGAAAAAGATTTAACGAGTGAAAACGTTTTACTTTTCGACGTTAAAAAGGACGACCCTGCCAAAGCGCCAACTCTTAAAGAAGACGAAACGCTTATTCACGTAAACAATTTAGAAGTATTATTTAAAAACGAATTTTCCACGTATTACGAAGACCCTAAATACGAAGAAGTTCTTACAACGGCAAAAACCGCTATAAGAGAATTAAGAAGAAATCCTGAATATACCGAAAAGAGATTAGCGTTTAATACTTTAAACGAGTGTTTAGACGAACTATTCGTGTATTTAAACGAAAAAATGCCGGGTAGATTCGACGTAAATAACGACGGCGTTCGCGATGAAAAAACACTCACCATTAAAGCGAAAGTTGACGGCAAGGTAGTTGATAGCGAAACCAAAGTTTTAAAAGTAAAGGGCGTATATTTCGGCGTTGATTTAGATTATAGGGTAACTACTATTGACACCGCAATTTTAGGCGCGTTAGTGTTAAGCGAACAAGGTTTAAAATCGTTTGATATAGCGCTTGAACAAGGACATTACTCAAAAATTATAGCGCCAAGTACGCAAAGCCGTTCGGCAACTAACGCACTTGCAAAATATATGTCAAACGATTCAGGCGTTAAACTTAACTGGTTTGAAAACGACGTTTTAACCGCGGTAGAAGAAGCAAAAATAATAGTAAAACAATTCTCTAACCTATTCTTATACATTTCGTTAGCGCTTGCTTTCTTTGCAGTATTTATGTTGTTTAACTACATTTCAACTAGTATCGTTTCTAAGCGCCAGTCAATAGGCGTGTTAAGAGCGCTCGGAGCGGACGGTAAGAATATTTTTGAAATGTTTATTACGGAAAGTTTAATAATTTCACTTGTAAACGGCGTATTTGCTTGTGTAGTTGCTTACTTTGCTTGTAGTTTTGTAAACACCTACGTCGTTGACGTTATGAATATTACTATAAGTTTTGCTTTATTTGGTTTAAGGCAAGTATTAGTAATTATGATTGCAAGTATTTTAACGGGAATACTTTCGTCGCTTATACCTATAATTAAAATTGCAAAAGAAAAACCCGTTGACCTTATTAGAAAAGTTTAAGGGAGAATAAATTTGAATTACGTTTATTTTGACCACGCTTCAACAACTAAATTAGACGCAAGAGTTTTAGAAAAAATGTTGCCGTATCTTCAAAACGATTTTGGTAACGCTAACTCGCTCCACTACTTTGGTAGGCAAGCGGTAAAAGGGCTTGACGAGGCAAGGGAAATAGTAGCGTCGTTACTAGGCGCAAACTTTAACGAAGTGTATTTTACTTCGGGTGGTACTGAGTGCGATAACTGGGCTCTAAACGGTCTATTAAAGGGCGAAAACAAAAGTAAAATAGTTATATCTTCAATAGAACACTCCGCAATGCTCGCCACCGTAAACACGCTTAAAGCAAGCGGAACGCAAGTTGATTTCGTTAAGCCAAACGCTAGCGGTTTTGTAAGCGTAACCGACTTTAAAAACTTGGTTGATAATAATACTTTATGTGCGCTTATGCTTGCAAATAACGAAATAGGAACTATTCAACCCATTAAAGAAGTTGCAAATTTAGTGCATAGTAAAGGCGGTATAATTTATACTGACGCCGTTCAAGCAATGCCCGCTTTAAACGTAAACGTTAAAGATTTAGGCGTTGATATGCTCGGTTTTTCGGCGCATAAGTTTAATGGACCGAAAGGCGTTGGATGCGCCTATATTAAAAACGGCTTAAAAATTAGCCCGCTTATAAGCGGTGGTCACCAAGAAAGGTCTTTAAGAGCAGGCACTTCAAACGTGGCGGGAGCAATAGGCTTAGCGTACGCGTTAAAATTCACGCGTGAAAGTTTAGAAAGCGACGCTAAATACGTTTTAGAATTAAGAAATTATTTTATTGATAAAGTTTTAAGCGAAGTTCCTTCTTCGCGCTTAAACGGAAGCAGGGAAAATAGGCTTCCAAACAACGCAAATATTTTATTTGACGGAATAAACGGCGATTCGCTTTTATATCAACTTGATTTAAACGGCGTGTCCGCATCGCTTGGCGCGGCGTGTTCGGCAGGTTCGATAGAGCCGTCGCACGTGCTTAAAGAAATAGGTTTAACCGATAGCGAAGCGCTTTCGTCAATTAGGTTTACTTTCGGTAAAGAAAACACGAAAGAAGAAGTTGATAGTGCGGTAGCCGTAATAAAACAAAGCGTTTTAAAATTAAAAAATAATTAAGGGCTTAAAAAAGAACGCTTTGCTAAAAAGCAAAGCGTTTAAAAAACTATTTATTAGTCTTTCTTTTCGGGTTTTGACTGTTTTGCGTCTAACTGCTCCTTACACATTTGTTCGGCTTTACGCATAACTTCGTCTTGTCCGTTTTTAATCATCGTTCTTACTTTGTGCGAATTGATGGCAAGTAACGCGCCACCCATTGCACCAAGTGCTAAACCTATGATAAACATTTTTCCTTCCATATTGTCTCCATAGCTTAAAAAGGCTAATATAAGTATAAAGCGTTTTGTAGAATTTATACACAAAACGGCGAAAAAAGGTGAATTATGAAATATATTGCTTTTGATATAGGCGATAAGCGTATAGGTATTGCCGTTAGCGACCCGTTCGGCTCAATGGCATTGCCACTTGAAACGTACTATCGCAAAAATTTTGAAAAAGACGTAAAGTATTTAGCCGACCTTGCAAAATCAAGGTTTGCCGACGTTATAGTTTGCGGTTTACCGCTTAATTTTGACGGAAGCGAAAGCGAGCAAACGCTAAAAACTAAATCTTTTGTTGAAAAATTAAAGACGGTAACCGATATTAAAATAGTTTTTGAAGACGAGCGCTTTACAACGCTTGAAGCGCGCCGTGTTTTACTTCAAGGCGACGTTAGCCGTGCAGATAGAAAAACGGTTATAGATAAAATTGCCGCGTCATACATACTTGAAACTTTTATGCAAAAAGTAAAAAACGGCACTGTAAAAATTTAAAATTTATCATAAAAACTTGGCTAACTAGCCAAGTTTTTTTGTTTGTAAAAAATTGCTTGAAAAAACGTAATGCCTATGCTATACTAATTATGCCAAACAAATTTTATAAGCAAACGCAGGGATATTTTCTATTTAAAAGGAATTATTCTTTTTAAACTTGTTCACAATAACTGTGCAATTTAGCAAAATCGCAAATTCCATCAGGTTATTGTGATAGGGTATCCTTTCGTATGCTTGAAATTTGTTTGGCGACAATCGGAGTTTGCGTTTTCGGTGCGTTGACTTCGGTTGGCGCACTTTTTTTTATTTTACGGAGGATGTTTTATGGGACTTATATTAGTGCTTTGCGCCGTGTTAACGTTTTTATATTTTATTTTTAGATACTTGCTTGCAGAATTATATTATATTTTTCCATATATTTTAACGTTTAGTATTGTGTGTATAGTGTTAATTATAGGTACAAGAATACTTAAAATCGTGTTTTTTTATAATAGAGATTACGCTATAAGAAAAATGCAACTAAATCCTTATATAAAAGAAGGTTTAACTAGAAAAATACTTGAACGTCAGCATGTTAAAATAGGTAAAAGTACCGCAGATTTTGAAATGATGAAAATGGCTTATGAAGAAGTTCTCGCTTCTAGCAAAAAACGGCATTTAAGCGGGGAATATATGATAGACAACGCTAGTAAAAATCCTTTTAAAAAATATAATATAGAGTGCTTATTAGACCCTATGATATTGCGTTTTTGCAAAGAAAAAAATGTAAAGGATAGAAGTTATGTTTTTTACGTGTTTACAAAAAGCATTTTAGTTTTTGCGGAAGGAAGATTTTATAAAGCTTTTATTGGTGCGTTTAACGTTGATGCTCTTAAAATAGAAGGATTCGCAACGCCTCATATGCATAGCGTGGTGGTTTATGAAAAATCAAGAGAGAATATAGAGTATTACTATAAGTATAGTCCCGTAAGTGACGCAACCATAGCGCTTTGCGAGTGGACTGTTAAAAATCTTGACGGAAGTAGAAGTTTTAGGGGTGGCTTAAAGCCTGAACACAATCCCCTTAATTTTGTATTATTACATGCAAAATTAAAATTTAATATTGGTAAAATAGATTGCGAAATAGAATTTAGTAACCATAAAGCAGCAAAAGATTTTATAAATAGTTATAAAAAGTGCATATATAATGCACAAAACGTTAATTGATATGTTTTTACAGGAGAAAAACTATGGTTATAGAAGATAATTGCGACTTGCTAATGGCGGCAACTTTTATTATATATATAGTGGCAATTGTAGCGATTGTTATATTTATTATTTGGCTATGGATAGGTATAGAAACACGTTGTCCTCATTGCAAGAAAAAATTTGCATTAAAAGAGATAGATAGAAAACTAACAGATAAGAGAAAAATAAGCAAAATGGAAAGACATTATAGATATAATAAAAAAGGAAAGGTGTCGGGAAGTAGAGACGTTAGGGTATATGGAACTCGTTTAACGTATGAATTAAAATGTGTCTGTAAGTATTGTTGTGAAAAAACTTTTAAAATGCAGGATGTTGATAAATATTAGTAGTAAAAATTATATGGTGAAAAAATGAAAATTACAAAAGACGTTACCGTATTAGATATTATTATAGCATTTGTAAAAGGTATTAAAGAAACTGGTGACGATTGTTATTTATATGACGGTAAAAATCGTTTATGGGGAGCAAAATATTTATTAGGTCAAATTTTAAGGTTGTATGAAATTAAAGATTGTACTAATAAATTTATATCGGTTGAAGCAAAGAGCCTTTGGAATAAACTAACGGACGAAGATATAAAAAACTATCATAATAGTAAAATAGTTCACGTGAAAAAGGACGTTTGTTTAACGCTAGGCACTTATAAAGGAGCATCTACAAAACCGACGGAAAAAGAATTTGTAAAAGGGTCAACCTTTAAATATAGAGAAATTTTTCACGATGAACACGTTATTCCTATTGGCAACATTATAGATAAACTGACTGGATTAAAAGAAGATGAATTAACGTATGAAAATGTGCAAAAAATTTTAGACAACATTTACGTGTGTAGAATTTTAAAAAGTGAAAATGCAGAGTTGAATAAAGTGGCAAAAACAAAAAGACCATGGGAAGTAATAGAGACGATAGAAGAGATTTATATTAAAGGTGCCAAAATAGAAATAGACAACTGGCAAGAGAAAAAAGAAAATTTAAAAAAATAAATGGCAAGTTTAACTTGCCATTTTTTTATTCTTCTTCGGTTATATAGGTTTTAAAAACTTTATCGCTTTTAATATAATTTATAAGTTCTTCGTTTTTGGTTTTTAAACACTCTTCAATTAGTTTTTCAAGGTTTACGCCAAGCGAGTTAGAGCCTTCGTTATTTATATACGAAACGGCAATAAACTCTAATCGTTTTAAAACTCTTACTTGCGCTTGCTCTTTTAGGTTAAATTTAGGGTAGTTATCGTAAAAGTCTAAAACGGCGTTAAATTGCTTGGTTATGGTAACCGTTGAAAGATATAGCGTTAAAAATATAAACGCTAGCGTAAATAAACCAACCGTAACTATATCAAGTACAATAATATTAAAAAATAGTGAAACTATTAAACTCACCGCCGTTAGCGTAGAAAATAAAATTAAGCCTACTTTATTTATTTTATGCCTTTTTTCCTTTGCAAAGTGCTTTGGTATGCCGTCTTTTAAAATTGTTTCAACCCTTTCCTTTATGCTGTTTGCTTCTTGTTGTGAATATTCTTCAAGTTCATCTTCTGGAACGTGGCATTTTTTATAATACGGCTCGTAAAGTTTTTTAATTTGCTCTTTTTGCATGGTGGTTGCAAAGTCAAGCGCCTTTTTTAAAAGGGGTAGGTGAGTAGTGTCTTTAAGGTCGGTAAAATTTTTGGTTTTTAAAATTACCGCGTTTAAATAAATTCTAAAATCAGTAGTGGTAATTTCAAGCGCTTCGTCAATTAAAGTTTGTGCGTTTTCATAGTCTTCGTTATCTAAATAGAACTCGATTTTATCAATTAAAACGTCAACTTTATTATACATTTCGCCAAGGGCAACCTTTTTTTCTTGACTTGCTAACTTTTTAAGGCTTTTTAAATACTTAATTCCTTGCACGGTTAAAAACTGCCCGTTGCAAATAGGGCAAGTAGCAGTTTTTTCACCTTTTTCAGTTGTAAATTCGTGTCCGCAAAGCGGGCATTTTACGTTTACAGTTTCCATATTTTTAGTTATTAAAAAAGCCCATAGGGCTTTTTTTTGTTATTTTATTCCCACTCGATAGTTGCAGGAGGCTTTGGTGTCATATCGTATAACACACGGTTAATCATAGGAACTTCTTTAAGTATTCTATCGGTAATTTTTTGTAAAATCGCCCAGTCGATAGTTTCAATAGTAGCGCTCATAGCGTCAACCGTGTTTACGGCGCGGATAATAACCGGCCAGTCAAAACTACGCTTACCGTCTCTTACGCCCGTGCTTTTAAAGTCGGGAACAACGGTAAAATATTGCCATACTTTTTCGGATAAACCGCTGTTTTTAAATTCTTCACGCAAAATCGCGTCGCTTTCGCGGAGTGCTTCAAGTCTATCACGCGTAATTGCGCCTAAACATCTAACGCCAAGTCCAGGGCCCGGGAACGGTTGACGGAATACCATTTCATCAGGAAGTCCAAGTTCTTTACCAACAACCCTAACTTCGTCTTTATATAAAAGCCTTACCGGCTCAACGAGTTCAAATTGTAAATCTTCTGGAAGACCGCCAACGTTGTGGTGAGCCTTAACGCCGTCGCTTTCCAAAATGTCAGGATATATAGTTCCTTGTGCTAAAAATTCAATGCCTTCAAGTTTTCTTGCTTCTTCTTCAAAAACTCTAATAAATTCGCCACCGATAATTTTTCTTTTAGTTTCAGGGTCGGTAACACCGTTGAGTTTAGATAAGAATCTTTCGCTTGCGTCAACGTAAACGAGGTTAGCGTTAAGTTTTTTACCAAAAACTTCTACTACTTGTTCAGGCTCGCCCTTTCTAAGTAAGCCGTGGTTAACGTGCACGCATACAAGTTGTTTGCCTATTGCTTTAATTAAAAGCCCAGCAACAACCGACGAGTCAACACCGCCCGAAAGTGCAAGCAATACTTTTTTATCGCCTACTTGCTTACGTACGAGTTCAACTTGCTCGTCAATAAACTTTTTTGCTAAATTAGAGTTGGTAATTCTTTCAAATGATTCTGGTCTTAAATTACATTCCATAAACTTTTATCCTTTTTTATTTATCTATTAAAACAGAATTAACTGTTTAAAAATTCGTTTAAAAGCACAATATCGCTTTGAATTATTTGGCCTTGGCTATCGTTACGCTCGTTTAAATTATTATAAATTATTTGAACGATTTGCTTGTTATTTTCTTCTATTGCTAAACTTGCAACGAGCCTTATAGGGTTAGTTTGAGTATAAGTTGAAGTGTTTAAAAACGCGGTTTCAACGCTTTTTTCCTTTTCGCCGTTTTCATAAAGCGCTTTTACGTAACTGCCAACTATATAGTATAAATAGTTATCGTCTTGAAGGTTGCAGTAAGTAACAAAATTTTCGCTATTTATAAAAATTGCACTGTATTTAATGGTTATAGCGTTGTTTCCCGCCCAAATAGAGCGTTCTACTAGCGTTGCAAGGTCGCCTTGCTCTAACGTTTTGTTATACTGCTTTTCACTATACGCAACGCAAGTTTTTTTATTGCCGAGTTTAAAAGAAACGTCCGCTACGTATTTTGGAAAACACGCCGTAACTAAAAATGTAAACGAAAGTGATAAGATAGCAATTATAATAGCAGTAATTATTGTTGATTTTATTATTACTTTTTTCATAATTTACGCCTTTAAAATATAATAGCAAAATACTATAAAAAAATCAACTAAATATATAATTTTACTTATAATTTTTAAAAAATCATCATACTTTTTCCCTTTAAAAAATAAAATAGCCGTGTAATAGGTGAATTTATGAAAAAAACTTTTTTAATGTTCGTTATGGCAATAAGCCTTGCGGTACTCTCGTCTTGCGCGTCTTCAATAGCATTATCAATGTACGTTTCACAACGGCGCACTAACTCGTATAGTGGTAGTAAGGACGGCTATACCGTAACCGTTTACTGTGAAGAACGCGAAACCCCGTTTATAACCGACGGCTACGTTGGCGAAATGAAAAACTACTTAATAATCCGCCTTGAAAAGCAGGGCGAAGCGCTTAAAGACGCGGGTGTTTTTATTTCTTACGACGACGTTTTAGTTGACGCGTCCTTTAATTATAATCCGTTAAACGGCAAATATACCGCCGAAGAGCAAGTTGATAGACTGCCGATTACAAAAACGTTAAGCGTTGAAATAACGGACGAAGATAAGCAAATAAAATTAACGCTTAATAGCGAAGTTTTAGACGGTGCAATCGACGTAAACAAGGCGTTAAAATGCGTGCAAAATTACGATAAAGAAGTTATAAACTCTCTTTTTAAAAAAGGTCAATTAGGTACGGAAATTAGGGTAAGGTTACTTTGCTCGGACGGTAGAAATTATTACTACGTAGGCTTTTCAAATAGCAAAAAAACGATAGCGTATTTAGTAGATGCACTCACGGGTGAAGTGCTTGCAAAAAAAGATATTTAAACGCATAAAACACGTGCACATATATATTAAAAAATACTAATTTGTGCATATTTAATTTATGCTCACACGTTGTTTATAAAATAAAGCCCTTTTGCATAGCAAAAGGGCAGTTTTTATTTTTGGTCGTTATTTTCTTTCGGGCAAATTAGTTTTATCGCCGTACATTTTAACTCGCGTAAGTTTTAGTGAAAGCGACGCGGTTTTTGACGGTAAGGTTTTTGCGCGGTAGTCAAACGCCATAGTAAAATCGTTTAACTGTTTTAGTAAATTATTAGTTGACGCTTCTTGTTTTTCGTGAAGTTCTTTTAAAAATTGCGAACTAAATTTTCCAGCGTAGTGAGCGTAATTTATTAAATTTAAATAATCGTTAAAACAAAAGCCGTGAACGCTTTTAAATGCAACCGTTCTAAACCTTTCGTCGTCTTTATAAAGACGGGCAATAGTTTCGTAATAACGCGACATATTATCGTTTAGGGTATTACAAATAACGCATGTTTCAAGCCTACTTTTTATTGCCTTTGCGTGTTTTTGCGCCTTTTTAACGTCCGTATAATTTTTAATAAATGAACTCACGGTTTTAACGCGCGTTTGCATTTGCAGTGCTAAACCAAGTTTGTTAGTTCCAACGTGTAAAAGGTCGTAATGGTCTTTACAAAAACCGTATTTATTAACTCTTTTTCGCTCTTCATTTTCCATAACGGCTTCGCTTAAATACATTTCGCTTATATCCGCATCCGTTTTTTTGCGAATTTCGCATACGGGACAAACGCAATTTTCATTAAAAAACCGCCAAATATGCATCGTTGATATATTGTAACTCATATTTCAATTATAACACAGTTTTTTGCCTAAATAAAGCCTTTTTTGCGTTTTTTAGCCAAAAATTAAGTCTTGACAATAGTATATAATTAAATTATAATATAATTTAGTAAAATAGGCGTATTATTTGGTGTTTTTATGAAAAAGAAAAATGTTGACAATTTACTTTCAAAAATAGGCGGGCGTGGCGTAGCGTATTACGCGTTAATTGTGCTTGCCGTTTTTAATAGCGTTTTTAGCGTGTCGTTTGCATTTTTTATTAAAACGCTTGTAAACGCGGTTGAATATAAAAAAGGGAATAGCGAAATTGCGCTTTATATAGTATTGCTCGTTTTAAGCGTATTACTTTCCTTTATTTGTAGCGTTTCATATAGACTTTTACATTCTAAATGCGCAAGCGCGGTTGAATTAAGGCTTAAAAAATTAGTGTTTTCATCATACGTTAAAAGTAGTTACGAAAGCGTTTTATCCTTTAAGAGTGGTGACGTTGTTTCAAGGCTTGAAAGTGACTCGCAAAAGGTTTCAAACACTCGCGTTGCGCTAGTTCCAAGCGCGCTTTCAACAATAACGCATCTTTTGGCTATTTTAGCCGTGCTATTTTTTATGCAACCTATTTTTACTCTAATTTTGCTTGGTTGCACTGTTTTAGCGTTTTTAGTTTCTTATTTTATAAGAAAAGCAACTTTTAAATTAAATTCTAACACGCGTAGTAGCGAAGGCAAAACCGCGTCGTTTATAGGCGAAGTTTCAAACAACGCGTTATTTATAAAGTCAACGTCCGTTGAAGGCGGTATTATCAAACTTGCAAACGATAATTTTAACGGAGTTTATAAAAACAAATTAAAACAACGCGTGTTTTCTTCAAGCGTGTCGGCTTTAATTTCACTTGCGTTTACGGCAGTTTACGCAATAACTATAATTTGGGCGGTATTAAAAGTAAATAGCGGAGTTAGCGGTATTGACTACGGTACGCTTATTGCCATTTTACAACTCGGCTATCAAGTAAGAAATCCTATTATGAGTTTAAGCGCGTATATTCCAGCCTACTATGAAATGCAAAGTTCGCTTGACAGATTAAGTGAAATTTGCCTTGACAATAGCGAAGAGAAAGTTGACGTAACGAATTTAGAATTTACGTCTATAACGCTTCAAAACGTTTCGTTTAGTTACGATAAAGATAACCTAGTGTTAGACGGCGTAAATATGAAAATAAGCGCAAACGATTTAGTTTTAATAAAAGGCGAGTCTGGAATAGGTAAAACCACGTTATTAAAACTTATAACGGGCGTTTATACCCCTACTAGCGGTAGCGTTTTGTTAGAGTTTATTGATAAAGGCGGTAAAAAATTAGAGTTAGAGCCTAAAAACGTTAAAGGGTTATTTGCTTTCGTTCCACAAGGAAATATGCTATTTTCGGGTAGTTTATACGAAAATTTAACTATGCTTAACGAGTGCGCAAGTAATATGGAAATTGAAAACGCAATAAAAAGCGCTAATTTAGAACAGGTAGCGCAAAACGGATTAGATTGTGAAGTTGGCGTAAACGGCAATCTACTTTCGGAAGGCGAGGGACAAAGAGTGGCAATAGCGCGTGCGCTAGTTTCAGGCTACAAAGTACTTATTTTTGACGAGGCAACGAGCGCGCTCGATAGCGAACTTGAAAGTCAAATAGTAAGTAACTTAAAAGAATTAAACGTTACGCTAATTGCCGTTTCGCATAAAAATGAAATTGCAAAAATTTGCAATAAAAATTACGTTGTTAACGGTGGTAAAGTTATAAAAAATTAGTTATCGTTTTTTGTTGGCAGATATAAAGGCGGTTATAATAACTCCTAAATTCGTTCCAACAAATAGCCCTATGGCTATGCCTATTAACAGTTTCATAGTTTGATTTTTGACAAAATTATACTATATTATACGCAAATTAAAAAGTGCTTGTTAAACGTAAAAAGGAATAAAATGAGAATTATAGCGGGAAAATTTAAAGGAAAAAAGTTAAAAGAATTTAGCGGAATTGCCGTTCGTCCAACTTCTGATAGGGCAAGGGAAGCACTTTTTAATATTTTGTCTTTTGATATTGCTAATCGTTCGTTTTTAGACCTTTTTGCAGGAACTGGCGCTGTTGGTTTAGAAGCCCTTTCACGCGGGGCAAAACTCGTAGAATTTGTTGATAAAGAGAAACAAAGTTTAGAAATTATTAAATTTAATTTACAATCGGTTAAGCAAAATATAGAGCCAAAATTAAAAGACGCTAAAAGTTATTTAACGTCAACTAATTTAAAATTTGATTTTATATTTTTAGACCCGCCTTACGCTTTTAGCGATGAAAACGAGTTGTTTAACGTTATTAAAGAAAGAAAGTTGTTAAATGAAAACGGAACTATAATTTTTGAACATAAAAGTGATAAACCGTCAAAAGAATATAGCGGTTTTAATTTAGTAGATAGCCGTAAATACGGCATAGCGACCTTTGATTTTTACAAGGAGAATATATGAAAAAAGCAGTTTTTGCAGGCACTTTCGACCCCGTTACGATAGGGCACGAAAAAGTTATTGAAAAGTGCTCTAACTTGTTTGATAGCGTAGTGGTTGCGCTATGTATAAATGCAAGTAAAAAAACCTTATTTAGTGTAGAAACACGCTTAAAAATGCTTAACGCGACGTGTAAAAAATATAAAAACGTTGAAGTAGTATATCACGAAGGCTATTTAGTTGACCTTATGAAGGAAAGGGATATTATCTACACCGTAAGGGGCGTTAGAAACGATAGCGATTACGCTTACGAAAACGATATGCACTCTACAAACAAGAACTTATATTCAAAGGTGGTAACGCTATTTATTCCTTGTGATAAAGAAGATAAAGATATAAGTTCAACCGTGGTAAGAAACGCGCTTAAAAACGGTGAAGATTTAACTAAATACTTATCTAGCGAAGTTGCAAAAATAATTAACGAAAATTAACAAAATAAAAGCATTAAAACAAAGCAAAGTGTAAACGATACTAGCATTTGTAAAATTTTTTGCAAAATAAAAATTCCTGCTTTTACTTTTGCTTTACTTAAAAATACGATAGATTGCATTATTATAGAAATTCCGCCAAAGGAGCAAAGCGCAGTACTTAACGAAACGGTTAAAGCGTTAGCGCCGTAAAGCGATAAATTTTTACAACCTCTCGTACACTCGATAAGCCCGTAAATAAAGGCGGTGGAAACGTGCGGGCCGTCCTTTATCGAACTTAAAACTAGGCTAAAAGGAATATCGATAAAACTTAAAAGGTTAAAGTTTGACGCAATTTCCGCAAAAACGTAAAACACGCTAATAAATCCGCCAACTATTAAGCAAGACACAACCGAACTATACATACTGTTATATAAAACGTTGTTAATTTGCTCGTTTAAATACGGCTTGAAAATTTTTTCGGGTTTTTTGCCGTAATTTCTAAAAAATAAAGCCGTTATAAAGGCGGACAAAACGTGCGATAGGTATATTATAATTCCGCAAGTTTTACTATTAAACATACCTATTCCAACCGCGCCTATGGTAAATAGCGGTCCGGAAGTGGAGCAAAGTATGCTCATACGCGAACTTTCGCCTTCGTTTATATATCCGCTTTCAAAAAGTTCGCTTATAATTTTACTACCAACGGGATACCCTGAAAGTATGCTCATTATAAAGCAGTAAAAAGATATTCCGTTCAAATTAAATAATCGTTTCGTAATTTTATTAAACGGCGAGCAAATTTTTAAAAGTACGCCAGTAGAAGTAAGAAGCGCGGTTAAGAAAAAGAAAGGTAAAAGGGAAGGTAAAACTACTACTGCCCAAAGCGTTATTCCCTTAAAACAACTATCGATGTATTTTTGCGGAGATAGAACTAAAACGACCATAAAAAAGCATAAAATCAATAAGATTATGCCTTTTTTGAAATGACGATATTTAAACTTTGATTTAATAACCATAATAAAATATAATCGCAAAAAGGTAAAAATATGTACACTCTTTTTGATATTAACAACGACAACAACTTAAAAAACGCACCGCTTGCCGAAAGGATGCGTCCGGAAACTTTAAAAGAGTTTTTAGGCCAAAGCGAAATTGCAAGTGAAGGCAGTTTACTTAGGCGTGCAATTATGCTTGATAGGCTTGGTAGTTGCATCTTTTACGGCCCGCCGGGAACGGGTAAAACTACTCTTGCTAAAATTATAGCAAATTCCACAAGCGGTAATTTTACCGAGTTAAACGCCGTATCAAGCGGGGTGCAAGACGTTAAAAAAGCGGTAGATAAAGCAAAAGAAGACCTTAAAATTTACGGTAAAAAAACCTATTTACTTCTTGACGAGTGCCACCGTTTTAACAAAACTCAACAAGACAGTCTTCTTCCGTTTATTGAAGACGGAACTATTATATTTATAGGCTCTACAACGGAAAATCCTTACGCGTCAATGACGCCCGCAATAGTTTCAAGGTGTAGAATTTTTGAATTTAAAAGATTGACGAGCACCGTTATTGAAAACGCTTTAAAAAACGCGCTTAAAAACACGGAAAAAGGTCTTGGCAAAATGAACGCTAACGTTAGTGAAGACGCAATTAGGCATATTGCCGAAGTTAGCGGTGGAGACTTACGCACGGCGTATAACGCGCTTGAACTTGCCGTTATGACAACGCCCGTGTCGATTGACGGAACGCTTAACGTAACGATTAAAGACGCGGAAAATTCTATTCAAAAAAAGGCGCTTTCAATAGATGAAAACGCGTACTATCACTTGTTAAGCGCTTTTTGTAAAAGTTTACGCGGTAGCGATAGTGACGCCGCATTATATTATAGTCAAAGGCTTATAAAGGGCGGTTGCGACCCGCTCGTTATTGCAAGGAGGCTCATCGTTCATTCTAGTGAAGACGTAGGTCTTGCCGACCCTTACGCGTTAGTAATTGCAACGTCCGCGCTTACCGCTATTAAAGAACTCGGCGTTCCAGAAGGCTTAATTCCTTTAAGTGAAGCAATTATTTACGTTTGTGAAGCACACAAATCAAACGCCGTTATCGAAGCGTTAGAAGGCGCGTCTAACGATGCGGAATACGTTAGAGACGACGACGTTCCAGGGCATTTAATAAACGCTTCGTATTTAAGCAAAGAAGGAAAGAAAGAAAGCGCAAAGTATAAATATCCGCACGACTTTGGCGGTTACGTTGAGCAACAATATATGCCTAATAAACTTAAAAATAGGGTATATTTTAAACCGAAAGGCAACGGTTATGAAAAAGTTCTTTTACAAACTAGAAAGGAAAAAGGTAAGGAATAATCTTGATTTTTTATAACGTTTTTATGCAAAAATAAGCGTTTTTTTGCTAAAAATGCTCGAAAATGATATAAAATTTACAAATAATATTGATTTTTAATTATATGTATAGTATAATAAAAAACAGTGACTGATACATTTGTGACCCGCTTATTAAAAACAATTTAAGGTGTTTGGTAACGTAAATATGTCAAAAAAGAACAACGTTTGGAAATTTGAATATTGTGAAATAAAATATAGCGAAGCGTATAGCGACGAGTTTTATCAAGAGTTTATAAACAATTTTCAAAAAAATACGAAAAAAAGGCTATTTTATAAATTTATAAAGCGAGCCTTTGATATTTTTGCATCACTTTTTGCGCTTATCGTGTTATCGCCCTTGCTTTTAGGTATTGCAATTGCTATAAAAATAGATTCAAAAGGTCCTGTTTTATTTAAGCAAAGCAGAATAGGGCGTAAAAAAAAGGTTTTTACAATTTACAAATTTAGGAGTATGTGTTTAGACGCTCCGCACGATAAAGATACCGAAGGTTTTTTAGACCCTAATAAATATTACACCAAAGTAGGTAGATTTTTAAGGAAAACGTCGTTTGACGAGTTTCCACAGTTTATAAATATTTTAAAAGGCGATATGAGTTTTATAGGTTATAGACCCGTGCTTGTTAGTGATGGCGCGTCTAAACAATGTAACGAACTTCGTGACGCGTTAGGCGTTTTTGAAATGAGACCGGGAATATCTGGCTACGCGCAAGTTATAGGTAGAGATGACGTTTATCATAAAAACAAAGCGTTAATGGATGCTTACTACGTTAAAAACGCAAGCATTTTAATGGATATAAAACTTATTTTTGGAACAGTAAAAGTAGTTTTGAGTAGAGACGGAAACGTTTCGTAAAACAAAAGGTAATAATAGCCTGTTATAAAAAACAGAGTTAATAGGAGGA
Organism: Christensenellaceae bacterium; assembly: GCA_045654225.1. Classification (GTDB taxonomy): domain Bacteria; phylum Bacillota; class Clostridia; order Christensenellales; family Borkfalkiaceae; genus HGM11412. The sequence goes on along the minus strand of JAZOMW010000064.1, from coordinate 2,361 downwards.
ATTATGGAAGAAGAAAAGGTTGGTAGGTCTTTATCACTATCCGAAATTTTACTTGTAATTCGCACTAATATTATATGGGTTTTGGTAATTGTATTTGCTTCGTTAGCAGTAGGCGTTGCTTACGTATTCTTTGTTCAAAAAACAACTTATACCGCAACGGTTGGCCTTTACGTTAACGCAGAAATTGCCTATAAAGAAGAAGGGGTAAATATCAACGAACACACTGCGTATCAATACTCTGCACTCATTGCGCACGAATATGAAAAAGTTTTAAAATCACAAGAAATGAAAGTGTTTTTAAATCAAAAATGTGAAGAAAACGGAGTTGAAAAATTGAATTTTGGAAATATCAATTTCGTATATACTGAATCTTCTGCATTTTTTAACATAACTTATTCGTATAGCACTCACGACGAAAATAAAGCCGAAATAGCGTCTAAAATTTCTAATAGTTTAAACTACTTCGTTGACAATACCATAGAAAAACTTGATACTGAAATGATTGATAGAGACGGCGACGGTGTTAACGAGGGTTACAAATACGGCGTATTAAGAAACAAACTCGTTGTAATTGCATCCGCTAACGATTCAACCGTAACGGTTTCAACCGACACTATGAAAACCATATTGTTAGCGTTAGTTATAGGCGTTCTTGTAGCCGGAATATTCGTTCTTTTAGTATACGCTATCGACGATACCGTTTCCTCGCGTGAAGATATTGAACGTATCGTTGGCGTACCTACAATAGCGTTTATTGATATAAGCACGAACGCAACGTTGAGTAATGAAAATAAAGACGACGATTTAGCCGTTGCAAATAATGAGGAGGGTAAATAGTATGTCATTATTTAAAAGAAAGCATAAAGATAATTTTGATACTGACGTTCCAAAAATCGTTATAGGCAGAAAAAACGGCAAAAGCGAAAGTTATAACCGCCTTAAAGACAACGTTATTTACGGTAGCGATAGCGGAAATAAAAAAGTTTTCCAAATCGAATCTTCAATTTCTGGCGAGGGCAAATCTACTATCGTAACTAACCTTGCGGTAGCACTTGTAAAAAGTGGCAAAAAAGTTCTCGTTTTAGACCTTGATTTTAGGCGCCCTAAAATGCATAGAGCGTTTGCTATTCCTAACTTTAACGGCCTTGCCGAATATATGCTTGGCGAAAGCAAAAGAGAAGACCTTATTAAGCATACCGAATACGGTGTTGACGTTATAAACCGCGGTAAAGCGGCGCAAAACGCTTCAATAATATTTACTTCTAATAAGTTTAAATCTTTGATTGAAGAATTGAGGGAAATTTACGATATTATTTTATTTGACTGTCCACCAGTATTACTCGTTTCGGACTATATGCATATTTCTAAACTTTCAGACGAAGTTATATTCGTAGTTTCAGCAGGCATTACACACCGCTCGCAACTTAAAGAAGCGGTTGAACTTTTAAAGCAAAACAACGTTAAAATTTTCGGCGTTGTTATGACGTATCACAATAACGGTAAATTTGGTGTAAAATACGGCGGATATTATAACGGCAGATATTATAAGGGTGTAAAAAATCGCTATATATCGGAGAAATAATTTATGATAGATATGCACTCGCACGTATTACCGTTCGTTGACGACGGTAGCCCTTCCATTGAAGACTCGCTTAAAATACTTGAATTAGAAAAACAAAACGACGTTGAAAAGGTTATTTTTACGCCTCATTACAAGCAAAATATATACGATACTCCATTTGAAGAACTTACGGGTGTTTATAATAATTTCGTTAACGAAGTAAAGAAAAGGGAATTAAATATTGACGTATATTTAGGGCAAGAAATTTATTGCACTAATAAAATTTACGATTTACTTAAAGAAGGTACGATTTCCACTATAAACGGCACTAAATGCTTACTTATAGAGTTTAACTATTACGACGAGCAAGACATAGCCGATTACGTTTATAACCTTAAAACGATGGGCTATATACCGATTATTGCTCATATTGAAAGATACATTTATCTTAATTGGCACAACTTATTTGACCTAAAACAACTTGGCGCTCTTTTACAAGTAAACGCGTCGAGTATAACCGGCGAAGAAGGTAGAACTATTAGGCGTAGAGTTTTAAAAGCAATTAAGCAAGGTTTAGTTGACTTTGTAAGTAGCGACGTGCACAGTGATAGACAGTTACCTATGAAAAACGCGTATAAAACAGTTCAAAAAACCGCAGGCACTTTAATTGCCGACAACGTGTTTAAAAACAACGCAAAAAAATATTTCAATTTATAATTAAAAATACGCCGACTTGTCGCTCTTCCCATAGGGAATAGCGACAACTAAATAAATCCTTACGGATTTGTGATATTTGTCTA
>JAZOMW010000063.1:0-18313 GCA_045654225.1 Christensenellaceae bacterium | reverse complement strand
GCAGTTGGCGTTCGCAAACAAGTTTGCTCGGCTAAACTGCCGAAGGCAATAATACTGCACTATCTACTTTTAAGGCATTATTAGCGTAAAATTGCATAAAATAATATAAGGTTATTTATGGCGTATGCAAATAAAATTTAGTGAATTAAAAAAGAAAGACGTATTAAACGTTGAAAGCGGAAAAAATTTAGGCAAAATAGTTGACTTAATAATTGAAGAAAGTTCCGGCAAAATACAAAAGATAATAACGAACGGCAAAAAAATGTGCCTACTTCCTTGTGACGGTGAAGAAATTGACTACTCAAAAATAACAAAAATAGGCGACGACGTAATTTTGGTTTGCAAGCGCAGTGAAAATTGCAAGCCAAATTTTAAAAGCGAGCGTTTAGATGATTGCGAGCCTAAACGCCCGCCACGTAGCGATAGTAATTTAGACTGTGCATGCTTTGACTTTGATGAAGAGTAGGGAAGTGAGAGTTATATTTTAACTTTCGTTAAAGTTTTATTGTTTGCCAAGGCAAACAGTTTTATTTTGGCATAGCCAAAGTTTTATTTTTAACCTTGCGGATAAAAGTTATGGTTTTAGTTATATATAGAAAACGTCCACAACTTTTTTCGTTAGAAAAAAATAACACTTGCGATAGCAAATAAAACTTTTCCGTTAGGAAAAATATAACTTGCGTTAGCAAATATAACTTTTCCGTTAGGAAAAATATAACTTGCAATAGCAAATAGCACTCGCCGTAGGCGAATATAACTGCCGTTAGGCAAATAGAACTGCTTTCGAAGTTGGCGTTCGCTACGCTCGGCTAAACTGTTGCATATCAACACTTGCGCCAGCAAATAAAACTCCTTACGCGCGCGTGCGCGTTGTTCATAATAAATACCACCGCTAAACAAGAAGCATAAAGCGCTTTTTTCCTATTTTTAGCAAAAGCGGGCAAGGGTAAAAAAATGTGAAAAATTTGTTAAAAAAATATCAAAAAAATTTTAAAAAAATAGTTGAAATTTTAAACTACGTATGATATAATTATCGTAACTGTGGGGTTCTCTACACTTTTTTGTCGTCCCCTTTTTTATAAAAACGGCAAAAATTACCAAAAAGGCAACTTGATTTACTAATCTTTATATAATAAACGTTAAATATATTGATGAGGTGTTAAAATGAAATCATTATATGTTAGTCCGTCAATAGAAGTTGTTGAAATCAACTACGTTGACATAGTAACGGAGTCTAAAAACTTCAACCATGAATGGATAGACCCATTAGACATCGGTTTTTAGGCAAATAGGAGGAATGTATGACAAGAACTATTAAGAACAATTTAATTCGTGTACTTACGTTTTTAGTTGCAATTACTTGTGCGTTCAGCATTTTAACAATGCCAAGAACAAGCGCAAGTGCAGATTCAACTAACGTTGTTGCGGAAGACAGTTTCTGGATGGAAAACGAAGTTAAACTCAACGCAACAAGCGAACAAAAGACAGGTATTCAATTTACTGCTGGCGCTGGCTACGCTTGGTGTTATGCAGAAGGTACTGGTTCTATCAAAGCAGAATACGAAGGTGCTAAAAACGTTGTTTTTGGTATCGTTATTGCTGACAAAAAGTATCTTGACGAAAATGGTGACGTTCAAGAAAGATCTGATATCACCGTTGATACTGATAATGCCATTACAATTGCATACTTAAACCAAGAAGACTTTAATAAGGGCGGTTACTTTACTAATTACAAAACGTATTATACCGGCTCTATCATTTACCGTGAAGAAAAGTTAAAAAATGACTTTATCGCGCACGACGAAGCCGTTAAAGCACAAGTTGCTGCGGGTGAAATCGACGCGGAAGACGCTAAGTATTACTTTGAAAACGGTAATTATAACGACGCGCAATTCGAAGTTTTAATGGATAGAGTTCACGGCGAACAATTAATGGCGCGTGCTTACGTTGAAATTACCACTGCGAATGATGAAAAAGTATATTTATATTCATATAACACTATTACTGCTTCCGTTCGTGGCGTTGCTACCGGCAAATATTTAGACAATAAAGACGATGAGTCTTGGATGGCTCAATACGGCTGGGTTGCTACTAAATATCTTGGCGAAATTTCTTATAAAAACGCACACGTTGATATGGAATCTGGTGAAATCGTAGGCGCAGATTTACGCGGTTATGAAGAATTCACTATGGGAGATAAAACTCTTACCGTTGGTGATAGCCAACTCGACGCTGACCTTGTTATAGGTGAAAAATCGTACTTTGGCATTTCTCTTTCAGCAGATAAAGTTATAGGTCAAACTTATACTTTAACCGCAACTGACTCGCTTGGTAACATGTTATTCTTAAACGTTACCCCTGTTACGAAAGTTCTTAAAACAGCGGAAGATATTTACAACACGTTCAACCTTTCAACAAACAACAAAACTTACTGTAAACCAGCAGGCAACTTCTACTCTTGTACGGTTGACGGTTACTTTGTTTTAGGTAACGACATTAATATGTCTGGCGTTAAACTCGACCATAACCTTGTTTGTTCATATAACACTAACACCGTTGCTCCTGCATTTGGTGTAGGTTTCTACGGCACGTTTGACGGTAACGGTTACACAATTTCTAACCTTGACCTTTCAAGAACGGGCGCTGGCATTTATCAAATGACTTCAAACGGTGACTTCTTACAAACTAGCAAAACGGACGGCGTAATTCAACAAGCTATCGGTGCATATAGTTATAGACCTACTATTGCTGCAAACCATACTTGTGGTCACTCTTCTGGTACGGGCGTTGGTTTATTCGGCGCGCTTGGTTACGGAACTTCTATTAAAAACGTTGCTTTAACAAACGTTAAAGCATCTAACGGTTCAGTAATTGCTATGTTTACGGAAGGTGGATATAACCAAGATACTGGTGTAAATACTTACAACGCATTTGGCGGTTTTGAAGAAGTAGATTCTACTGACTATATGTGGAGAGCTGGTAAAATCGGAACGGCTTGTACGGGTGACGATTCTTGTACTGTTCACGGTAAAGAAGATTGTACTGCAACTGCTGGTAAAAAATTCGTTCAATGTTCTGGTACTGCATTCTGCGTATATCACCAAACTACCGAAGCTCACGACGTTGAATGGGTTCCAGTTTATTTCACGGGCTCTTCAAACGATTATATCGCATTTGCTACGGAAACTATTATGGTAAGAAAAGCTTCAATGCTTACCGCTGCGCAAGCAAAAATCACTTACGAAAATTTATATATTGATATCAATAGCGACACTACAAGTTTCCGTGGTGTATTCAACTCGTTCGGTGCTGCAAAAGTTGACGCTATTACCACTATGAACAATATAGTTATTAACTATAACGGTGCTGTTGCAACTGCATCTAACACCGGTATTCTTCGTGGTGAAAACAAGGTTGCAACTACGGGCGGTCAAGGCATCGTATTTGGTTCAACAACTAAAAACAACGTAGTTGTAATTTCTGCAAACGACGCTAACTTAATCAATTATAGCGGAAATTACGTTGCAAGCAACGTTACAAAAGACGGTGCTACTCAAATTGCAGGTATTTTACAATACGCTTCACTTGACGCTTATAAAACTGCTATTAGTGAAGGCGAAGCAACACTTGACGGTTTTGCCGATTATTGGTCAACAAAAGCAGGCGTACCTGTTTGGAAAAAACATTATGATGACGGTATTTCCTTTAAAGTAAACGGTGAAGACGTTGGTAACACTTATAACGTTACCACTCTTGCAGACGGTAGTGAAAAAACAGTTCAAGTAACTGCATATAACTATTTAGGTACTCAATTTGCTGAATTTGATTCAGTTTCAACTTCTAATGAAACGGTTGCAATCGTAACAAAAGAAGGTTTAATTACTTTAATTACTTCTAACCAAAACAATAAAGCAACCGCAACTATCACTTTAAGCGTTGAAGGTAAAGAATTTGTTGTTAACGTTACGTTAGAAGGTGGCTTTGTTAACGTTTCAGCTGAAAAGGTAATAACTTACTCGCAAGACGAAGGTAGATTCGACTTTGGCGGTTACGCATTTGACCCTGATAACAACGCTGAAACTGATAACAGCATAGTATTTACAAACGATACTATCGTTTCTGCAACAGTTATTTATAACGGTGCGTCCGTTGACCTTACTAAACAAACTATTCAAGTTAGAGACTATGGTACACTCGCTAACGGCCAAGATTGGACAGCTAACCCAGGTGGTGTAGGTAGTAATGGTTCCGACAGTGGCAATGGTTATAACACTACGGGCGACCAAGCAACAAACCCTCGTTATGACTCTACTAAAGCATTTAACGCATTCTTAGGTGCTGACGTTGTTAGATACTCAGTTACAAAAGATGAAAACGGCAACTATGTTCCTGACCTTAAAACTCAACAATTATTTGTAACAATTAACGTTGGTACGGAAGAAGAACCTGAATATAAATCGTTCTTATTCAACAACTTAAAGGCATATACTGCTATTATTACAAACGTTGGTCAATTAAGTGACGTGTTTGCAATTAAAGCAAGCGGTCAAGTTAACGAAGGTTACTATATTTTAGCAAACGGAATTGATTCAAGCCGTGGTGGTTATCAAATAGCACACAACAGTTCGTATATTGCATCTGGTTATTTCCAAGGTGTATTTGATGGTCAAGGCTTCCAAATCAACGGTTTACGTCCATCAGTTTCTAACGCAGGTTTATTTGGTGTTATAAAATCAACTGAAGAAATTCCTACTACTATTAGAAACGTATCTTTCGTACAATATGACGCTGGTCATGCTCAACCTGTAATATTAGCAAAAAGTATTATTAGTGACGTTTATGATGACGTTGCTGCAGATGGCGAAAATACAATTAAAGTTGCAAAATATCCTGTTGAAATTTATAACGTACACGTAAAAGCAAGTACAAGAAACTTACACGGCTTCTTCTATGCTTCGGCTGGTACTGTAAACTACAAGTTTAGAAACGTATTAGTAAACGTTGAAAGCTTATCATCATATCAAACTATTGGTGCATCTAACTTCTTTGCAGGACAAACGCAAGGCTTACTTGTTAATACGGCTAACTACGGATATACAGGTGGTGACCAAATTAAGCATATTGAATATTTTGCAAGAGATGCTTACTATTCTGACGCTTACGAAAACGTAGTTGTTATTTCTACGTTACCTGTTATGCTCAACGTTAAGAACACTACTACTAACGGCGTAACTGGTAAAGAACCGTTAGATACTTACCACCTTGCATACGGTATGAATAAAGTTGGTAAAGCAGGTACGAATATTGCTAAATACGCACAAGCAAACAATGCTGCAACTCCATCTAACTCTGCTAACCTTGTATTTGAAGTATTAGGTTCACAAGCTAAATTAACACCATTTGTTGGTACGGAAGAAAATAGCTACGCAGATGCAACTCCTTGGGCAACTCAATTAGTAGAAGGTCAATCATATACTGTTGACGATACTACTATCGGTACAAACGGTACTTATACAACCGCACAAGAAAGAGCATACTTCTTCAAGGGTATATATCAATACTACTCGTTGTACGATATGACTGGCAACTACAACAATGAAGAATCTGGCGAAAAAGCTATGTTTGACGCATTCGTTGAAACTGGTTACTTCGTAAAACGTACAAAAGCTCTTGGACATGATTCCGACGATACTAAACTCGTTTGGCATAACGCATTTGTTAACTAATAACTAAAAAGGTGTAAACCTAATTAGTTAAAACTAAACAACAAAATAAGGTACGCAACCAATCGGTTGCGTATCTTTTTTTATAGTTATATTTTTCTTTCTATAACAGCCCCTTTGTGTAAAGGGGGCTCTGCCGTAGGCGGTGGGGGATTGTTAAAGTGATATTCGCATACGGCGAGTGTTATTTGCTATCGCAAGTGTTATTTTTTTCTAACGAAAAAAGTTGTGGCTGTTTTCTATATATAACTAAAATCATACATAAACAATCGTCCATAACTTTTAGCCAACGGCTAAAAATAAAACTTATCGTAGATAAATATAACTTTAACGAAAGTTAAAATAAAACTGCTTGCAAACGCAAGCCACACTTGCTTTAATTGACAAAATTTAATTATAGCGTTATACTATTTTATATGAAAAAGCGGTATATTGTAAACGGTATGTCTTGCACGGCTTGTTCAAGCGCAGTTGAACGCGTGGTTAAAAAAATTGACGGCGTAAAAAGCGCAACCGTCAATTTAACAAGCAAACTTTTAGTTGTTGAAGGCAATACTATTAACGATAATTTAATATTTTTAGCCGTAAAAAAGGCGGGATTTTCCGCTACGCTTTATAATAGCGAAAATAATACACAAAAAAGTAAAACAGCGTTAAGGCTAACGCTATCTATAATACTTTTAGTAATTTTAACGGGCGTTGTTGCAATTCAAAATTTTGGCAATTTAGTTCCAAGTTTTATTAGCAAAAATAAAAACCCTATCATCTACGTTTTAGTTCAAATTATTTTAGCGCTTGCTGTTATAATTTTAAACATTAAGTACTATATAAACGGCGTAAAGGCAATTATAAACAAAGCGCCTAATATGGATACTTTAATATTTATAGGCTCGTTTTCCGCGTTTATATTCGGTGTTTATAACTTTGTTAAAATTATTATAAGCGTAAATTCAAACAGTTTAGAAAGTGCTATTAGTTTAGCAAGTAACTTATATTTAGAAAGTTCGGCTATGATTTTAACGCTTGTTTCGTTTGGTAAAACGCTAGAAGAACGCTCAAAAAAAAGCACTCAATTTGCGCTTAACGGTTTAAAAAAATTAGCACCGCAAACTGCCACCGTTATTCGTAACGGCACTTTGGTTACGGTTAATATTAGCGAACTTAAAGTTGGCGATATTTTGGCTATAAAGGAAGGCGAGTCCGTTTCGGCGGACGCGGTTATTATAAGCGGTGAGTGCGAAGTTGATGAAAAAGTTTTAACCGGTGAAAGTGTTCCGCTTTACAAAACTCAAAACGATACGCTTAAAGCAGTTACCACGCTAATTAGCGGTTACGTTACCGCGCGTGTTGTAGCAATAGGCGAAGATACGGCTTTTTCAAAAATTGTTTCTTACGTTTTAAACGCGCAAGGCTCAAAACCGCCTATACAAAAACTTGCTGACAAAATTAGCGCAATTTTCGTGCCGTGCGTAGTTTCAATTTCAATAATAACGCTTATTGTATGGCTAATAATAGGCAAAACTTTTGATTTTGCTTTAACTAACGCTATATCGGTTTTAGTTGTTTCTTGCCCGTGCGCGTTAGGGCTTGCAACGCCCGTTGCGGTAACCGTTGCGGTTGGCAAATGTGCGCAAAACGGAATACTTATTAAAGATGCAAGCGTTTTTGAACTGCTTAACAAAGTAAATACCGTTTATTTTGATAAAACGGGTACTGTTACGAAAGGCGAGTTAGTAGTTGACGGCGTTTATAATTTAACCGATACTCAAATTAAAAACGTTGCAAAAATTGAAAGTTTAAGTTCGCACCCGATAGCCAAAGCAATTTGTTTATATATTAGTGGTAGCGATAGTGAAGTTAAAAATTTTAAATCTATTATAGGTAGTGGCGTTTTAGGCACGGTTGACGGTAAAAATTACAAAATAGGCAACCTAAACTTTATTCTAGATAGTAAAATTTTAAACGAAAATAGTAGTGAATTTAGTAAAATTATAAACACGGCAAAAACTTGTCTTAACGGCGGTAAAACCGTGCTATACGTTAGCGAAAATGATATTTTAGTTGGCGTAATTTCTATAAAAGACGCTATTAAAAATTCAAGTTTTAAAGCGGTTAAGGAACTTAAAAATTTAGGCATAAAAACCGCGCTAATATCTGGCGATAATACTTTTACTACCACGGCGGTACAAAAAGAACTTGAAATAGATTTTGCTCACGGCGAAGTGTTGCCTATCGAAAAGGCTAAAATAGTTGAAAACGGCAAAAAAGATAGCGTGGTTGCTTTCGTTGGCGACGGAGTAAACGATAGCCCTGCTTTGTCTTCCGCTCACGTTGGTTTTGCGGTTATGGAGGGGGCTGATATTGCATCGTCTATGGCGGACGTAGTGCTTGTTAAAAGCGACATATTAGACGTTGTTAGCGCAATAAAAATAAGTAAAAAAGCAGTTAAAATTATTAAGCAAAACTTGTTTTGGGCGTTTTGTTATAACGCTTTGGCAATTCCGCTTGCGTGCGGTGTGTTTTACGGACTTGGCGTGTTATTAAATCCTATGATTGCTTCGGCGTTTATGAGCGTTAGCAGTTTAATAGTGGTTTTAAACGCGTTAAGAATTAAAAGGTGAGTTATGTTAGTTAAAGTTTTAGGTATGAGTTGCGAGCATTGTAAAAAAAGAGTTGAAAACGCGCTTTTAGCACTTGGCGCAAAAAACGTTAGCGTTAATTTAGAAAGTAAAAGCGTTTGTTTTGAAGGCGTTAGTTTAGAAAGCGCTATTACGGCTATTGAAGATTTAGGATTTGAAGCAGAAAAATAATTATGACTTTTAGTGAATTTTTGCACGTTCTATTACACTCGTTTTTAGACAGTTTAATAGTGTTGCCATTTTTAGTAATTACATATATAATAATTGAACTTTTAGAGCGAAAAGCGTTGTTTTTTAGAAACGGAAAGTTATTAAGCGGTAAAAACGCGCCGTTACTTGCGGGTGCGCTTGGAATTTTTCCACAATGCGGTTTTTCGGTTATGAGCGCAAAACTTTATGAGAATAATCTTATTAAAGTTGGAACGTTACTTTCGGTGTTTATTGCCACGAGTGACGAAGCGTTTGCGGTTTTATTAACTAACGGAAAATTTTTGCCACTTATTATGCTTTTACTTTTAAAATTTACGTGTGCGGTACTTGTTGGCTACTTAGTAAACGCGTTTATTAAAAGCAGAGTTTTTGTAAAGTATAAAAAAGTACAGTTTTCTCACGAAGAGTACTGCACTCAATGCGGAAACAGTAAAAATGCAAAAAATAAGGTGGAAGCGTATATTTTATATCCGCTACTTCACGCTTTAAAAACTTTTGCGTTCGTTTTATTAGTAAACTTTATATTTGCGCTTATAATTGAACTTATAGGCGATAATAAAATTGTAGAGTTTATGTCAAAAAGCAAGTTTATTCAGCCTTTCGTTACAAGTTTAGTTGGGCTTATACCGAATTGCGCGTCGTCAATTTTAATAACAACGCTTTATATAAACGGCGGTATTACTTTTGGCAGTATGTTTGCAGGTTTAAGCGTAAACGCGGGCATAGGCTTGGCGGTTATTTTAAAGAATAAAAGTAAATTTAAAAGCGGTTTATATATAATGCTTTCGCTATACTTAATAAGCGTGGCGTTCGGGCTTATTTTAAACCTATTTTGTTAGTATGAAAAACACTTTATTTTACGTTATAAAACAATATAATAACGATAGTTTAAACGCGCTTGACTTTATAACCCGGCACTCTTATAAAAAATACGGCGAACACTTAAATTTAAGCGTTTTTGCTTATACTACACTTTTAAACGCTATTAAAAAAGTTTACGGCGTTAGCGCTTATGACCTTGATTTACAGTTTTTAGAAAGCGGAAAGCCAACCGTGAACGGTTTTAGCGTTTCGGTAAGCCATACAAACGGCGTTGTTGCAGTTGCCTTTTTAAAGGGCGATAAGCCCGTAGGAATAGATATTGAAGTTATTGCTGATAAAAAAAGCGAGCGTCTTAACAAACTACTAAATTTAGAAAACGACGTAAATGTAAGAGAGCAGTATTTAGCCTTTACTAAACGCGAAAGTTTTATTAAGGCGTTTGACCTAAATATGCTTACAAAACGCGAAATTGAGTTTGAAGGAATATCGAAAACGGTAAAAATAGATGGTAGTGAATATGCTTTGTCCGTATTTTACGGCGGAGATATAAAGGAGATAAAACTATGAAAATAATATTTAATCAAGACGAAAGAGTGGTTAAAGCAATTAGGGAAGGTTTAAAGCGTAAGGACGGTTATTGCCCTTGTAAAATAGCGCGCGTTGAAGATAACGTTTGTATGTGCAAAGAGTTTCGCGACCAAATTGCCGACCCGAATTTTGAAGGCTACTGCCATTGTAAACTTTATTATAAGGAAAAATAAAAAAGGAGCGTTTATAACGCTCTTTTTTAGTTATATTTGCTTACGCAAGTTGTATTTTTCCTAACGGAAAAGTTATATTGCCTTTCGGCAGTTATATTTTGCTAACGCAAAGTAATATTCGCCTACGGCGAGTTGTGGATGTGATTTATATATAAAAAACGTCCATAACTTTTAACCGCAAGGTTAAAAATCTAACTTTGGCATTGCCAAAATAAAACTGTCTGCTTTGGCGAACAATAAAACTGCTAACGCACTTGGCGTTCGCTACGCTCGGCTAATACTGCTTGCTATGAAAACATTTCGTCTAACAGTTTTTCCGTTTCGTTATAAGTAGTTTCGCACTTTGTAGGGCGCAAAAAAAAGTTAGAGCAAGATATATAAACTCTCTCGTCTTTCTTTTCAATTTTTTTAGGCTCTAAACATAATTCAACCAACTTACTAATCAAATTCATAGTATTTCTCCTTATTACACCACCATTTTACGAAGAAATATATGACATAAGTATGTCAAAAAATATAAAATTTTGTAAGAAAGTTAAAAATTTTAGCAAAAAAAAGCCGAGCCGTAAATGGCTCGGTACATTTTTAGTCGTTTTTATGTAGCCTTAAACTGTTTAGAATTGCTAGTAGTGAAACGCCTACGTCGCCAAAAATTGCAAGCCACATATTAGTTAAGCCAAACGCCGAAAGTGTTAAAATTAAAGCCTTTACTAAAAGAATAAACGCAACGTTTTGCTTGACCGTTTTTGAGTTGGTTTTGGCTATTTTTTTGGCTTTTATTAGCGAAGTTAAGTTGTCGTTTATCAAAACTATATCGCACGCTTCTAAACTAGCGTCGCTTCCTATTCCGCCCATTGCAACGCCAAGGTCGGCGCGCATTAAAACGGGCGCGTCGTTAAGCCCGTCGCCAACGTAGCAAACGCTACCACTTTTATTAGTAATTATTTTTTCAAGTTCCGTAACTTTTTGGTGCGGGAGTAAACCGTGTTTATACTCGCTTAAATTAAGCTCGTTGCTAACGCTTTTTGCAACTCTTTCGTTGTCGCCCGTTAGCATAACGGTTTTAAAGCCACAATCGTTTAGTTGTTTTACGGAGGCGAAAGAACTTTCTTTAATTTCGTCTTTAATAACTAAATAGCCTTTAAATTCGCTATTTTTAGCAACGTATATAACCGTTCCGTCTTCTTCTATAAAAGGCGCGCTAACGCCGTTATTTTTAAGGAGTAGGGCGTTGCCAACAAGTATAGTGTCACTTTCACTTTTTGCTACGTTTCCTTGTCCAAGAACCGTTTTTACGGTGTAAGTTGAAACGTCAAGGTCAAAATCACACTCGTTTAAAATGGATTTTGATATAGGGTGGTTAAAGTTCTTTTCACAAATATATGCAAGGCGCAAAAGTTCTTGCTTTTTATTTTCGGGATAAATTTTAGTAACTTTAAAGTTGCCTTTCGTGAGCGTGCCCGTTTTATCGAACACGAAAGTATTTACGTCGTTTAAAACGTCTAAATAATTAGAGCCTTTAATTAAAACGCCGTTTTTTGAAGCCGTGCCTAAACTTGCAAAGTAGCAAAGCGGAACGGAAATAACTAGCGCGCACGGACACGATACTACTAAAAAGTTAAGCGCGCGGTAAATATAGGTTAAGTAATTACCCGTAATTATTGACGGAACTACCGCTAAAATTATCGCCAAAATTACAACGATAGGGGTGTAAAGGCGTGAAAATTTAGTTATAAAACGCTCGGTTTTACTCTTTTTATCCGTTGCAGTTTCAACGAGCTCTAAAATTTTAGAAACGGTTGAACTTTCAAAGTTTTTAGTAACTTTTAAGGTTAGCGTTGACGTTAAATTTATTGAACCTGATAGTACGGCAGAGTTTTCATATGCGTCTTTTGGCAAACTTTCGCCGGTAAGCGATTTTTCGTCAACTTGCGAAGTTCCCTTTATAACGATAGCGTCAAGCGGAATTTTTTCGCCCGAATTTACAACTATTATATCGCCCACCTTTATAACGCTAGGGTCAACTATTTCTTCGTTTCCGTTTGTTAAACGGCGCGCGTAGTCCGGACGTAAAGATATAAGCGAAGTTATAGACTTTCGCGACTTTGACACGGCGTAGTTTTGTAAAAATTCGCCAAGTTCAAAAAAGAGTATAACCGCGCACGCTTCGTCAAAACCCTCGCCACCACCGCCATATAAGCCGTTTATTATGCCGAGTGTAAAAGCGCCTAAACCCGCTATAACCATTAAAAAGTTTTCATCAAAAATTTGACCGCGAATTAGGTTAAAAAAGCATTTTTTTAGCACGTTTTTGCCTACGAAAACGTAAACGGTTAGGTAGAGAAATAGTGGCAGTATAAAGCCGAATTTTCCGCCTATTATCGAACTTATTCCGTTTGGAAAGCGTTTAGCGTCAAGTTTTAAAAGGGCGTTAAATATTATCAAAAATAAAAACGAACAACCGCAAATTATAATGGTTTTTAAACGTTTTTTTTGTTTTTTAGTCATAATTCACCTTTTAAAGTTCAATTTCAAAATCACTTTCAATGCTTTTTGCCAACTTTATTGCTTGCTTTAAAACTAAATTAAAATCCTTACTATCGTCAATTTCAATGGTCATTTTTTGTAAAATATAGTTAACAACGCAAAAAGTTACGCCGTCAATTTTCTTTATTGCTTCTTGCACTTTGTTCGCGCATACCGCGCAGTCAATTTCAATATTATATTGCTTTTTCATTGTATCACTCCTTTTCTAAAATATGTGAAAGCCCGCATTTTAAAACGAGCGAAACGTGTTCGTCGTCAAGTGAATAAAACACTTCTTTTCCGCGCTTTTTTGCCTTTACTAAATGCGCTTGCCTTAATATACGCAGTTGATGTGAAACTGCCGATTTAGTCATATTTAAACACTTTGAAACGTCGCACACGCAAAGGGGAGTTATTTCTAAACAACACAAAATTTTAGTGCGCGTACTGTCGCCAAAAACTTTGTAAAGTTCGGCTAAATTATAAATTTGCGTATCGGTTGGAATTTTTTTGCTAATTTCTAATAAAGCGCTTTCGTGCACGCGCTCGTTTTCACAACACAAGTCTTTCATATTCTTCCTTACGGTTTTGTCATTTCGCTTTAATTTTTTTTGATAAAACCTTTTTTATTTTTTAATAACTTTTAGGTAAAACTCAATTTTAATCCTAATTAAATTTGCCGTAAAAATTAAATAACAGTTGAATAGTTGTTCAACTGTTATTAGTATATTACGAATTTTAAAAAATGTCAACAAAAAAAGTGCAAAACAATTTGCACTTTAAAAAATTAGTTTTTATTGCCGTGAATAGGCGCGGGAATTATTCCCCCGCGTGAAATAAACTTTTCGGCGCTTGCTTGCTTAACGGGCATTATAGGTGCAGAACCTAAAAGTCCGCCAAATTCAACAAAGTCGCCAACCGTTTTGTTTGGAACGGGAATTATTCTAACTGCGGTAGTTTTGTTGTTTACCATACCTATTGCCGCTTCGTCGGCTATAATTGCGCTAATGGTTGATGCAGGCGTGTCGCCGGGAACTGCAACCATATCAATACCAACCGAGCAAACCGCGGTCATTGCTTCCAGCTTGCTTAAAGTTAAAACGCCTTTTTCGGTTGCGCTTATCATACCTTCGTCTTCACTAACGGGAATAAACGCGCCGGAAAGTCCGCCAACTTTTGAACTTGCCATAACACCGCCTTTTTTAACGGAGTCGTTAAGAATAGCAAGACAAGCCGTAGTTCCGTGAGTGCCAACCGTTTCTAAACCCATTTCTTCTAAAATTCTACCAACGCTATCGCCGATAGCAGGGGTAGGCGCAAGTGAAAGGTCAACAATACCGCTTTCGGCGTTAAGCCTTTTTGCCGCTTCGTTTGCAATTAGTTGGCCAACGCGCGTAATTTTGAACGCTGTTTTCTTAATAATTTCGCTAATTTCGGTAATGTTTGCGTTAGGTGCTTCTTTAACCGCTCTATACACAACGCCAGGACCAGATACGCCAACGTTTATTACGCACTCGCCCTCGCCAACGCCGTGGAAAGCGCCCGCCATAAACGGATTATCTTCAACCGCGTTACAAAACGCAACGAATTTAGCGCAACCAAAACCGTCTTTATCTTTGGTTAAGTCCGCCGTCTTTTTAAGCATTTTTCCAAGTTGCTCAATCGCGTCTAAATTTATACCCGAACGCGTTGTGCCTACGTTTACCGAAGAGCATAAAATATCCGTATTTGCTAAAACTTCGGGAATACTTTCAATAAACGAGTGCTCGTATGACGTAGTGCTTTTGTGTACGAGTGCGCTATAACCGCCTATAAAGTCAACGCCAACGGCTTTTGCGGCATCGTCAAGCGCTTTTGCAATAACTATTTCTTTACCCTTAAAAGGCGCGGTTATAAGTGAAACGGGCGTAACGGAAATACGTTTGTTTACGATAGGCACGCCAAACTCACTAGATAAGTCGCTAGCAACTTTTACAATGTCTTTTGCGCGCGTAGTAATAAGGTCGTAACAGTTTTTAGCCGTTTCTTCCGCAGTTGACGCGATGCAACTAAAAAGTGAAATGCCCATAGTAATAGTGCGAACGTCAAAGTGTTCGTTTTGCACCATGTTTATAGTTTCTAAAATTTCGCTCTTGTTTATCATTTTACACCCTGTGCATTGAATTAAAAATGTCTTCGTGTTGAAGAATAATTTTAACGCCTATTTCTTCGCCTTTTTTGCTTGTAATTTCAACAAGTTCACTAAAAGAAACTTTTGAATTTTCTAAATTCACCAGCATAATCATTGTAAAATAGCCTTGCATAACCGTTTGGCTAATATCTTCAATGTTAATGTTGTTTTCGGCAAGTATGGTGGAAACCGTTGCAATTATACCTGCCTTGTCTTTACCTAAAACCGTTAATATTGCTTTCATAAAGCCTCCTAGAATTTTTATGAATATATAATAGCATAAACGCATTTTTTTAGCAACTTTTACGCACAATAATTTTGTTTATAAAATGCAATGTAAAAGTTGAGAATTTAGTATTGAAAAAGGTCAGTTTTATTGATATAATAAAACTACTAAAAACAAAGGAAACACTTATGGAACTCAAATTACGAATTTTACAATTAGACCTTGCAAGGCAAAAGGAAAATATGGCTTTTATTAAAAAGTATATTGACTTTGCAAAAGAAAATAATTACACTCACGTTCTTTTTTATCTTGAAAACGCCGTTCGCACGAAAGACACCGAGTTTTTTAATAAAGATGAAACTTATAGCGAAGAAGAAATTTTAGAAATGGTTTCTTACGCAAATAGCAAAGGTATTGATATTATACCCGGCTTTGAAAATTTAGGACATCAAGAAAAGTTTTTAGAGTACAAGGAACTTGAAGATTTTTACGAAATAACCGACTATAAAACGCAAGGCAGGGGCTTCCACCCATATACGCGCGGAACGGTAGGTTGTTTATCTAACCCAAAATTTATTGAGTTTATTGATAAATATATCTACGACGTAGCCTCGCTTTTTACAAGCCCGTATATTCATATGGGGCTTGACGAGCCTTTCGACTTTGCCGTTTGCGACAAGTGCCGTGATAGGCTTAAAAACGGCGAAACTAAAAGCCAAATGTTTTTAGACCATATTTTGCGCTCGCATAAACTTTGTAAAAGTTTAAACAAGCGTATGATGATGTGGGACGACTTTTTTGAATACGCCGATATAGTTGACGGTTTACCGCGTGACATTATTATGTGTAACTGGAACTATTCCTATATTGCCGAAGAACCTAACGGACACTGGACAAACCGCATTAAATGCGACTGGTTTAAATACTACGAAGCGCGTGGTTTTGATTATATGTTCTGCGTTTATGCGCATAGAGCGTCGTCAACGTACAACTTAGAAACGTTTACAAAATACGGCGCAAAACATAATCCTTTGGGCGCAATAATGACCACTTGGTGTCGTAACGATAGTTTTTACGAAGGCGCTATGCCGTTTATTGCTTACGGCGGAAATTTATGGTCGGGAAAAGTTAAGGGTAAAGACGACGCTATTGCAATATATGAAAAATTGCTTGGCTCAAAAACGCTTGCTAATATAGTTTATAACAACACGTCTTTTGGTTGCGGAAATTGGCGACCTGATGAAATTTGCGAAAACGACGTTATGCTTAGATACGTTGAGCGAAAAACTCAAAGCATCATAATTCCTATAATGGAAAGCGAAATTAAAAATCTTACGGGCGAGCAAAAAGATATTGCCGAAGATATATACTCGGTAACCTTAAACGCGTATATAGGTTTAAAACAAGCGTATATTGCCGAGCAAATTTTTGACCGCTATGAAAGCGGAAAAGAAATGCCTGACTTTACCGCCGATTTAGAATTTATTAAACAAGGCTATACTAAAATTAAGGCTATTGCCGATAGGTTATGGCAAAAAAATAGACCTGACATTTTAAGTTGTGGTGACAGTTTTAATAAAAAATACGAAGGCATTTTTAATAGCATAAAAGATTTAGAAAACCGTTTAAAAAATATTGAAAGGGGTGGCGTTTTATCCGTTGAATATATGCTTCCTGAAATATTCTTAACTTCGGAAGTAACCATAAAAGTTAAACACGAAGGCGAAGAAGAAATGCTTATTTATAGCGATAGGCTTTCTCCAAGCGTATCGGGTTACGACGTT
This sequence comes from Christensenellaceae bacterium, assembly GCA_045654225.1. Classification (GTDB taxonomy): domain Bacteria; phylum Bacillota; class Clostridia; order Christensenellales; family Borkfalkiaceae; genus HGM11412. The sequence continues at coordinate 1,452 of JAZOMW010000063.1, read as the reverse complement.
GCCGGTTGCTTTACTTATAGGTTTAAAATTAAAAACAAGCCGGTTGAATACGTTAAGTTCGGCGTATTTGGCGAAGGCGCGTACTTCCCGGTTCATTTTAGATACACCGCAAACGGCGTTAAATATATAGTAAACAAAGCGTACGGCGTTTCGGGAATTTATAAAGATATTCAAAACGTTGAAAAAGATGACGCGCGTTTTGCAATGGTCGGCAACGAAGACGGCATTGCTCACTTTAACGATATTGCATTAAGAAGCGAACTCCACGAAATCAAGGTCGATTTTAAAAAGTTGTAGGAAAAAAGGATTAGCAAAGTTGTCGCTCTTCCCATAGGGATTTTAACTGAATAATACACAAAACTCGACTTTTCTCAAGTCGAGTTTTCTTTTGCTTATGCAAAACCAATTGAAAAAAATATAAAACTATGTTATAATAAACAAAAGTTTTTTACATTAGGAGTTAGCATGTTTTACGATTTACAACCCGAAGAACAAAAACAACAGTATAAACAAATGCTTGGAATAATAGGTAAATTAACACGTTTGTTTTCGGATAATGCATGTCCTTATTTGCCATATAGAGTACAAGAAAATGTGTTTTGCAAGTATTTTAATGCTGATAATTTATCTCGCAGTGACTGTTCCGCTGACGCTAAAAAAGGTAGAATTGGTATTGGCTTAAAAACTTGGATGGGAAATAACGACCAAAAAGTAGCAGAGTTTGATAGTTTAAGAGAAAAGATAACTCTGTTATCAGGTTTAGATTTAGCAAAAAAAGTTTCGGAATTTAGAAATGAGCGTATCCGTATTACAAAGAATTTACACGGCATAGATGAACTTATATATCATATAGTTAAACGTGTCCCTAACACTATGCAAATTCTTGAACACGTATTTGAGCCAATTGATATTGAAAATATAACTTTACTTCCCGAGCGTGGCAAAGAAAATAATACATATTTTACCGACGGAAAACACGTTTACCATTTCAGCAAGTCAAAACATACCCTTTATATGATTTTTGATGATATGATTTTATTAGACTATTTTACGGTAGATATTCTTGATGACCCTTATACTTATTTAATGGGTTTGGCGGATAATATTCCTCAAGGTATTACAACGACGCAAGTTGAATTTGATACAACAAACAAGGCTTGTTTACGTTTATATTCTACAAAACCCAATGGCACAAAGTTCGTTGCACAAAAAAGTGGCTTAAATCAATGGAATGCAGGCGGTAGAAAGAGAAATATGAACGAAATATATATTCCGTTCCCTGCTGAAGATAGAGAAAGATATGCGGACTTCTTCCCTAATCGTGACCAACCTTTTGAATTATTACTACCTGACGGCACTTTAATTTCCGCAAAGGTATGTCAACAAGATAACAAAGCCATAATGAGTAATCCAAACAAAGTTTTAGGCGAGTGGTTATTACGCAAAGTATTT
>JAZOMW010000062.1:0-17833 GCA_045654225.1 Christensenellaceae bacterium | reverse complement strand
TATCTCTAAGTGTGCCAAATCTTGTGCCAAGAAAATATACGAAGATAGAAAAGAACGCAAAATGCGTTCTTTTTTGTTGTTTATAGCACAAAAAATAGGGTGTTTTAGAGATAGTATCTAATATAGACGAACTCCGCTACTATATTATGACTAAACCGCATTTAGACGCGCCTAGTAAAGTTTTAACTGACGTTCAAAAGGATAAATTAAAACTCATTAAAAAGAAATTAAGGGCAGGAGGTAACAAATACGGATAAACAAGTAAAAGACGCGTTACTCAAAAAAGCGTTAGGCTACGACGTAACCGAAGTAACGGAAGAATATAGTGAAGACGGCGAAGGCTCTATTAAAATGGTAAAAAGAAAAGTCGTTTTAAAACCTGTTCCGCCTGACGTTTCCGCATTAAAACTATTAAAAGAATTTGAAGCGGATAGCGAAAGTGTAAAAAATTTGAGTGATGAGGAATTGGAAAAAGAAAAAATAAGACTTATTAAACTTTTGGAGATAAACGAAAATGAAAGTAATTAAATGCAAAAATAAAATAACTTGCGATATAAAAGGTTGTTCAAATTTAAGCCATTTTTATATTAAAAAAGATGAGTTTTCAAGCGATAGTGACGCATTGAAAATTTGTAAAAATTGCGCAAAAAATCTAAAAAAATCACTTGAAACTGCGCTTAAAGAAAAGGAGAGTTTATGAAAAATAACAAAGCGATAAAAAACGAAACTTTTAAAGAAGATTTAGTTGCTTCCGTATTGGAAGATTTTAATAGAAGGCGACAAGAAAGGCAGAATTTTGAAAGACAATGGCAATTAAATTTAAACTATTTGGCGGGCAATCAGTACTGTGAAATTATGCCGACGGGTGAAGTTAGAGAAGAAGATAAATTTTACGGTTGGCAATCTAGAAACGTGTTTAACCATATAGCGCCTATTATTGATACGCGACTTGCAAAACTTTCACGAGTTAGGCCGTCAATGTCGGTTAGGTCTGCTAGTTCAGAAGAAAGCGACTTAAAAACGGCAATGATTTCAAGCGATATTTTAAATTCAACCTATTCACGATTAGCCGTTGATAAAATTATTAGCAACGCAACGATGTGGTCGGAAGCGTGCGGAACGGCGTTTTACAAGGTAACTTGGAACGAAAAATGCGGTAAAAAACTCGGCGATAACGGCGATAAACCTATATACGACGGCGACGTTGAGGTTAAGGCTATTTCTCCATTTGAAATTTTTCCCGACTCGCTCTTTCATAGTGAACTTGGCGACTGTAAAAGTATAATTTACGCACGCCCGTATTCAGTTAGCGATATTGAAAGCGAATACGGCGTAGTTTTAAAGGGCGAAGATATCGACGTTTTTACTTTTAACCAAAACTCTATATCAAATAACGGCGGATATAAAAAAACCGACGTTTCTTCCGTTGTTCACGACAGTGTGCTTTTAATTGAAAAATACGAACTTCCAACGGAAAATTATCCTAACGGTAGAGTAATTATTGTTGCGGGTAATACGTTACTTGCGGTAGGCGAATTGCCGTATAAAAACGGTGTTGACGGCTCTCGCGGGTATCCTTTTATAAAACAAAATTCAATTTCGCTTACGGGCAGTTTCTTCGGCGTAAGTTTAATTGAAAGGTTAATACCACTTCAACGCTCGTATAACGCGGTTAAAAATAGAAAATACGAGTTTATGAATAGGGTTAGTATGGGCGTTTTAAGCGTTGAAGACGGCTCTATCGACACCGACGATTTAGTTGACGAAGGTTTATCACCGGGTAAAGTTATAGTTTATAGGCAAGGTAGTAGGCCACCGCAAATGATGAGCGTAAATTCAGTTCCTATCGATTTTACCTACGAAGAAGAACGTTTATCTAGCGAATTCGTTGCAATTTCTGGTTCGAGCGAAGTTTCAAGAAGTACGGCGTTTACGCAAACTAACTTATCGGGTACGGCAATCGAATTGTTAATCGAGCAAGACGAAACTAGGCTTTCCGTTACCGCCGATAATATAAAAACTGCAATTAGAGAAGTTGGCAGGCACATATTAAGGCTATTTAAACAGTTCGCAACCGAAACGCGTATTATGAAAAGTGCGGGCGCGTCAAAGAGTGTAAAAGCGTTCTATTTTAACAGTGCCGACATCACTTACGACGACATCGCCTTCGATACCGAAAACGAACTTAACCAAACTCCCGCACAAAAGAAAAACGCGGTACTTCAAATGTTGCAATCAGGGCTACTTGGCGATGAAAATGGAAAAATTAGCCAAAGAAACAAGTCTAAAATATTAGAAATTTTAGGCTACGGTTCGCTTGATAACGCGCAAGATATAAACAACTTACACCGTAACAAAGCCGAAAGAGAAAATATTGATATGCTAAAAAAGGACGGCGCTGTTGACGGATACGACGACCATTTAATTCACGTTGACGAGCACACTCGTAGAATTTTAGAGTACGACGTTGAGGGTGAAGACAATTTACAGTTTAAAAATAGGCTTAAAAACCATATTGAAGAGCATAAAAAGTTTATTTTACAAAGCAATTTAGAGTTAATTAAGGAAGGAAACTAATATGATAGATAACAAAGCGGGTGAAAACAACCAAACGCTAAACGAAAACAACGTTCATAGTTTAAACGACGCGCACACTGCGGAGGCGGAAGAGAATTTAGGCGCAAGCAATTTGAATAAATACGGTAAATTTAACAGTTTAGAAAGTTTGGTTGACGCTTACAACTCTTTACAGGCGGAATTTACCAGACGTTGCCAAAAAGTAAAAGAGTTGGAGAGGGAAATTGAAACGTCAAAGGCTAACGAACAAGCAAGCAAGAATTCGGTAGAAGACGACGTTTTGCGGGAAAAAGAAACCATTTGTTCCGTTTTTCCACAAACGAAAGATATGGTAGAATCGCTCGTTGAAATAGCCGAAAAGAACGGCGATAATCAAAAAGGAAGGCTTTATAGGGCATATGCGGAAATTTTACTAAAAGAGAAAGAAGAAAGTGAAAAAAAGTACAATTCACTTAAATATTTGACCGAACAAGTAGAATCAAACCAAAACTTATACGAAAGCGTTATTCGTTCTTATCTAGATAGAATAAATAACCAAATTCCAAGCCTTCATTTGACATCGGGAAACGGTACGGCATTTATAACTCCACCGTCAAAACCCAAAACTATAACCGAGGCAGGAAACCTTGCCAAAGAAATTTTAGACAAACATAAGGAGTATAAAAATTTATGATTACAATGAAAAATGCAGACGACGCTTTAAAAACAGCGTATTTAGGAGTTGTTAGCGAACAATTAAACACCGCAATCAACCCGTTACTTGCAAAAATTAAACAAAGCGCGTCGGACGTTTGGGGCAAAGAAGTTAGAAGACTTGCGCAATACGGCATTAACGGCGGTATAGGCGCAGGCGAAGAAGACGGAGCGCTTCCGGAAGCGGCGGGCAATAATTACGAGCAATTCGTTTTAACGCTTAAAAACCTTTACGGCACTATTGAAATTAGCGATAAGGCAATTAGAGCGTCCGAAAACAGTTCGGGTGCTTTCGTAAACTTGCTTAACGCTGAAATGGAAGGGCTTTTAAAAGCGTCTTCATACAATTTTGGCAGAATGCTTTTTGGCGACGGTACCGGCGTTTTAGCAAAAGTTAGCGAAATTACAAACGGCGCTATAAAAGTTGATAGCGTTAAAAACCTTGTTGAAGGTATGGTGGTAGATTTTAGAGCGTCAAGCGACGGCTCTGTTATTGCTAGCGCGGGCGCAAGGCGTATTTTAAGCATTGACCGTGAAACTAAAACTATTACTGTTAGCGGTACTACTCTTACTTCAACTACCGTTCCACAAAACAGTTTAGTAACTGTGCAAGGCTCGTATAACCAAGAAATTACCGGTCTTGGCGCAATATTTAAAACTACGGGCGATTTATACGGCTTATCAAGAGCAACGCATAAATGGCTTATTCCGTACATTAAAACTAACGTTGGCGAAATTAGTGAAACCGCTATTCAAACGGCTATTGACTATCTCGACGAAAACGCAGGCTCACGCGTGAACTTTATTGTATGTTCAAGCGGTGTAAAACGCGCGTTCCAAAACCATCTTTCTACGTATAAAAGAAATATCGACGTAATGGATTTAAACGGCGGATACAAAGCAATTTCGTATAACGGTATTCCTATCGTAAGCGATAGATTTTGTCCGGAAGGCACTATGTACTTACTTAATACCGACGACTTCGTTTTACATCAACTTTGCGACTGGAAGTGGCTTGAAGGTGAAGACGGTAGAGTAATTAAACAAGTTGCCGATAAACCGGTTTACAAGGCAACGCTCGTAAAATACGCTGATTTAATTTGCTCACGCCCATGCGGTCAAGCAATGCTTACGGGTATTACGGAAGCGTAATTAAAGGAGAAATTTTATGACGGTAAAAGATATTTTAATAACCGCGTCAACGCTACTTAATAGAAACGATATAAAAAACTATATAAACGGTAACGCGGTTGATAATTACAATCAAGTAGAAGAAGATTTTAACTTATTGCTAAATTGCTATAATTTGGTTGAAGAGGAAATTTCAACCGACTATTTTAGGCTTAAAGATACTCAAACTTTTACCGTGGTTGACGGCGTTGTTAAGTGTGAAGATTTTAAAAACAACGTGCTTTCCGTTTTAAGCGTAAAAAACTTAAACGGAAACGCCGTTAACGCTGAAATTAAGCCTGACGGTATTTATACAAGGGAAAACGTAATAGTGGTTGAATACACTTTCGTTGCACCTTTTAAAACGCTTGAAGACAAATCTTCGTTTATCAATACTACTATAACTAAAAGAGCACTAGCATACGGCGCTATAACCGAATATTCGCTTATTAAAGGCGACTATGAAGAAGCGGTAACTTGGCATAAAAAGTATATTACCGCGCTTACTAGTTCGCTTGCGAATAAAAAAGTTAAAAAAATTAAGGAAAGAAAGTGGTTATGATTATATGCGATAACTCTCTTTCCGTTCCTAACTATCAAAAAACAAAAGTTACCATTAGCAGTTTTAGTGGCGGAATAGGTAGCAGTAATGACGAAAGCGTTAAAAAAGTAAGCGATGCAAAGGCTATTTTTAACTTTGATATTAGCGACGGCGCTTTAAAAGCGGGCGCGGGTTTAAAAGAGTTTACGATAAACGGTAAAACTTTATCTTTTGATAACGATACTATACGTCCTTTAAAGTTTTACTACTTAAAAAATTACGACGTTGAAAATAATTTAGATAAAAACGTTTTACTTTGTTACGCGTCAAACGGAATAATATATAGTTTAAATTTATACGATAGCGAGCCTAAATTTGTAGAAACTTCTATGAGGTTTACGACTGCGCCAACCGCGGTAACTTATAATAACGACGGCGAAAATATAATGTTATTTTCGTCCTTTAACGACCCGCTTTGCGTATTTAGCGAATCGGGCGTTAAAAGCGTTGACGGCGCGCCTAAATTCAATTCGATGTGCGTGCATAACGAAAGGGTATTCGCTACCGAAAACTCAAAAAGCACTTCGCTTTGGTTCTCGGATGATTTTAATCCGTTTAACTGGTATATTTCGGTTGACGAGGCTGGTTTTATCGACTTTCCAGACGAGCGTGGCGCACTTTTAAAAGTTATTAGTTTTTTAGACTACGTTTACGTTTTTAGAGAGTACGGAATAACTAGGCTTTACGCTAGCGGTAATCAAGAAGACTTTTCCGTTTCAAATTTACACTCAAAATTTGGCAAAATTTACGGTGAAAGCGTAACTGATTGCGGAAATTACGTTTATTTTTTAACCGATACGGGCTTGTATAGATTTAACGGCGTAGATTCGGTAAAAATTTTAGGCTGTTACGACTCGTTTTTAAAAGGCGTTAATAACGAAGGCGCAAGCGGAATTTACTATAACGATAAATTTTGGCTTAACTTAAAAATGAAAATCGACGGAAAAGAACAAAACGTGATACTTGTTTACAATTTACAAAACGATACTTCGTATATAATCAAGGATTGTAAAATTACGTCGATTTGTCTATTCGACGGCGAAAATAAAGAACTTATTGCCGTTTACGATAGCGGTAAAAAAGTTGCTACGGTTTTAGAAAATCACGGCAAGTTATTCGATAAACCTTTAAAAAAGGTTTGGCAGGGTATAGAAAGTGATTTTTCATTGCCTTGCATTAAAAATCTTTATAAAATTTCGGTTGAAACAGACGAAGAAATTGAAATTTTGGTTACTTGTGACGGCGTAAAACGTTATTGCAAAATAAACAAAACAAACAACTATATAGAGCCGAAACTCAAAGGTAAAAATTTTAGCATAAGCATAATTTCATACGATAACAACCCGCGAATTTTTAAACCGATAATATATTTTAAATATTTAAAGGAGCATTTATGGTAACAAACGATTACGGAAAACTAGCCTATTTAAAAATAACCGAACTAGAAAACAGAATAGAAAAACTAGAAAAAAAGGTTAGTGAAACAAACTACACGGAATTAGAATTTAATTACAGTGACCTAATAGAACAATATACTCATGAATTTTTTATAACCATTAACGCTTTAAAAGAAGGCGCGTCAACCATAAAACTTAATATCGACGGCAATTTTGAAGCGATTGCATATAGCGTTGAAGTAAAAGTAAACGACGTGCATTTAATGAGAGAATACGTGCAAAAAACTAACCAAAAAACTTATTCTTTAACGGCGAATTTAAATAAAGGCGAAAACGTAATTAAAGTTACGGTAGAAAACGGTGCTACAAAACTTAAAATATATTCGTTAAAAATGAACGTGTCGGGATTCGTAGAATACTTAATAACTAAAAATTATCTATCTAACGTAACGGTAGATAGCACGGAGTACGTTTTGCATTTTAATAAGGACGTTGCAACGCTGTTTTCATATTCTACTGAAAACGGACTAGTTACGTCTTACACTTTATCTGGCGTTTTAGACTGTAAAATCGTAGGCGCAATAAACGGCGCTTTATACGTTGCTTACATAGACCAAAGTAACAATTTGTTTTTATGTGTGTATAACGTAAGTACGGGAGAAGATGAATTTATTGATTTGCGCGTCACTTCGTGCTCGTCCGTTGCGGGATATCCGTGTGATAACGGAATTAAATTGTTTTATTCAAAGTTTGCAAAAATTTATAGCGGTGTTTATACGCCTAGCGCGTCTTTTATTTCGCATTACACCGGGCGTAAGGGTTTAGAAGTTTACGCAGACGGAAACGCGCCGAACGCTGTCGTTATTGTTGACAATTTTTTAAATGCCAAATTTATAACCGATTAAAATTTTCCCCCTAAAATAAAATTTAATAACCGCAAAGGAGAAGTTATGAGTACGGTAAATTTAGAACAAGGAAGCAATTATCATATAGTGTATAACGGCGCAAATTTTAGCGTTGAGTACGCAAAAAGTGGAAAAATTTATAAAAAAGACGTTTTGTTAAACGACGTTACTAAACCAAGCGTTGTAGATTATTGCGACGAAAGAATTAAACTTTACGATGGTAACGTTTTAAAGCGTGTAAGAGATAATTTTATAATTATGAAGGAGTAATATGTACGGAATAGAGCAAAAGATAATAAACTGGTTAAAAAGAATAAAAAATCAACCTATTAGTAGCGATACAACTAAAAAAACGGTAACTTCTACTACAAAAAATTATAGTACGGATAACAATACTAACGAAAATAAGTCGAGCGAAAGTAATCAAAATAACGTAAGTAAAACTGAAATGATTGAAACTATCAAGCGTTATAACGATAAGTTAAATGGCAAGGTTGACGAAGAGTTTTTAAAGAAAATGGAATACGTTGTAAAAAGCGATGATGAAATTCAAAACGAAGCAACCGCTTATGCCGAAGACAAGTTCAATTTAAGCAAGGCTAAACTTGACGGAAATATAGATAGCAAGCGCCAAGAATACAAGCAAAAAGAGGAAAATATTAAAAGCACTACCGAAGGGCTAAAACAAGAAGTTGATAAAAAGTACGAAAATTTGCTTGACAACGCGCAAAATAAAGCGTTAAAAAATGGAATTTCGCGTTCTTCAATTTTAGCGGAAACTATTAAAAATTTAAGTCAAGATAAAATTCAAGAGTATTTAAACGTAGATAGCGATATTGCTAAAAGTTTAAAAGAAAACGCAAATAAGTTATCTTCTTATGAAAACGAGTACAACTCGGCTATTAAATCGCTTGAAATTCAAAAGGCAATTGATATTAAAGAAAAAATAGATGAACTAAACGAAAAGCAAGAAAAGAATATTAACGAAGTTATAAAATACAACAATAGTATTGATGAAAAAATTTATAAACTTCAAAGTCAAGGCAAGCAACTTCCAGGAGAAAAGGAAAGTGCGGAATATAAAAGGCAAATGCTAAATAGCGCGCTTTCTTATTATTATTCGTTAGACCCGAAACTTGCGCTTGAAGAGTTTAAAAACGACGTTGACGTTCAATACGTTTTAGGCGACTTGTCAAGAGTTGTAGAAAATTACTTAAAAAACAGATAAAAAATAATTTTTTTTAGCGAAGTAAAATTACTTCGCTTTTTTTTGTTAAATGCCTTGCAAAAAGTTTTTATCTATGATAAAATTTTTAAAGGAGATTTGTTATGAAATTTACTAATGCAATCAAAATTGCTACGGCAAACAAGTGGCTCTGCTTAAAAACGTTGATTTATAAATCGGTTGTTTTTATAGCAACAATCATTTCGCTTTTTTTATTTGCCAACATCGTTATTGAGCAAGTTTTAAAAAGTCAAGAAATTAAAGACGTTATAAACGCAACTCGTAGCATCGTTAAAAACTTTATAATGATGCAGTCGGGTGAAGAAAACGTTAAATTAGGTCAAATTTTAGAAACTTCAATTACTTCGTTGCAAAATTATATAAGCGGTATGACTGGTCAAATTATATTCGTTGTAATTTCTATGTTTTTAGTAATATCCTTTGCGGTGTTTTTACTTTCTCTTGGCGACTATTCTATCGGCGTAAACGTTTACGAGCACACGTCAAGTATGCTTCACGCAGGCTTTTTTAGCACTCTTTTTGACAATTTTAAAAAAGCGTCCATTTACGCTCTTTATAAAACGTTGTATTTAATGGTTTATTATACCGTAGGCTTTGCTCTTATAATTTCTATTATAATAGCCACAGAGCAGTTTTTAGGGCTTTACGTTATAACTCTCGCGTTATTTTTGTTTTTCACACTTAATTCGCTTTGTTATACTTTGGCGGGTTTAGTTCTTCCTAAAATGATTTGTGAGAATTTAACTCCGGTTAAGGCGTTTAAATCTTCTTTTAAAAAAGGCGAAGGAAAATTATTCTTTTCACGTTTAATTTCGTATTTTTTAATGAGTATAACGATATACGTTATAAGCGTTATATCAGTGGTGTCAACTTTTTTAGTTGCGTTACTCATTATTATTCCGCTTTCTAGTATTGCATATATAGCCTTAAAGTTCGTTGACTATTACTCAATTATCAAGGTAAAATATTATATAACTTACGATGAAATAGTAGTTCCAAAAGAACTCCGCACTAACGATGAGCATTTGCTTAACAAGGTCGATATTGACTAAAATTAAATAAACAACTATAAACGTAACGCAAATTCTTATATTTTGTAAATTTTTGCTTGCGTTTATTTTTATAAAAAAATAGGAGAATTTCTTATGCTTAAAGAACTTATTACTTTTTCAATAATGCCTTCACAAATAACTAGTGACACGCAAATTAGCGAAATTGTAACAGACGTAGAAAATCAATATAAAAACGGTATTTGTACTCTTGCCGTTTTTTGTATGCCTATTCATCCTGAAAGAGAGCACGTGCAAGATAAAGCGGGATATTTTTGTAAATCGTATCAAAAAATAAAAAAAGAACTTGATAAACGCGGGCTTAAAAGTGGCGTTCTTTTTCAAACTACTATTGGTCACGGAGCGGTAAAAAATAAACTTCCATTTCAAGAATATATAAAATTTACCGATGGCAAGGGTGACGGTATTTGTTGCCCAATAGACGCTGATTTTCAGTCGTACGTATATGAAAGCGTTAGAAAGGTTGCACTTTTAAAACCAAACGCCATTTTAATTGACGACGATTTTAGGCTTATAACAAGGGGCGGTAAGGGCTGTGCTTGCCCTAAGCATTTGGCACGGTTTAACGCGCTTATCGGTCAAAATTTAACGCGTGAAGAGTTGTATAATATCGTAACGAACGAAAACGATTCAAGGTGCGAAGAATATACAAAGGCGCATATAAAAGTTCAATTTGAGTCGCTTGAAGAAACGGCAAAAGTTATACGCTCGGCAATAGATAGCGTTGACCCGTCTATTCAAGGCGTATTTTGTAACGGTGGCGATAACGGTATAAATATTGCTAAAATTTTGGCAGGTAAAAACAATCCTACCATTTTAAGAATAAACAACGGCTATTACGCTTATAACTCAACGTCGGGCTTTACTTATTCAATTTTTAAAGGCGCGCTTCAAAGGTCGCAATATAATGGAGTTGACTATATTGTGGCAGAGTGCGACACTTGTCCGCACGTTATTTACGCTAAAACTGCTAAACAACTTCACGCGCACTATTTAGGTAGTATTTTAGAAGGTTTAAACGGCGCTAAACACTGGATAACAAGGCTTACAAATAGCCAAAACATTGAGTGGGAAAGCGGTAAGTCTTATAGAAAAATTTTAGCTAAAAATAGCGGGCTATATAAAACCGCATCGGGTTTAGTTGATAAAATAACTTGGCACGGCTTTAAAATACCTCTTCCTAAAAGGTTTGAAAGAAAGAGTATGAACGGTAGAGTTTATCAAGACGCAAACTCTTTTGGCGAACAATGTTTAGAGCGTTTAGGTCTTCCTATGTATTTTAGTAAAGACGAAGGCGGTATAACTTGTTTTGTTGACGGCAATTCTAACTATTTTACAAGTGATGAACTTATAAAAGAACTTTCTAATAATGCTATATTTAGCGCGCAAGAAGCCAAATTAGTTGCAAATCGCGGTTTTGAAAAGTATTTAGGTGTAAAAATTGAAGAATACGACGGCGAAATTAAACCGCTTGGCGACAAAATTTTAACAACCGGCAACGGCGTTCAAGTCCAAAACGATTATAAAAAGTTAATTCCGTTAAATAGCGACGTTCGCGTTACGAGTGAACTTTGCTATAACGACTACGAAACGGGTCTTGTTTCAGTTGGTAACGGCACAACCGAATATAAAAACGAACTTGGCGGTTTAGTTACGGTATTTAGCGGAACGCCAAATTCAGTTGATAAGTCTATTTACGGCTATTCTTTCTTAAATAGTTCACGCAAGGCACAATTTATTGATATTTTAAAAGCCTCAAACGAACCGCTTATATACTTTAAAGGCGAAGAAAACGTTTATTTAAAAACGGGCACGTTAAAAGATGGCAAAAACTTAACTTGCGCCTTTAACCTTTGCTATGACGAAATTGAGAATTTTAGTTTGGTATATCCAACAAAGCCTAAAAAGGTAAGTTTTGTTGACTGTGACGGTCAAATTAAAGAACTTAACTTCGTTTACGAAAATGGTGAAATTAAAACACAAATATCTCTTAATTGCTTAGACGTGTTGCTTTTAATAATAGAATAAATAGTTTTAAATGCTTTAAAAGGAAATTTTTATGAACAAAAAGTTAATTACTTACTCTATAATGCCGTCAAATATTCAAAACGACAGTCAAATAATAGAAATTGCTAACGACATTGAATATCAATATAAAGAAGGTATTTCTAATTTGGCAATATTTTCAATGTCGCTACACATTGACTCTGTACCTATAAGAGACAAAGTTACAGGTTACTGTGAAAACTACTTAAAAATCAAAAAAGAACTTGATAAGCGCGGGCTTAAAAGTGGTATTTTAATTCAATCTACAATAGGGCACGGAGCAAGAAAATTTCCGCAACCTTATCAAGAATATATTAGGTTTACTGACGGCAAGGGCGAAGGTATTTCTTGTCCGCTTGATAAAAATTTTCATAAATATATTTATGACTGCACCGTTAAAATAGCAAAATGCGGGCCAGACACTATTTTAATTGACGACGATTTTAGGCTTTTAGGAAGGGGCGGAAAGGCTTGTGCTTGCCCGTTACACTTAGCAAAGTTTAACGAACTTACAGGCACTAATTTAACGCGTGAAGAACTGTTTAATATAGTTACAACCGACCATGAAAAATGCGAAGAATACACTAATAAATTCGTTCAAGTTGAATACGAGTCGCTTTACGAATTAGCGCGTACTATTAGAAACGCTATTGATAGCGTTGACCCGTCTATTCAAGGTTTACTTTGCACGGGTGGTGACGACCCCGTTACAATAACCAAAATTTTAGCGGGTAAAAATAATCCGTCTATTATGAGAATAGGCTCGGCTTATTATTCGTACAATTCAACTTCTGGTTTTACTTACAGTATGCTTAGAACGGCGCTTCAAAAAACTCAATTTGAAAGCGTTGACTATCTTTTAGCCGAAACCGACACTTGCCCACATATGCGTTACAGTAAAACTGCAAAGCAACTTAACGCGCACTATATAGGCACTCTTTTAGAAGGCATGAAAGGCGCTAAGCATTGGATAACTAAACTTAGTGGCGGTAAAAACATTGAGTGGATTATGGGCGACGCGTATAGAAAGATTTTAAAGAAAAATGCTGGGCTTTATCAAACTGTTGCGAGCCTTGTTGACGGTATAACTTGGCACGGTTTTAAAATTCCCGTTCCAAAAAAACGCGTTCACTCTTTTAAAAGACCTGTTTTTTCAGACTTTAACTCTTTTAGCGAAAAGTGCTTTGAGCGTTTAGGTCTTCCTATGTATTTTGGCGCTAAAAACGGCGGTATAACTTGTTTTTGTGATGGTAACGATAGGTATTTTGATAACCAAGAATTAGCAAAAGAACTTAGCGGAAAGGCTATTTTTAGTAGTGACGTTGCTAAAACAGTTGTAGAGCGCGGTTTTAAAAATTACTTAGGCGTTACGGTTGAAGAGTTTGATAGCGATAATAAACCAAGTGGCGAAATTGTAAACGTACTTGAAAATAACGTTGCGCTTCCCGTTGGCGTTAAAAAATTAGTTGAAATAAACGGCGATGTTAAACGTAGTTCAGTTTTAACAAAAACGGATATAGGCCAAAGCGGTGTAACTAATATAAGTTCGGGTACTACCGAATATGAAAACGAATTTGGCGGAAAGGTGGCGGTGTTTAGCGGTACGCCTAACTGCGAGTCTAACTACTATCAAGGCTATTCTTTCTTAAACTATCCAAGAAAAATGCAGTTTGTAAAAATGCTTAAATGGTTTAACGAGCCTGTTATTTACACCCCGGGTGACGACCTTATTTATTTAAAAACGGGCACTCTTAGTAACGGCAAAAACTTAACTTCATTTATAAACCTTGGTTACGACGAAGTTGAAAACGTTAAGTTGGTATATCCAACAAAGCCACAAAAAGTAAGTTTTGTTGACTTTGACGGTCAAATAAAAGAACTTCCGTTTACTTACGAAAACGGTCAAATAATTACACAAAAAACTCTTAATTGTTTAGACGTTTTAATTTTAATAATAGAGTAAAAATATCCGCCTTATTTAAGGCGGTTTATTTTTTTACAAAAGTTAAAAAAGTGGCTTTTTAAGCCACTTTTTAATTGTTTTTCTATTTATTGTTTTCTATTTTTTGCCCACTCTTTCATTCTTAAATCTTTAGATAAAATCTTCTTTCTAAGTCTAATAGATTTTGGCGTTACTTCAAGTAGTTCGTCGTCGGCAATAAATTCCATACATTGTTCTAAACTCATAATCGTTGGCGGAATAAGTTTTAACGCTTCTTCGCTACCGCTTGCACGGCTATTCGTTAAATGTTTTTGCTTACATACGTTTACAACCAAATCGTCTTCTCTTGAGTTTACGCCAACTATCATACCTTCGTAAACGTTTAAACCGGGGCCAACGAAAAGGGTAGTTCTTTCTTGCGCGTTAAATAATCCGTATTGAGTAGTTACGCCTGCTTCAAAGCATACGAGTGAACCGCGGTTTCTTTCTCTAATATCGCCTTTATACTCTTCGTAACCGTCTAAAACCGACGCCATTGTGCCAAAACCCTTAGTATCAGTTAAAAGTTCGTTTCTATATCCAATTAAACAACGTGAAGGAATTTTAAAGTTGAGTTTAGTTTCGCCCGTGTCGCTTGCGTCCATTGATATAAGTTCGCCTTTTCTTTCGCCAAGTTTACTCATAACCGCGCCAACGTATTCGCTTGGAACTTCAATAACTAAATCTTCAATAGGCTCGCAAGTTTTGCCGTTAATTTGCTTAAAAATAACTTTTGGGCGCGAAACTTGGAATTCATAGCCCTCTCTACGCATTTCTTCAATTAAAATAGAAAGGTGAAGTTCGCCTCTACCGTAAACTTTAAACGTGTCTGCACTTTCAGTTTCTTCAACACGCATAGATACGTTTGTTTCAACTTCTTTAAATAATCTTGCACGAAGGTGGCGGGAAGTAACGAATTTGCCTTCTTTACCAGCAAAAGGCGAGTTGTTTACCATAAACATCATACTAATTGTAGGCTCGTCAATAGCAACGAAAGGCAACGCTTCGGGTTTGTCAAGCGAACATATAGTTTCGCCAATATTTAAGTTTTCAATGCCTGAAATTGCAACTATATCGCCAATAGTACCGCTTTCAACTTCAACTCTTTTTAAACCTTCAAATTGGTATAATTTACCGATTTTAGCGTTAGTTACTTTGCCGTCAGTATGGCAAATTGAAACGCTTTGCGCGTCTTTAATTTTACCGCGAACAATTCTACCAATGCCAACTCTACCAACGTATTCGTCGTAATCTATATTACATATAATAGTTTGTAAGCCGTCGTTTTCGTCGCCTACGGGTGCGGGAACTTCGCTAATAATAGTATCTAAAAGGGCACTCATGTCGCTTTTAGGGTTAGTATCTAAACTTGCCCAGCCTTGTTTAGCGGATGCGTAAACGGTTTTAAAGTCAAGTTGGTCGTCGTTAGCACCAAGTTCAATAAAGAGTTCTATAATACTATCCATAGTCTTATCTAAATTTCCGCCTTTATCAACCTTGTTTACAACAACAACCGGTTTTTTGTTTAAGTTAAGCGCCTTTTTTAAAACGTAGCGCGTTTGTGGCATAGAGCCTTCAACCGCGTCAACAATCAAAATAACGCCGTCAACCATAGATAAAATACGCTCAACTTCGCCACCAAAATCTGCGTGGCCGGGCGTGTCAATAATGTTAATTTTAACGCCTTTATAGTTTACCGCCGTGTTTTTAGCAAGGATTGTTATACCGCGTTCACGCTCTAAGTCGTTACTGTCCATAACTCTATCTTGCACAACTTCGTTAGTTCTAAAAATGCCGTTTTGTTTTAAAAGCGCGTCAACCAAAGTCGTTTTACCGTGGTCAACGTGCGCTATTATTGCTATGTTTCTAATATTTTCTCTTACGCTCATAAATCTTTCCTTATATATAATAACTTTGTTATTTTATTCTTTTAAAACGGATTTGTCAATTAAATAAAAGGCGGTATAAAAATAGTTTAAAAATTTTGTAAAAAATTGCTGTAAAATAGTTGCAATTTATTTTTAGTTGTGTTAGTATATATTCAAATTTAATAATTGCTAAATGAAGGATGCGGAAGTTGATTGCAACCGCATACGGATAGCACTCTGGAGAACTCTTAAATGGGTACCGAAGGGGCAACGCAAAACGTTATAGTTTTGCTAAATCTCTCAGGTAAAAGGACAGTTTAATTTTATTTCGCTACTAAATGCGTTTAAAATTGTTTAATTGGAGTTTTCTTATAGGTAAGGAAACTCTTTTTTTGTTAGTTAATAAATTTTTTATATATAAGGAGAAGTATTATGTGGGCAAAAATGGAAGCAACGTTGCTTAAATTCTTTTCGGAATTTAACTCGTATTTTTCGGGTTATTTCCTTGTAATTTTGCTTGTTGGCGTAGGTTTATTCTTCACAATCAAAACAAAGTTCGTTCAAATACGCTACTTTGGTCAAGGCGCTAAACAAGTATTTGGCAACATGTTAAAAGGTAAAGGCGAAAGCAAAAACGGCATGAGTTCTTTCCAAGCGTTTGCAACGGCGGTTGCTGCGCAAGTTGGAACGGGTAATATCGTTGGTGCTACGGGCGCTATCTTAACGGGTGGTCCTGGCGCAATATTTTGGATGTGGATTATCGCGTTTTTAGGTATGGCAACGATATATGCGGAAGCAGTTTTAGCGCAAAAAACGCGTGTTGTTAACGAAGACGGTAGCGTTTCGGGTGGTCCCGTATATTATATAAAGAAAGCGTTTAATAATAATTTTGGTAAATTCCTTGCTATCTTCTTTGCTATTGCAACGGTTATTGCGCTCGGCTTCGTTGGCGGTATGGTTCAATCTAACTCTATCGGTGAAGCAGTAAGTAACGCGATTATGGGTGAAAAAGTTTGGTGGGTTTCTTTAATTGTTGGCGTAATTATCGCAGTTATTGCAGGTTTCGTATTTGTAGGCGGAGCGAAGCGTTTAGCATCGGTTACTGAAAAACTCGTTCCAGTTATGGCGCTTTTATATTTGGTTGGTGGTATCGTTTTACTTTGTTGCAGAATTACTTCTATTCCAAGAGCGTTTTTAATGATTTTTGAATACGCGTTTAATCCACAAGCAATTATCGGCGGTGGTATTTGGGGCGCTATCGTTATAGCAATTCAACAAGGTGCTAAACGTGGCTTATTTTCTAACGAAGCTGGTATGGGTTCTACACCACACGCACACGCGCAAGCAGAAGTTAAAACAGCGCACGAACAAGGTTGTAGCGCTATGTTCGGCGTATTCATTGACACCTTCGTTGTTTTAACAATGACCGCATTTATCGTTATTACTACGCTTTAC
The DNA here is from genome assembly GCA_045654225.1 of Christensenellaceae bacterium. Classification (GTDB taxonomy): domain Bacteria; phylum Bacillota; class Clostridia; order Christensenellales; family Borkfalkiaceae; genus HGM11412. The sequence goes on along the minus strand of JAZOMW010000062.1, from coordinate 824 downwards.
GCAAACGGTTTTGATAATTCTATGTTATGGACTACCGTAACTAAAACTAGTGGTGTTCAAAAAGCGTTTGCAGTCGCTTTTGGTGGTAGTAACGTTGCAACTACTATTGCAAACGTATTCGTTGCAATTTGCTTAACGTTCTTTGCTTTCTCAACAATTTTATCATGGAACTTATTTGGTAAAATCAACTTTGAATACTTGTTTAAAGGCAAGGGAACTATAATTTATACAATTATTGCTCTCGTATTTGTTATTTTAGGTGCAGTATTCCAAAACGACCTTGTTTGGGAACTTACCGACTTCTTTAACTACTTAATGGTTGTACCAAACGTTATAGCGTTAATTGCGCTTTACAAAGTAGTTGCTAACGAAGTTAAAGATGCTGACGAGCTTAAAAAAGGCAAAAAATTATTAAAGAAATAAACTTGGTTTATTACTAATTATTAACTTCCACTCTAATTTTTTGAGTGGAAGTTTTATTTTGTATTTTTTACCTTTAAAAGTTAAAAAAGTTTTTAAAAAGTAAGAAAAAACGCTTGCAAATATTTTTTTATTATGCTAATATAATTAAGCAATCGCAAATACGTTTGCTGGTTACATCAAAATTCTTGAATTTATCAAGATTATTTAGTTTATTTACTTGACATAATATTTTAAATGTAGTATTATATCAAAGTTGATAAATTTAGCGGGGTGTAGCGCAGTTGGTAGCGCATGTGGTTTGGGACCATAGGGTCGCACGTTCGAATCGTGTCACCCCGACCAGATTTTTCGGGCCTTTAGCTCAGTTGGTTAGAGCGGTCGGCTCATAACCGATTGGTCCG
>JAZOMW010000061.1:0-36424 GCA_045654225.1 Christensenellaceae bacterium | reverse complement strand
AAGTATAATAAATGATTAAAAATATTTTTATTAAAATTATTTTATTTTATAAAAAATATTTAACTTATTTTTTTAAAACAAGTTGTATTTTTACTCCAACTTGTTCTTCTTATGCTTTGGAAGCGTTTAAAAAAAGAAATTGTATAATAGCCATTTTTTTAATTATTTGGCGTTTACTTCGTTGTAACTCTTTAAATAAGGGAGGTTATGACCCTGTTCCAGATAGTTATTCTCAAATAAAATGGTTATTATAAAAGGAAAATATGAATATTTTTAATTTATTAGGTACGGCTGTTATCTATGATAACAACCTACAAAACGTTCCTTTAAGTGGAATGACTAAAATTGTTAGTAACGTAATAGAATTTTTTTCCTTTGGTGGAGTTATTGCCGTAGGAATTTTATTATTTAGTTTAATTTTAAAAATTATTCCATTACCTTTTGATATTTATTCAAGAGCGGCAACGAAAAAGAACGCGTTAAAAATGGAAAAAATGCGTCCTGAACTTGAAAGATTACAAAAACAATATTCAAACAATAAAGAATTATATAATAAAAAATTATTAGCGTTATATAAAAAACAAGGTTATTCTCAATTTGCGGCATGTCTTCCATCTATTTTTACTCTCGTATTTTTTATGATAGTAATTTCCGCTTTTCAACAATATTCGGCATATTGTAAAATTGATTTATATAATCAAATGGCGGTTTCTTATAGTAATGAAATTAGATATAATGATGAAATTACCGTAACGGAATATGGTTTTAACGATAATAACGAAGTTGATTTTAGCAACGTTAAAGGCGTTTATAAAACAGATGAAGAAAAACAAAACTTTTTTAATAGCGTTGAAAATAAATACGGAAACAATATAGTTTATAGTTATGAAAATAACGTAGATTACGATACCTTAATTAAAAAACCCGCTCAAAAAGCCGCAGCTGAAACTTATAAACAAATTTCTAATAAAAACAGTTTTTTATGGATAAAAAACATTTGGATAGAAGATTTACCATGGAAAATGGCATTTATTGACGAAAACACCTATATGAATAGCGTATTTTCATACAGTAGCGGATGTTCTACTAAAAAAATAGACTCTTCTCTTAAAGACGTAAACGCATATAACGACATTTTTGGTGACGAATATATTCAAGAACAAATGAAAAAACCAAACGGTTATATGATTTTAGTTGTAATTTCTATTGCTTCAATGCTTTTATCACAACTTATTATGAGTAAAGCGCAAAAAGCGCAAATGGAACTTCAAACGGTTGACGGTGCAGCCGGTCAAGCCGCTCAAACAACGAAAATGATGACTTGGATGATGCCTATTATGTTTGGTATCTTCTCATTTATGTATTCTTCGGCATTCTCATTATATTTAATAATAAGCACGCTTTTTAGCACTGGTTCTACCGTAATTATAAATAAAATTGTAGAAAAAAAGTTTATAAAAGACGTTGAAAAAGAAGAAGAATTAGAATATCAAAAAAGATACGGACATCTTAAAAAGAAAAAAGAGGATAAATAATGAAAATTTATGAAGGAAAAACGGTTGATTTAGCCGTTGAAAACGCCTTAAAAGACCTTAACGCTCAAGAAAACGATATTATTTTTAAAATAATTGAAGAAGGTAGTAAAGGAATTTTAGGTATAGGCGGAAAAAAAGCAAAAATTTCAGTAGAACTTAAAAGTGACGATGGAAAGCGCGCGGTAGATTTTTTAGACGGATTATTCGATTTATTAAAAGTTCCTGCACAAGCGGAATTTAAGGAAGTTGACGATAGAATAATAATAAACGTTATTACAACTGCGTCATCTTCACTTATCGGTTACCGTGGTGAAACGTTAGACGCTTTACAAACCCTTGCAGGCGCAGTAGCAAACATCGGCAACGAAGAATATAAAAGAGTTGTTGTTGATTGTGAAAATTATAGGCAAAAACGTGAAGAAACGTTACAAAATTTAGCGTTAAGGCTTGCAAATAAGGCAATAAAGAGTGAAAGAGTTGTAACGCTTGAACCTATGAATCCTTTTGAAAGAAGAATTATTCACTCTACCCTTTCAAATTTTGAAGGCGTAAAAACGGAATCACAAGGCGTTGAACCAAACAGATATATTGCAATTATACCAGACAATGCAAAACCTTCTAAAAAAGATTTTACAAAGTCTAAAAACGGAAAATACGGCGATAAAAAAAGAGATAAAAAATCAAGCGGTTTTAAAAGTGAAATGATTAAAACCACTAAAAAAACTAGCGGTTTTGGAACTTATTTAGGAAACAGTTTAAAAAACGATTAGTATATAGGCTCTATCATAAAAAAATTTTTTATTAAAACTAAACGTCTTTTGTGATATCACCTAACGAAATAAAAACAATAAAAAATAAGGATAGCATTTAAAAATGCTATCCTTTTTAATTTTGGTTTTTTAATTAAAACGTAACGCTTAATAATTGCTTGATAAACGGAACTTCTAACGCTTTGGTCATAATATCGTTAAAGTAGCAAGTTACGCCTTCCGGTTGAATATAAACGTTAATATTCATAAAGAACGAAAGTAGCGTTACTATAATCATCATATTTACAAGTGCTACCGCAACTGAAAATACTAAACCGAGTAATTTATCAACAAAACCGATAAGCCTTATTTTTGTTAAACCGTATAAAATCTTTTTTACAATTGCAAATACGATAAGAGAAACTATAACCGTTACAACAAAAACTATAACGTAAAGAGCCCAAGTTGTAAATACTTTAATAATTTGAAGTTCAAAGCCCGATTCTACTATCGCACTAGCAATAGTTTCGTGTAAAAATGCAGGTATTGACGAGTTTTGTAAAGATAAAAGAACTTCTTCTTTATTAGTAAAAGAGCCAGTTAAATCTTTAAAAACGTTAGAATTTGCAATAGCGTTTTCTATCGCGGTTGGAATATTCGGAAGTTTTTCACTAACGAGAGCAACTAATTCATCACAAAAAATTACCGCCAACACAATTCCCGCAACTAAACCAAGCAAAGAAAGTATTTGTCTTAAAAATCCGCGACATAAGCCAACAATAACGGCAATTAAAACAACTATTAAAGCAATAATATCTATTAAAGCAACGTTTGTGCCGGCAATTACGAACGAAGCAGGAATAGCAAGTAAATTTACCATAATTCTCCTTTGTCTTATTATATTCCTAATAAGTAAAACAATATACTATAAAAATTATAACACATTAAAACGCAATTTGTCAATATAGGTTGACTATTTAACTTTTTAAAATTTATTTGAAATTTTAAACGTAAAAACAACTGAATAAAACGGCAAAATAAGGTCAACAATTTTTATATGACAAAATTCGTTTTTAACAGTAGCAACTATACTAAATTTTACCCATTAAGCGAGTGTTTAAAACAGATGCTTAAAAATAATTATCCCGTTTTCGTATGTTTTGGTTCAGACCTTTCAATAGGCGATAGTTTAGGGCCAAAAATCGGCTTAAAACTCTTAAACAGTCTTAATGGCAAGTGTTTCGTTTACGGCACGTTAAACGCCACTGTAACAGCAAAAGAGGCGGACGTGGTTTATTTTACAATAAAAAACTTACACCCAAAATCAAAAATAGTAGTTGTTGACGCGGCAGTAGGGAATAAGTGTGATATTGGCTTAATAAAAATGTTTGACGACGGCATAAAACCTGGACTTGGCGTAAATAAAAATTTAAAAAAGTTTGGAGATATTTCAATTATTGCAATAATCGGCGAAAAAGAAGAGTTTAATAAAGATATAATAAATGGAGTAAGCGCATCGTTTATAGAATATTTAAGTAGCGTTATTTCAAACGGAATAATACAAGGTTTAAACATATAGCGCAACATTATATAAATACGCGCCTAATATATTATTATGTAGATAATAAAAACAATTATATCAAGCGTTACTACGTTATCAAACTAAAAACACCTTTTAATAAAAGTTTTAACTGTATTACAATTTCTCTTTGTTTAACGTAATTTTCGGTCAAAAATATAATATAAAACCGTTAAATTTTATTAACGCAATTATTTTTAAACGCAATTAAAAATGCTTGCACTCGGTCAAAAAAATGTTTCACGTGAAACATTGATTTTTTAGTAAAATTAACCACTTAAAAATACAGTGGACAAAGAAAATGAAACAAAAATTTAAAAAATTAAAAAACTCAAAATTGCAGATTTTATCTAACATTTTGAAGATTTTAAAAGGTTAAAAGTTTCACGTGAAACAACTTTTTAATATAAAAATTATGCCAATTAAAAAGTTTGTAGTGAAAAACAAAACGTTTAAGTTTGATTTGCTAAATTTAAGAAAGCGCAAAATTTTTGATTTTTATATTTTTAATTGTTTACGGCATTTTTTATGCCGTTTATTTTTTATGTTGAAAAGACGTTGTAACAACCATTTATAATAGCAACTTTTAGTTTAAGTGTAGCAAAGTTTAATAGTGCTTAAATAAAATAAATTTAATTATTAGAGGGCAATATTTAAACAATTTGTATTTTAACGCTTAAAAATTAAAATTGTAAAATGTTTTTAACGCACAATTTTAATAAAAAATGTAGGATTATATTTTGTAAACATAGCGCCATAAAAACGACAATGCGCCTATTAAAAATTTTTTAAAAATCTAAAAATTTTTGTGAAAATTTAATAAAATATGCGTAAAATACAAAAATTACGCATAATAACTATTGTAATTTTAATTAACTTATGTTAAAATATATTAAAACTAATTTTATACTAAAATTAAGGAGGCTTTAAAGATGAAAAAAAGTAACTCAAAAGTTTGGGTTGCAATTATTGCGCTTTTACTCGTTGCGGGCTTGGCTCTCTTTTATTTTCTTCCTCAACTAATCGTTGAAGACCTTGAAACAAAAGAGTTTTTCGTGCATGCGGGAATAAAAGCGGAAAACGTTGACGGAGAATTTGAATTTGTGCTTGAACAAAAGGAAGACGGAACAAAAACGTGGATATACGAGCCGTCCGTTGCGGAAAACAAGCAAATAGTAAAAATCGTTTTAGATGCGTATAACCTTAAAGGTTACGTTAAAACTGCATCAGGCGCATATTTAGAAAAATACAAAACGAGTTACGCAAGGGGTGTAGAAAGTGAGTTCTACGGTGACCAAGCCATTGACTTTTTAATTAAAAACGGCGTTGAATACGACGTAACCGACCCTAACGCAGGTTCGTTCTGGTCGTCGCTTTTAATGCCACTTTTACTCGTTGGTTTAGGGCTTTTAGTTATGATGATAATGATGCGTCAAGTAAACGGCTCTAATAAATCGGCTCTTGATTTTGGCAAAACCAAAGCAAGAGTTAGCCAAAACGTAAAAGTAAGATTTACTGACGTTGCCGGTGCGGAAGAAGAAAAGCAAGAATTGCAAGAAATTGTTGAATTCTTAAAAAATCCTAAAAAGTTTAGCGAACTCGGCGCAAAAATTCCAAAAGGCGTGTTGCTCGTTGGCCCTCCGGGCACGGGTAAAACCTTATTTGCAAGAGCAGTTGCGGGCGAAGCAAACGTTCCGTTCTTCTCAATTTCGGGCTCGGACTTCGTTGAAATGTTCGTAGGCGTGGGCGCAAGTAGAGTTAGAGACCTTTTTGCTATGGCAAAAAAGAGTATGCCTTGTATCGTGTTTATTGACGAAATTGACGCGGTAGGCCGTCACCGTGGCGCTGGTCTTGGCGGTGGTAACGACGAAAGAGAGCAAACGCTCAACCAACTTTTAGTTCAAATGGACGGGTTTGACGCTAACGAAGGCATTATTATTATGGCGGCTACTAACCGCGCAGACATTTTAGATCCTGCGCTTATGCGTCCGGGCAGGTTTGATAGGCAAATTTACGTAAATATTCCAGACGTTCGCGGTAGAGAAGCAATTTTAAAAGTTCACGCAAGAAACAAACCGCTTGCAAAAGACGTTAACTTTAAAGTTTTAGCAAGAATGACGGCAGGTTTTAGCGGTGCGGACCTTTCCAACCTTTTAAACGAAGCGGCAATTTTAGCGGCGCGCGCCGATAGAAAGTTTATTACGAATATCGACCTTTACGAAGCGATAAACAAAGTAATAATCGGTCCGCAAAAGAAGAGTAGAGTCGTTACGGAAAGCGACAAACGAATTACTGCTTATCACGAAGCGGGACACGCAATACTTGCAAGGTTACTTCCTAATTGTGACCCTGTTCAAGAAGTTTCAATTATTCCACGCGGTATGGCGGCAGGCTATACTATGACTAGACCGGAAGACGATAGCAACCACATTGAAAAGAGCAAACTTTTAGACGATATTGCTATGACGCTTGGCGGTAGAGTTGCCGAAGAATTAGTTATAAAAGATATTTCCGCAGGCGCTTCAAACGATATTAGCGTTGTTACTAGTAGAGCGCGTAAAATGGTTACCGAGTGGGGTATGTCCGATAAAATAGGCCCTGTAAACTACGGCGGTGGCGACCAAGTGTTTATCGGCAAAGATATGCAAACTAGGGCAACTTATAGTGAAGAACTTGCAAAAATTATCGACCAAGAAGTTCAAAACATTATAAAAGACGCGCACAAACGCGCAACAGAACTTTTAAAAGCGCATAAAAAAGAACTTGACAATATGGCTAGGTTGCTCGTTGAACGCGAAACCATTTATCAAGACGAAGTTGATATGATAATGGACGGTAAAGACGCTACTGAAATTATCAAAATTATGGAAGAAAAGGAAGGTTTAGGAAACGACAATCCTTTTAAAAAAGCGGAAAGCGCTTATAAGAAATTAGACGAAAAAGAAAGCGAAGAAAAAGTAGAAAACAACGACGCTAACGAAAAAAGCGAATAAACGAAAGAAATTCTTTAAAAAGTTAAAGGACGGTAAAAATTATGGGCAAAACAATAGCGTTTTCGAATCAAAAAGGTGGCGTAGGTAAAACTACTACTTGCGTCAATTTATCTGCGGCGCTTGCTGAAAGCGGAAAAAAAGTTTTAATTATAGACCTTGACCCGCAAGGCAACGCAACTACGGGTTTAAATATAAACAAAGGCGCGGTTAAAAACTCGATATATCAAGTTTTAACGGAAGAGTTAGACGTAAAGTCGGCAATATTAAAAACGGCAATTACGAATTTAGATATAATTCCGTCAGCAATAGACCTTGCGGGCGCGGAAGTTGAACTCGTATATCTAAAAAATAGAGAAAAACGTTTATGTAGCGCAATTAAAAAAGTTGCAAAAACTTACGACTACGTTTGCATTGACTGTCCGCCGTCTCTTGGACTTTTAACTATAAACGCGTTAACTTCGGCAGATAGCGTTATTATTCCTATTCAATGCGAATTTTTTGCACTTGAAGGCTTATCACAACTTATGAACACCATAAAACTCGTAATAAAGCACCTTAACCCTAAACTTACGATAGAAGGCGTGTTGCTTACTATGTACGACGGAAGGGCGCTTGTTTCAAGGCAAATTGCGGGCGAAATTCGTAAATTCTTTGGCGTAAAGGCGTACAACACCGTTATTCCTAGAAACATTAGAGTTTCGGAAGCGCCAAGCCACGGCATACCCGTTATTAGGCACGACATAAAAAGTTCCGGCGCAAAGGCGTATTTAGAACTTGCAAAAGAATTTTTAGCAAACCAAAACGACGAAAAAGGAGAAAAGGCAAATGGCAGTAAATAAGGGGTTAGGCGGAAAAGGCGTTATGGCGCTTTTTCAAACGACCGAAAGTGATTATAATAAAAATTTAGGCATCACCGCCGAAGATATTAAAACGGGCGTGTTTGAACTTCCGCTTGAAGAAGTTTACGCAAACCCTAACCAACCAAGAAAGATTTTTGATGAAAAGGCTTTAAACGAACTTGCCGCGTCTATTAAAGTAAACGGCGTTATTATGCCGATAGTAGTTAATAAAGACGAAGACGGCAAGTATATGATTATTGCCGGCGAAAGAAGATATAGGGCGTCAAAAATTGCAGGAAAAGACACCGTGCCTGCCATCGTTAAAAATTACGACGAAAGGCAAGTTAAGGAAATTTCGCTTATTGAAAACTTGCAAAGGGAAGATTTAAACCCTATCGAAGCGGCAACCGCAATGAAACAACTTATGGACGATTATAAGTTGACGCAAGAAGAACTTTCGGAAAGAATAGGCAAAAGCCGTCCTGCAATTGCAAACACTTTAAGGCTTTTAACGCTTGATAGTGAAGTTATTAAACTCATTGCAAAAGGCGAACTTTCATCAGGCCACGCAAGGGCACTCGTTACCTTGCCCGTTGAAATGCAAAGAAAAGTTGCAGTTGACGCGGTTAAGGGCGGACTTTCTGTTAGAAACGTAGAACAAGCCGTTAAAGATTATTTTAATCCGCCAAAGGAAAATAAGGAAATTAAAAAAATTAAGCGCGCGCAAGAAATGAGCGTTGAACTTAAAGATTTAATTTCGCGTATGCAACAAACTTTTGGAACTAAAATTTCCGCTATCGGCAACGATAAAAAAGGTAGAATTTATATTGACTACTACACGACTGACGACCTTGACAGAATTAACGACATAGTAGTTATGTTAGAAGAAAAAAACGGACTTAATTAAAAGGGAGCAAAACGCTTCCTTTTTGGCGTTTATAACACTTATGCTAAAATTTAAAAAAATAGAAACAAAGCGTTTAAAATCTTTGCAAAAATATTTAAAACTTAATACTTACGAATTATGCGATGCTTCTATCGGCGTAATGTTTATGTGGAACGAGCATTACAATTTTTCTTTCGCCGTTTATAACGACACTCTAATTTTAAAAAGTGACGGAAGAGACGGAAAGCAAAGGTTTTTTCCGCCTATCGGGCTAGATAAAAACGGCGCTTATAAAAAAATAGAAGAATACGCCGTTAAAAACTCGATACAACTTGAATTTATTTGCGTTGACGAAAGCGAACTAAGCAATCTAAAAGAAAGATACGGTGAAATTACCTATTCGTTTAACCGTGATTTTAGCGATTATATTTATAAGTATAGCGAAATTGAAACTTTTACGGGCAAAAAATTTAGCGGTCAAAGAAACCATATAAACGCGTTTAAAAGGGCTTACCCTAACTATAAATACCACACGCTAACAAGCAAAAACGTTGAAAAAATAGTAGAATTTTTAAACGAGTATAAAAAAGACCATAAAAAAATGGGCAAAATTGAAAAGAAAGAGTTTTTTAACACTTTAACGCTCGTAAACAATCTATCTATTGCAAAATTCGTTGGCGGATATATAACGGTTGGCAAAAAAATCGTAGCGTTCTCGATAGGCGAATACGTAGGAAGCACTTTGGTTATTCATATTGAAAAGGCAATTTTAAGTTATAGGGGCGCGTATCCTACTATGTTTAACGAGTTTGTAAAACACGTTAAAAAGGACGGTATTGAGTTTATAAATAGGGAAGACGATTCGGGCGACCTTGGTTTAAGAACTTCAAAAACTCAATATCAACCTATAAAAATTTCTAATAAATATCACGTTTTAGTAAAAAAGCCTATGAATATAGATAAAATTCCTACTATAAAAGGGGCTAATATTACTTTAAGCGAAATTAAAAAAAGCGACGCGCAACTATACTATAAACTCTACGTTGCCGTAAAAAACAACAGATACTGGGGTTATAATTACAAAAAAGATATAAAGGGCGAAAACGTAGAAGATTTTTACAATTTAGCAAAAGCCGATTTTAAAAATAAAGACAACGCAATTTTTATTATTAGAAAAAACAAACGTTTAGTTGGCGAAGTTATACTTCACAACTTTAACTATAAAAACCAAGTTGAAATAGGAATAAGGCTACTAAAAAGCGAGCAAGGCAAAGGTTACGCCTTTGAGGCGCTCAATTTAATTACCTATTACGTAATAAAAACGCTAAAAAAAGAGCCGTATGCTAAATGTTATCTACAAAACACGGCGTCTAAAAAACTGTTTTTAAAAAGCGGTTATAAAGAGATAGGAAAAGATAAAAAGTTCGCGTTTTTTAAATTGTAAAATTTTAGAAAAATTCTAAAAAAACGCGTTAAAATACTTTACAAATAAAAAACAAAAGAGTATACTACAACCATTAAAAAATATTGCTTATCATTTCTCCCTTATCATACATTTTTTAAATGGCTGTTTACGCTCGTTCGTAAGCAGTCATTTATAATTATAAATAATGAAGGTTTTCGGAAAACACTTCAAAATAAAAAACCGAGGTATAACAAATGAAACTTAATCAAAACGTTGCAAGAAGATGTGCAAAATCTGGAATAATAGCGTCGCTTTACGTTATTTTAACGCTCGTATTGTATCCTATTTCCTACGGTGGAATTCAGTTAAGAGTGGCGGAGGCGCTTTCCATTTTGCCACTGTTTTATAGCGAGGCGATACTTGGCTTAACGGTAGGTTGTCTAATTTCTAACATGCTTGGAACGAACGGCGTTATAGACGTTGTTTTTGGCACGCTTGCAACTTTTATTGCGTCAGTTTTAACGTACGCAATAGGCAAAAAAACGAAAGGCAAAACAAGGCTTATTGTAGGCGGACTTCCACCCGTTATTGTAAACGCTATAATAGTTCCGTTTACTTTTTTATTAACGTTAACGAACTTAAAAAAACTATATTTTATGTCGTGCTTGCAAGTTTTTTGCGGACAAGCGCTTGCAGTATATTTATTAGGCGCGCCACTTTATTTTTCGCTTATTGAAAGGAAAAATAAAAAAGGTCTATTATAAGACCTTTTAGTTTTTAATTGCCTTAAACGGCTTAAAAGCGAACGCAAAAAATATCATCCATAAGCCTGCTAAGCCTACAAGTGAATAGATAGTGCGCGAAACAAAAGTCATAGGCCCGAAAATTAAGGCTACTACGTCTAAATTAAAAAGACCTATTAAAAGCCAGTTTAACGCGCCTATTACAACTAAAATATAAGATATAACACTCGTTATTTTCATAAACCCTCCTTACACAAATTATGTGTAAAAAGGGAGCGGATTATGTATTACCTATCAATATTTTCAATTAAAAGAAAATCAAAATTGATTTTATCAATAAAATCACTTGCGGTAAATTTAACAAAGTTAAATTCTTCGTAACTGTTTTTATAAAAATCAATAACGATAGGCGTAGAAATATCAAGCCTACGGCAAATTTCAACTAAATAAGTATAAAACATATTGCTTTCATACTCGTTTACGTTGCTATAAACTATATTTTTTACGTTTTTATGATTTTTTACGAGAGTTGCGCTAATTTTTACCATAAAAACATTGTAACACAAAAAATAAATTAACTCAATTATTTAAAGGATATTATGAGCAAACAAATTTCTGCAAACGTAGTTGCAAGGCTACCAAAATATTATAGATGCTTAAAAGAACTTTGCGAAAACGGCGTGGCGCGCGTTTCTTCTAAAACTATTTCGGAAACGCTTAATTTAACGGCTTCGCAAGTTAGGCAAGACCTTTCTAACTTCGGCGGTTTTGGGCAACAAGGCTACGGCTACGATACCGAGTATTTAATGAATAGAATTCGCGATATTTTAGGCTTAACAAAAAACCACACCGCAATTATTATAGGTGGCGGTAGAATAGGCCAAGCGCTTGCAAACTATAACGGCTTTATTAACGAAAATATTGAAATTTTAGCAATTTTTGATATTAAAACCGACCACATTAAAAACGTTTCGGGTGTTGAAGTTTATAATATGAGCGAACTTGAAAGTTATTTAAAAACTAAAAAAGTTGACGTTGCAATAATTTCCGTTCAAAAAGAACAAGCACAAGCAGTTGCTAAAAAGGTTGTTGATTTAGGCATAAAAGCAATTTGGAACTTTGCCCCTATCGACCTTAATTTTTCAAAAGGCGTAGTTTGTGAAAATATAAATATGAGCGAAAGTTTAATGCGCCTAATTTTTAATAGTAAAAATCTAATTTAGCATTGCAAGTTTTACAAAATTATGATATAATTTGTGGGTGAAATATGAGAACTTGCAGTTACGGAACAATCTTTAATAAAAACGCAACTTTATATTATTTAGAAAACGATAATTTTAAAGTTTCAATAAGCGATTTTGGTGGAATTTTAAAAGAGTTTATCATAAAAACAAAAAGCGGAAACAAAGATATCGTTTTAGGTTTTGACGATGCGGTTGCGCATTCAAATAGCAATATTTACGCGGGCGCGTTTATAGGTCGCGTTGCAAACGGCATAAAGGGCGCAACTTTTAATTTTAACGGCAAAACTTACAATCTTTATGCAAACGAAGAAAACGGCGTTTGTAACCACGGCGGTAAGCGTGGGTTTGATAGGCAGTTTTACGCCGTTTCAAATTATAGCGACACGTCCATTACTTTATCTCGCACTAGTGTTGACGGTGAAGAAAATTTCCCCGCAAATTTAAAAGTAGAAGTAACGTACTCGTTAAAAAGCAACGGTTTACGCGTAGATATTAAAGCCGAAGCGGACGGCGACACGTATTTTGCTCCAACCATGCACCCGTATTTTAATTTAAGCGGTAAAAACCAAAGCGTTGAAAACACTTTAATTAAAATAAACGCACAAAACTACACGCTGGTTGACGCTTTCGGTTTGCCAAACGGCGAAATTGCGCCTTGCAAAAACACCGTTTACGATTTTTTAGAATTTAAAGAAATAGGCTCTTTTTTATACGATACGAATTTTTGTTGTGAAAGCGAGTATAAAGCGTCGGCAATAAATAGCGAAAGCGGGCTTAAACTTGACGTTTATTCTAATTTAAAGGGCGTTCAATTCTACGTTCCTAACTACGAAGAAAAAATAATAGGAAAAAACGGTCAAGAATATAAAGGCAAATGCGCGTTTTGTTTAGAACCACAGTTTTATCCTAACGCGGTCAACGTTGAAAATTTTGAAAAACCTTTAATAAAGAAAGGTGAAGAAAAAAACTATTATATAGAATATTTAATAACGGAAGTTAAAAAATGAACAGTAAGCAAAAAATAGAGCAAGCGTTAGCCGTTATAAAAAACGCATACAACGTATTTAAGCAAAGTTTTAAAGAAGGCGTTACGTCTAGCGAACTTTTAAGCGTGTTTTTAGGCGAAATTAAAAAAAGTTTACCAAATTGCGAATTAGAGTACGACTTTTTAGTAGGCGACGATACTAAACTTATAGGCGGTGTAACCGAAAATTACGTTCCTAAACTTTACGACCCTATTTTAATTGATATAAGCGTTAAAAACGACGGCGTTTGGTGTGACGTTTGTAGAACGTACTTTGTTGGCGATATAACAAAAGAGCAACTTGAAGTTTACGAAATGATAAAACGCTCTATAAAAGCGGGCGAAAAAGTTTTAAAATCGGGCGAGAGCGTAAGTAGTTTATATAATGCCGTAAACGGCGAGTATGAAAAATGCGGAGTAACGCTCGTTCATCACTCGGGACATCAAATAGAAACTGCTCCCGTTGAAAAACCGTTATTTTTAGCAAGCGGAACGGAAAAAATCAAAAACGGCTTTTACACTATTGAAAGCGGTTTATATAAAGACTTTGGCATGCGCCTTGAAAACGATTATTACGTTGACGAAAACGGCGCAACCAACCTTTTTGAAAATTTAATGCCGTTAGAGGCAAAGGAGTACATATTAAAATGAACAAAATGCTAGTTGGACCTTACGCGGTGTTGATGACGCCTTTTAAAAACAACGAAGTTGACTACGAAGCGTACGCTAAACAAGTTGAAAGGCTTATGGATACGGACGTTTCAGGTTTTATGGTAAACGGAAGCACGGCGGAATACGTTGCCCTTTCTTACGAAGAAGAAGAAAAGATTGCTAAACTCGTTTATAAGATAAACGGCGGTAAAAAGAAAATTATTTTAGGCGCTTGCACGGCAAACGTTTACGATTCTTATAAAAGATGTTTACTTGCAAAAGAAATAGGAGCGGAAGGCGTTTTAGTATGTCCGCTTTACTATTTTAAATATAGCGCAAAGGAAAAAGAAGAGTTTTACACTAAACTTGCTAACGCTTCTCCCGTTCCCGTAGTTTTATATAACGTTCCGTTCTTTACGCAAGAACTTGAACTTGACGTTATTTATAACTTGGCAAAACACCCAAATATTATAGGCATTAAAGATAGTAGCGCCAATATTAAACGTATGATGCATATGGCAAATAAAATAGGTGGCGATAACTTTAAAGTTCTAACGGGTACGGACGATATTTTATATTCCGCTCTTTTTGGCGGTTGCGTTGGCTCAATGACGGCGCTTGCCACAATTTTTCCTAACGAAATTTGCGGAATATATAAAGCGTTTAATGAAAAAGACTATGAAACTGCAAATAAAATTCAACAAAGCCTTATGGAAAGTTTAAGGGTGGCGGACAGTTACACCTTCCCGATAGGTTATAAAAAACTTATGCAAGAAGTTAGCGGAATTCCGTTTGGCAATAAAGGAGACGTATTATGAAAGCAGCGGTTTGGACGGGTATAAATCAAATAGAAATTAAAGAAATGCCTATGCCTACTTTAAGCGACGGCGAAGCGTTAATTAAAGTAAACTGCGCGGGCGTTTGCGTAACCGACTATCACATAATTTCGGGCAAACTTAAAATAGGCAAATATCCTAACGTTCAAGGACACGAAATTTGTGGTGAAGTAGTTGAAATTAAAGGCGACGACTACGGCTTAAAAAAGGGTCAAAGATGCGTTATTGCAACGTCTATCGGTTGCGGAAAATGCGCGTACTGCAAAGAAGGTAAGCAATATTTATGTAAAGACAGTAGCGAAATAGGCTACTATCCACATAACGGCGGTTACGCTGAATATTTAAAAGTTCCAACTTACGCGGTAGTTCCTATTCCAGATGAAGTTAGTAACTACGCGGGCGCAATTTTAGAAAGTTGCGTATGTCCAACCGAATCTATTATGCGCGTTGGCGTTCCGCTTAATTCAACCGTTTTCGTTACGGGTGTTGGTCCTGCTGGGCTTGCCTATATTATGCTTTCTAAACTTATGGGCGCGGGCAAAGTAATTGCTCTCGTTCGTGGCGAATTTAAGGCAAACCGTGCAAAAGAATTCGGTGCAGACCTTACTATTGATACAACAAAAACCCCTGACTTTGTTAGCGAATTATTACGCTTAACTGACGGTAACGGCGCGGAAGTTGTTTTAGAAGCAACCGGCGCAAGCGACATTATTACTAAATGCGTTGCTTGTACTAAAAAGGGCGGAACAATGGTGTTATACGGAATTCCGGGTGACGACGACCAAACTATTCTTCCCGTTAAAGACGTTATCGTAAACGAAATAACCTTAACCGGTGCGGTTGGAAACACAAAAGCGTGGTATCCGCTTGTTGAACTTATTAAAAACGGCAAGTTAGATATGGAAAAACTTGTTACACACAAGTTTAAACTTGAAGATATTGACAAGGCTTTTGACCTTTATAGAACTCATAACAAAGAGTTAATAAAGGCTGTTATAGAATTTTAAAGGAGAATTTATATATGAAAATTACTGACGTTGAAGTAGTAGTTGTTAGGCAAGATGAAGTTAAAATGATAGGTGACGGTAGCCAAGACACCGCCGTTATTTTAGTTCACACAGACGAAGGCATTACGGGCATAGGCGAAGTTGACAGTTCGCCCGAAGTTGTTAAGGCGATTGTTGAAACGCCTGCTTCACACGACCAATGCCGTGGTTTAAAAGAAATTTTAGTTGGCGAAAACCCGCTTAACGTAGAATACTTATGGTACAAAATGTACTATTACAGTTACTACTACACAAGAAGAAGCGTTGGTATTCACGCAATGAGCGGTATCGATATAGCTCTTTGGGACATTGCTGGTAAAAAACTCGGCGTTTCAGTTTCAAGGCTTATAGGCGGTAGATTTAGAGAAAAAATTCCTGCATACTGTTCAGTTTTAATGCCGGGAACTAAAAAGGAAATTGACGAACTCGTTGCTCACCACAAAGCAGACTGCAACTATAAAGGTTACAAGTTTGGTTGGGGCGCTCTTGGCGAAAGCGAAGAAAAGGACGTTCAACTTGTTAAATGGTGCCGTGAAGCCGTTGGCGACGATAACCGCCTTATGATTGACATAGGTATGCGTTGGACTGACTATAAGTACGCTTTAAGAGTTTCAAAAGAATACGAAAAAGAAAAAATTTATTGGCTTGAAGAACCTTTCGTTCCAGATAGAACCGACGATTTTGGTCGCCTTGCCGACAATATCAACATTTCACTTGCATCGGGCGAAGAATTCGGCACTATGTTTGAATTTAAAGAAATGCTTGACAACGGCAAAGTTGACATAGTTCAACCTGATATGAGCCGTTGCGGTGGTATTACTATGGCTAAAAAGATTGCAGATATGGCGCAATTAAGAGGCAAAAAACTTATTCCACACGCATTTAAAACGGGTATTTTAATAGGTGCTACACTTCAACTTATTGCCGCTATTCCTAACGCTGATATTTTAGAATACTGCGCGCAAGAAACGGTTTTAAGCAAAAACCTTGTTAAACACCACTTCCAACTTGATAAAGACGGTTACGTTCATATTCCTGACCTTCCAGGCATCGGCGTTGAACTTAACATGGACGTTTTAAATAAGTACAGAAAATAATTTACAATATAAAAGGACTAACGATTTCGTTAGTCCTTTTATTTTGCTTAAATTACATTGAAAAGTTTTTAAAGTAGTTTTGAATTAAAATAATAGGAGTGCCTTTGTCGCCACTGCCACTTGTAAGGTCGGCTAAACTGCCTAAAAGGTCGGTAAGTTGGCGTGGAGTTGTGCCTTGGCTTTTCATATTGTTAGTAAGGTCGCTTTCCTTATTTTTAATAATTTCTTTCATAGCGTTAATTGCATCTTCGCCGGAAAGGTTAGCAAGGTCGTTATCGGCAATATATTTAAGTTTAATTTCGTTAGGTTTGCCGTTTAAAAGCGAAGTATATGCTGGCGAGCAAACAGGGTCTGCAAGTTCCCAAATACCGCCAACAGGGTCTTTAAACGCGCCGTCACCGTAAACCATACACTCAATAACTTTGCCCGTGCGAGCGTAAAGTTCTTTTTGTAAATCGTCAACGAATTTTTGGCAATCTCTTGGAAACAACTTAACGCTATCTTGCGTTGCAAGGTTGCTACCTAAAACGCCGAATTGTTCGTTATAACCGCTACCGTCAACACTCTTGTTTAAAATTTCGTGTAAACTAACAACCTTTGTTGCTCCGCCTTTAATAAGTGCGTTTTTAGTTCTAAAACGAGAGTGAATATCCGCGTTAATAACGAATTTAGTATGTTTTAAAATTTCGCAAGGGTTGTTTGAAAGTATAACTGCACAATTTCCAACTTCTTTGTAAAACTCAATATAGTCAACGCCCGTGAATTGATGCTTAACGTCGCCAAAAGTTTTTTTAAACTCGTCCGCCGTAAAAACGTCCGTATAAGGGTTAACGCCCTTGTCAATAAGTTGTTCCGGTGTAATAAAACTATTGCCAACTTCATCGCCAGGGTATGAAAGTTGAACTATAAGTTTTTTAACGCCTTTTGCAATGCCTTTTAAAATCATTGAAAAGCGATTGCGTGAAAAGATAGGGAAAATTAAACCAACGGTTTCGTTGCCAAATTTTTCGCTAACGTCTTTTGCAATTTGGTCAGTTGTAGCGTAATTGCCTTGTGAACGTGCTAAAACTGCTTCGGTAATAGCAACAACGTCTTTATCTTGAAGAGGAAAGCCGTGTGTATTAGATGCGTTTATAACGCAGTCAGCAGTTATTTTAACAAGGTCGTCCCCTTGTTTGATGATTGGCGCGCGAATACCGCGTGAAATTGTGCCTTGATAATCCATAGTAAAACTCCTTTTAACTTAAATATTATACAGTATTTTAGTATTATTTGACAATTATTTTTAATAAATATATAAAAATAATTAACAGTTTTTTTTAAATACTGTAAAAATTCGTGTCTTTTTGCGCGGTCAAACATAAAAAAGCGTATTGACAACGCCGTTTAGCCGTGTTAAAATTTTAATACAAACGTAAGGAGGCTTTTATATGAAAAAATTATTAAAATTAGGAACTTTATTACTCGTTTTTGCGTTATTAATTAATCTTGTTGCTTGTTCTTCTTTTAATAGGGTGCAAAAGGCACTTGAAGACGCGGGCTATAAGTTAGTTGAAAATGAAGAAAACGACGCTTCAAAAGAAGCCGAAGAAAGCGAAAAGGTAACGGAAGTTTACGTATTTACTAACGCGGGCTCACTTGGATTGTTAGACGGCTATAAACTTACTGCCGTAACTGTTATTGAATTTAAGTCAACCAAAGAACTCGTTGAGTATTTTAAAGAAAGCAATACTTTGCAAGGTATAGTTAAAGATTTAGAAGAAGAAGGAACTATTGAAGAGTTTTACGAAGAACTTAAAGACGAGGGCTTTGCGTGTGGAAACTGTTTAATTATTCCGCTTGGCTTGGACGGCGAAAGAGTTTTAAACGTTATAGAAGAACTTAACGACTAATTAAAAAACTAAAAGCGTGCTAAAAAGCACGCTTTTTTATTGCCATTTTTACGGCAAGTCTATTTCGTATAAATCTTTTGGTGGAAGTGCTTTTGTTGACGTGTCAACAACTTTTTTAACTTCGTTAGTTGCTTTTAAAATTGAAACGTTAGTGCCTGCTCCCGCAACGCAACCGCCGGGGCAACCCATACCTTCAATAAGGCAACCGTTCTTTTTGCCCGCTTTTGCAAGGAGCAACATTTTTTTACAGTCCGCCAAGCCTTCCGCGTGTTCGATTTTAACTTCAACGCCAGGGTAATATTCCTTAACGCATTTTTCAATGGCGTTAGCAACACCGCCCGCTATCGCGTAACCGCGACCCGCGCCCGTTGCTTCGTGTAAAGATTTTTGACCCGCGTATTTTGAAAAGTCAATCTCTTTTGCTTCAAAAATGCCCGAAAGTTCTTCAAAAGTGATAACAAAGTCAACGTCGCTTCTAACGCTCATTCTTGACGCTTCAAGTTTTTTAGCCGCACAAGGACCTATAAACACAACTCTTGCGTTAGGATTTTTTTGCTTAATTTTTCTTGCCGTTGCAACCATAGGCGTTAAGGACTGAGAAACTTTGTCGATAAGCGTAGGGAATTGTTTTTTGGCAAGCATCGCCCAAGACGGACAACAAGAAGTTAATAAAAACGGAAGTTTACCGCTAACAACTTCTTCAACGTAAGCGTGCGCTTCGGTTGAACAAGCAACGTCCGCTCCGCTTGCAACTTCGTGCACTTCTTTAAAACCAAGGTCTAATAGCGCGCCTTTAATCATTGCGATATTAACGTTTGGTCCAAATTGACCAACTATTGCGGGCGCAATTTCCGCAACTAAATAATCGCCTTTTTTAAAGGCTTGTATCATTTGGAAAATTTGTGATTTATCTGCAATAGCCGCAAACGGACAACTTACCATACATTGACCGCAACCAAGACATTTGTCGTTGTCAATTTTAGCCCTACCGAGTTCGTCGGTTGTAATTGCGTTAATTCCGCAAGCGTTAGAGCAAGGGCGAACTTTATGTGCGATTGCATCGTACGGGCAAGCCGTTTTACATTTTCCACAATGTACGCATTTTTCTTGGTCGATTTGCGCTTTGCCGTCAACAAAGGTAATAGCGTTTCTAGGGCAAGCCGCAACGCAAGCCTTTGCAACGCAATTTCTACATTGATTAGAAACTTCGTAAACGTTGTCCTTACACTTGTCGCACGCGGACGGAATAACTTGCATAAGCGGTGGCTCGTAATACTTATCTGAAATATTACTTTGAGTTATGCCTTCGGTAATGTGAACGGGCTTGTCGGACGGGCGTAAACTCATACCCATAGCAAGCCTTACGCGTTCTGCGGCAATAGCTCTTTCGCGGTAGATGCTTTCAAAAAATCTTGGAACTTCCGTAGGTGTAATTTTATACGGAATTGCTTCGATTTTATCGTTTACGTTTTCCGGCTCGCTTTCAAAAGCGACTTTTGCAACTTCTTTGAATACTTCGCGCCTTAAAAGTTTAACGGAAGTAGGGAGTTCTCTTAATTGTCCTGCCATAAATAATTCCTTTTGTAGTTTTCTATATATTAACAAATTTAACTAAAAAAATCAATAAAAACTTTAAAGTAACTGCGCGTTTAATAAAACTTGCCTTTCTTTATCTAGTTTGCCGTATTCTCTTTCTTCTAAATTTTTTGTGATTGAGTAGTTAAGTAAAACCGTGCCGTCTTTTATTAAAACAACGATGCTTGAAAGCATTAACGCTTCTTCAACGTCGTGCGTTACAAAAATTACAGTTTTGTCTTTTATTTTGCTTATAAGTAAGTTGATTAAACTTAATTTTAACTTAACGTCAAGTGAAGAAAAAGGCTCGTCAAGTAGTAAAACGTCAAAATCGCAAAGTAGCGCTCGTATAAAATTTACGCGTTGTTTTTCTCCGCCTGAAAGTTTTGATGGAAACTTATTAGCGCAATTTTCAAGCCCTACGCTATTAAGTGCGTCTAAAATTTTAACGCTGGGAAAGCCTAAAATTTTTAAGTTTTCATAAATGGTTAAATGGTCAAATAGCCTTGGCTCTTGAAACGCAATTGAAACTTTTTTACCGCTATTTTTAGCCAGGCTTAAAATATGGTTTAAAAGCGTCGTTTTACCCGCGCCCGAAGGACCTAACAAGCAAGTAACTTGCCCGTCTATAATATCTAAATTAAAGTTTGAAAATACTGACTTGTCGCCGTATTTAACGTTTAAATTTTCTATTTTCATTTATACTTTTTCTCCATATTATTGCAAATTAGTTTGCCAACCGTTTCAACAGTTATGCCTATTAAACATATAACTAAGGTTAGTGAAAAAAGTTCTACTATGGAGTATATAGACGCGTTTGAAATATCACCGCCAACACTTTTATAAACGTTAGCCAAAATTTCCGCCGAAACAACGAGTTTTAATGAAAACGAAAATAGCGCCGTAATTTCTTTTATAAATAAAGGAGCGTAGCCCTTTAAATAAACGCTAAAAATTTGAGTTTTTAACGGTACGTTATAAATCGTTAAAACTTCTTTTTGCTTACTGTCAATTGAGTTTAAGTAGTTTAAAGTTTGCATATAAACGATAGGGAAAATTGACAAAACGCAAACGATTATAGGCGCAACGCCCCTTGGCATGGCTATTAAAATTATAAGCAACACCGCAAGAACGGGAAGTGAGCGAATTATTGATATAAACGGTAAAATTACGCTTTCAAAGTTATGGTATAAATGCGATAAAACCGCTAAACACGCGCCAAGCAAGTAAGAAACTATTATTGCAATCAATACCCTTAAAAGCGTGCTTAATAAATGCGCGTAAAACTCGGCGCGTAAAAGGTTTAAAAAGCCTTGCTTTATTACAATTAAAGGCGATGGCAAAACTTGACTATTTGCAACTATAAAATATAGCAAAAACCATAATAAAAACACAAAAAACAAGCCTAAAAGTGAAAATATTAAGTTGTTTTTTAGTGGTTTTTTTATCATAAATCACCTAAATAGAAAAAGTTTTCATTAAAATCTAAAACGGAAGCGGTCTCAACGCTTTTTAAATTTTTAATAAAAGTATCTACGCTTTCTTTTGAGTTTTTTGCGCTAATAAATTTAATTTTTGAGTTTTCAATACTCTCGCTAGTTAAATTGTTTTCATTAAAAACGGGAGTTAAGCCGTTTTCAAGTTTAGAGTGAACGAGAGTGCAAATTTCTTGCTTATTTTCTTCTTTTAAAAACTCGTTTACGGTTTTAATATTGTCAACAATTTGTTTAACGATAGGTAAATTTGCGTCTATAACGCTGTTTTTAGCAACTATTATTGCTTGTGGAAAGCCGTTTTCGCTATAAAGCGAGCCCAAGTCGCCAACAAATTTTAAGTTGGTGGTTTTAACTTTTAAATCGGCTTGTGGCGACGGAATTAAAAAAACGTCAATATCCGTGCGCGCCGTTTCAATTTTATTTATTGCCATTAAATTAACTTTATCGGCTTGTTTTTGAGCGCCGTCTTGTATAGTTACAAACGGAACTTGAAGCGCGTTTAACGAGTATTTTAAGGTAAGACCAGGCACGTTATTAAGTTGCATAACGCCAACCGTTTTTCCTATTAAAACGCTCGCGTTTTGTTTTGTTACGGAAATTTCGCTACTTGATAAAAAGTAAAAATTGCCGTGAGTTATTGTGCCTAGCATTTTATAGTCGTTTCCGTTGCCTATTAGTTTTGAAGCCAAATTTATAGGCAAAATGCAAACGTCCGCTTTTTTGTTTTTACCCGTAACTACGCTTGAAATTTTATCCGCCGACGTAAGCGATACTTTAACGTTTTTTACGTCGCTTTTTATTAAGGAAGAAAGCGCAAGCGCGGGAGCGCCGTCGGGAGCGTAAACGGTAACGTTACTGCTATTACTACACGCGGTTAGCATAAATATTGAAATTATTAAAGTTAAAATTATTGAAGTAATTTTTTTCATATTATAAAGGGCGAATTACGCCAAAATATCTCCTAAACGTAATTATATCATTTATAAATGATATTTGCAATTTTATTGATAAAGTTTTTGCTTTTGAGTATAAAAAAACAACCGCAATTTTGCGGTTGTTAATTTTTTAAATTTTATTCACCTTTAAATGGTAAAAGGTCAGCAAGTCTTGCAAGTTTGATTGCGCTTGCCAAAGTACGTTGGTGTTGAGCGCAAGTGCCCGTCATACGTCTTGGTAAAATTTTACCTTTTTCAGTAACGTATTTTTTAAGTTTTGCAACGTCTTTATAATCAATTTTATCAGTCTTTTCTACGCAAAAAGCACAAACCTTTTTTCTTGAAACTCTTTTTAAAGGTTTTTTAACCGTAGTGGTCTTTTCTTCCATTATTCTATCTCCTTTTTAAAATGGCAAATCGTCGCCGCTATCAGTTTCTTCTAATATCGGCTTTCCTTTTTTAACAGGTTCAACAACTTCTTCCGTGCGGCTGCCCGTTGATAAAAACTCAATTTCGCTTGCAACAATGTCAGTTAAAGTTCTCTTAATACCGTCCTTATCTTCATAAGAGTGGTTTTGTAAACTACCAACAACTGCAACCTTGCTACCTTTTTTAAGGAATTTACTGCAATTTTCTGCTTGGTTTCTCCAAACGGTAATGTTAAAGAAATCTGCTTCTCTATTGCCTTCTGCATTAGCAAAATTTCTATTTACCGCAATTGAAAAACGGCAAAATGCAATACCGGTTGACGTTTCGCTCAATTCAGGGTCACGCGTTAAGTTACCTATTAAATATACTTTATTCATAAACTAAAACTCCTTTCGATTACGCTTTTGTAATCAATCTTCTCATAACGCCGTCAGTTATGCCTGCAACTCTTTTAAGTTCTGCAATAAGTGTTGCGTCACTTTCAAAAGTCATAAGAACATAATAGCCTTCTGTTTTGTAATTGATAGGGTAAACGAGTTTTTTAGCACCCCATTTATCAATTTTTTCAACAGTTCCGCCGTTATCTAAAACTACTTTTTCGAATTTAGAGATTATAGCGTCTCTTTCTTCGTCAGCAATTTCAGTTGACAAGATGTAAAGCATTTCATACTTTCTCATAATTTAACCTCCTGGACTTATTGGAACGTAATTATAACCGTACGTTCAAGGTTAGGCGCATTAAAGCGCAAAACGTTAAGAGCAAACGCCCCAAACGTATATATATTATATTTAATTGTTAAACAATTGTCAACAGTTTTTTTACTGTAAAACGTTAAAGTATAGCCGTTTTTTAGCGGAAATCTAACTTTTTTAAGGGTTTTAGCGATTTGCGTGGAAATTTACGCTTGCAGGCAACCGCTAACTTTTAAGTAGGTTTCTAGGTCTAAACCGTCTAAAAAGCGCGCGTCTTCTTTAACGATGTCAATATCGCTACCGCCGTAAAGAGAAACTAATTTGTTTGCTAAATAGTCGGGGCGTAAAGTGTCGTTGCCAAATTTAAGAGTGGCTAAAAGGTTACTTTCGTCAAAGCAAAGTGAAACGATTTTAGAGCGAACTTCTTTTTGCTCGCCATTTTTGTTTTCAATAAAAAATTCGTTTTTTAATAAAACGTCGTTTACGTCAAACTTATTTAAACCGCTAATTTTGTAAATTGCGGTAGTAACGTCCGAGGCTATTTTTGCTTTTTTTGTAACGTTAAAACACTCCTCACATTTAATGCCGTTAGGCGCAAACTCATTAAAAAGTTTTTTAAAAAGGCCTGCGTTTTCATCACTATCAATTAAACAATATTCGCTTTTACTTTTTAAGCCGAGCGCGATAGGTGAACTCATAAAAACTAGCATATGCGGGTTAAATCCTTGCGAATAGCCCGCTTTTACGCCCATACGCCTTA
This sequence comes from Christensenellaceae bacterium, assembly GCA_045654225.1. Lineage (GTDB taxonomy): Bacteria > Bacillota > Clostridia > Christensenellales > Borkfalkiaceae > HGM11412. Next base: position 12,017 of record JAZOMW010000061.1, on the reverse strand, counting down.
CAATTTTAGCAAAATGTTTAAGCATATCAAGGTGCGGAATAAACTCTGCTCCGTCTAATTTTGAATATTTAATAACTATCATTTTATATTGCACCTGCCTTGTAAACCACAGCCTTTACAACCAGTTTGGCAACCGCCCGTAACCGTGCCTTCATACGCTTTTTGCCTTTCTTTAAGTAGGAATTTTTTGGTTACGCCAACGTCTATAAAATCCCAAGGGAGTAAAGAAGAAAGGTCTTGCGCGTTAGTATAATTTTGCTTGTTTACGCCTTCTTCTATAAAGGCGGTTTCGTAAGTTTTAGGGTTAAAATATTCGCACCAACTATCAAAGTAAGCGCCTTTTTTATAAGCGTTTAAAAGCACTTTGCCAACTTTTCTATCGCCACGTGCTAAAATTGCTTCCATTTCGGAAAGTTCGTAGTCGTTCCAGTTAAATGTAACGCCCTTTATGTAAAGTTTTGATTTAAGCGCGGTAATTTTACGTTCAACTTGCTCTTTCGTTGCAAACGCTTCCCACTCAAACGGCGTGAACGGTTTTGGAATAAAGGTTGAAACGCTTACGTTTATTCTTAAAGCGCGCAAACGCTTTGGATTTTGCGAGTAGATTTTTTTAACAGTTTCAACGGTTTTAAAAATGCCGTCTATATCTTCATCAGTTTCAGTAGGCAATCCCATCATAAAATAGAGTTTTATTGCGGAAAAACCTAAATCAAACGCCTTTTGAACGCCCGTTTCAATGTCTAATTCGGTTACGTCTTTATTTATTACGTTGCGAAGTCGTTGTGTGCCCGCTTCGGGCGCAAAAGTCAAACTGCTTTTACGCGACTCTTCGGCGTAGTAACTTTCAAAATTGTCAATACGAAGTGATGGGAGCGAAAGGGTTGTATATTCGGGTAAATTTTGCTTTAATTCTTTTAAAAGGGTAGGGAGTTCGGCGTAGTCGCTCGTTGACAAACTGTTTAAACTAACGTTTTCGTGGCCGGTGTTTTTAATAAGGTCGCAGGCAAGGTTAGTTAAGGTGTTAACGCTACGTTTTCTAACCGGCCTATAAATAAAGCCTGCTTGGCAAAATCTACAACCGCGATAGCAACCGCGCATAATTTCTAAAACGGCTCTATCGTGAACAACTTCGATGTTGCCAACGGGTTGAAAATGCGGGTATGGCGCGTTTTCAAGGTCTAAACAAATGGCTCTTTTAACGCTATTGCCCTTAAATTCAACTATTTTATCGCCGTCGTAAACGGGCTTTGTAATTGACGGAACGTAAACGCCTTCAATTTCACTTGCGCGCTTTAAAAACTCTTTTTTGTCTTTTATTTTAAGTTTAAGGCTGGCAAGTTCACGCATTGAAACTTCGCCGTCGCCTATAACGAAAAGGTCAAAAAAGTCGGCAAGTGGTTCGGGGTTAACGGCGCAAGGACCACCGCCTTGAATTATAGGAAATTCGTTGCCACGCTCGCTTGCTAAAAGGGGAATGCCCGCAAGGTCAAGCATATACAAAATGGTTGTGTAACTCATTTCGTATTGAAGTGAAAAGCCTACCATATCAAACTCTTTAAGCGGTTTTTTTAAGCCGAGAGAGTAAAGCGGAATACCGTTTTCTTTAAGCGCTTTGCCAAAGTCTGGCCATGGTGCGTAACATCTATCGGCGCATGCACCTTCAACACCGTTAATAACGTCTTGAACGATGCGTATGCCAAGGTTGCTCATTGCAACTTCGTAAACGTCAGGAAAACATACGCAGTAGTTAAACGTGCTTTTTTCTATTTTAGATTGTAAGTCGGGCTCGCCGTATTCACCGCCTATGTAGCGCGCGGGCTTTTCTACCGTTTTTAAAATGTCAGTTAAAGTTTTCATTTTTTTCCTTTTTTGTTGTCAAATAAGTCTAATAAAAAATTTATGCAAAATAGAGTTCCAAGCAAATAAAATAAGCACTCAAAAACAAACAAAATGCTTTTACCCGTCCATTTAAGAACGTGCAAGAATTTGTTTTTGCGCGGTTTTTGTTGCGCGTTTAAAATTTCACTTTCGCTTGTAATTTTTTCTAAATTTCCGCCTTCTTTCGTGGCGTTTTCTAAATTTTCGTTCATTTTTTACCTTTTATGAGTTGTTAAAAAGTAAGGCCACATTACAAATGTAGCCTTCCTATTATGGTAGTCCCGGCGGGAATCGAACCCACAACGGCCCCTTAGGAGCTTGAAATGTACTTAGAAATTAAATCTTTTATATTAAAAATCGAACATAAAATTCGTTTTGTCAAATAAATTGTTTCGTAAAATTCGTATCGTTACGAAAAATTTGTATCGTTTTCTAACTTTTCCGATGAAAATAATTCAATTTCAATTCCAAATCGCAAAAATGCAATCCCAAAAATTTCGCCACTCCCGTTGAGAATCGACTCAAAAAGAATCTCAATTGTAGTCACCCCACTTTGGGTATTAACTGGTCATAAATTTGGAATTATAAAACGCATTTTTTGCTGTTTTTCACTCCCTTCGCGAATCGTGTCGTGGATTACTATTTAATCACCTTAAAATTTTTATAAATCCAAACGAAAGCAAAGTTAGAATAATCGCAGAACCTAATATGCATAAACATAAAATGTAATTTGCAACAACCCAGTTAACTGCTACAATAATTCCATATATTATAGCCCAAAGCAAAACAAAAAAGACAAGTCTAATAATCCAGTGGCAAATGCTTCCAGATACACTGCCAAAAATTAAGTGGCTATCATAAAGATTTCCAACCAAAGCAAAAGCTACTCTATAAGCAATACCGCTTATTGCCCAAATTATCAAATACTCCCAATACCAGGCAATTGGTAATCCTAAAGGACTTGTTAATAAGTCAAATATAATTTTCACGATATTTATCTCTTCCTCCTTTTTTGTCTAGTTTCTTCAAGCCTATACCTAAATATATCTACACAGTCGGGATTCAACTTTGCAAAATCGCGTGCATAGTCTTTATTAAGAGAGATATTTCTTCTATTTATTTCGGCGTACATATCTTTCTTAGATACTTTTCGAGCACCATCTTTAGTTGTTGTTACAAGAGATGACTCATCCTTCTTTAATTCCTTATCTATGAAATCTGGAATAATTAAATATCTATTAAACTTAGATGTATTGTATCTAGCACCATTAATAAAGCATTTAGGAACCAATAACCTTGGCTTTCCATCCTTACCAGTTAAAAATTCTGTCTCTACCCTTTTCCAACTTTTGCTATCTATGTCCCAGTAATGCTCAGACTTTTTGATAGACATTTTTTGATTGTGCAATAAGCATTGCTCTTGAGTATAGTCTATCAGAACTTTGCGGATAACGTTTGTATAAAGATCACTAACGCGGTCATCACTGATATTAGGAATAAATAATTTTATATCTTCAATTCTGCGAATAGCCTTGCACAAAATAGCGTCGTCTTCATAAATAGTATCTAAAATGTAGTGTGCTAAATCTTTTATTCCTCTACCGTCTATTCCATATTTAGAATACCCTAAGCACGTTTCCTTTGGTTCACTAATATAATTACAAAACAATGCACTTGCCTTCTTTTTATTACCTGACAATATTAATTCTCTAATGGTATTAAAAAAGTCAACTGCAACTTTTGTTGCTTTTTTAGCTACTGGGTTATCAAGTAATTCTATTGCATAAGGATTTAAGAATGCTCGATTGTCGTTTGCGAAATCAACGTTATAAAAATCTGCATTATGAACGTTAAAAAAGTCGTATGCAAAATTAGGGGGATTTAATTTCTTTGCCATATTATTTCCCCCTATGTACGGTTTTATCAACCATTTTAAACCTTGTTTCACCTGAAGATGTAGGCGGAACTCTTTTGCCTTGAACAAACGTAACTTCTGTTTTGCTACCTATTGCTCTATACTGACCTGACGTTGGAACTTTTTGTCCCGTTTTTACAATTTTTGACATAATTATGTCCTCCAATAAATTTTATTTACAAGTGTTTTTGTCCACTTGCACGACATTTATTGATGAAAATTGTTTGTCCTAGGTCATATTTTATTGACTTATTACTTAAGTTGTGTTAAAATATAAGTGTAACTAAATGGTGCAAACAATTTGCATCTAAAGTCTTAGGGAATGGCGGTTCTCTAAGACTTTTTTATTTATTATAATTATTTATTTGACAATTGGCGCATTTCAACGAAACGCCACACATCTTAGAAATTACATCAGCAGACACTCCACCAATTAGATTGTGCGGAACTAATAATTCTGCTCCAAACACTTCTGCTTGCCATTCCGGGTCTTCAAAAGGTCTAAGCTTTCGTCGTGAAATATTTCTCTGAAGTATTATTGGTGATTCCTCGCAATGCATAATTAAATGCCCAAACTCGTGCGCTAAACTTAAACGATGAACACCTGTTCCTTCAACTGCCCCATTATATACCGACTGTTTTACTTTTATTGTGTGCTCTTCTGGTATTGCCAAAGCTTGAACACCCGACTCTAATTCATCGTCTTCTACTACGATTAAATTAAAATCAGGGTCATATTTTACGTATTGAATTTCAAGAAACTCAACTATTGGAAAATAAAATTCGCTTTCATATCCAAGTGCTTTTCTTATTCTTAACACGTTCGCTCTAATATTTGCTCTTGATTGTGAAGTTGCGATGTAAGGAAAATAGCTCATTTACCCTCCCTTTTTTTCATAAAAGCCAAAAATTCTTCTATGCTTGTATCATTCATTTTTTCTAAATTTCTTGCAAAAACTAACGCAGCTTCCTTTTGCAAGTTAGTTGTATTTGCTAAACTAATATCAATGTTTTTTATAGATGCACTAATTGCCTTTTGCATTTCGAATTGCTCTTCTTCAGTTAAATTGTATTTTTGAATTAAATCTTGTGGTAGAGATTTTGGTATTTCCCTGTTTCCCATTTCAATTGACGAGAGATATGCTGATGAAATATTTAAATTTTCAGCCATATTCTTCAACAGTTCTCCTCTTTCCATTCTTAATACCCTTAAAAATTTACCAAATTTTGTAAGCATAATAGTGTCCTCCTTCACTTTTACGTATTTATAATAACACATTGATTTTGCATTGTCAACAGTTTTGTAAATAAATTTTCAATTTTGTAAATTCAATTTTATTTTTTTAGCGCACCATATTATTGGAGCGCTAATATTTTTAATTTTTCTTTCTTGTTAATGCGTTACTTTAAGCACAACGTAACAATATTTCTATGAATTATTAAAATGCAAATTTTACTTTTGAGATAAAAACCTATTATTATGCCATTCGAGATAATGTCTACGTTCGTTTTGGATATAAACTTTAGGTATCGCTTTACCTTCTAGCATGCCGAAATCAGAAGAATTTTTTGCCGCCTCTGACAAATGTATTTCTCCGGTTTTATAATCTATTGTCATATATCTCGCATCTTCGAAAAGTTTGTCATGATTTGGGCATAAAAGCAAACCATTGTAATGATTAATAGCATCATAGGTATCATCACAATGCGAATACGGTTTTATGTGACTTGCTATCAAAAAATTCTCGAAAGAAAAACCACAGATAGGACAAACATGCTCATTGTTGTCTAACAAGCTTTTTCTAAATTGACGTTGTATCGATTGATTTCTAGTTTTAACTATAGTTTCAATGTATTGGTCTTTATCATAATCGCTTACATCTTTAGACATTCCCTTAGTATCTTGAATAGCAAGTTTTAAATCTGCTAATCCTGTTGCTATGCTATCGACAACATCGTTTACCCCGACTAATATTGAAACAGAAACAAACAAATAATCCTTTAAAATTTTCCTAACGTAATTATAATTGAAATTATGCAAATAGTCGTTCTTCTTAGGCAAATAAATTGGCGTTCTCGTGCCGGCAACATTTAAAGAAATATCTTCAATCCCAACAAGCCTGTCCTTAAACGATAAAGTCCTTGTAATATAATCTTGTTTATTTGCATAACCAAGAACTATCAAAGAATATTTAACCAATTGCTTTGACCAATTTGAGCCAGGAGCTTCTATACTTACTGATTTAGAACAGAAACTCTCATATAACTTATTAACGATTGTTTTCTTTTCATCTAAGTCTTTTGAAGCACACAATTTTTTATAATCATCCAAAAGTTCATCGTTTTTATATGTAGAATATGTAAGTAAATAAACGAAAATATATGCATTTTCCGGACAACGGCAAATATACTCCAAAATATCCCTATGTCGAATAAAATACTTATTGTTGTCGTGGGTTAATAAAACGCCACTAAATTCCAACAAGTTTATCGTTTCCAAATAATAGTTTACAGCACCTGCAGTTCCTTCAGTTAGTTGAAATATATCTTCAATGTACTTTATTGAATTTTCTCTTAATTGTGATTTAAAGAAACAATTATTTTGAGCATTATGCAAAATAAACTTTGAAATAAAGTATACAGTGTCAAACCCATATGACTTGTCCGCTAAAAATTTTCCATTCTTTTGCGTCAAAGAAACTTTTCCTAAACTGTCAATAATTTTATTAATCATCATTTTTTACTCCTATATAATATATCGAGTTAGAATCAATATTTAAAGTGAATTTAGCTTTATTTTTAACTATCTCATAATATCTTCTAAATTCCTGCGTTGAATAAATTTGAGTGTCAATATTTATTGGATATTTAGGTAACAAAATAGCAATTGAACCATTAGGAATACAATTATCCGGCAGGTATGCAGCCCGTGTTAAATAGGTAAAGTTAGGCATTATCAGAGCGTTTTTATTTATATATTTCGAAACAGTGAACTGTGATAAATCTTCAACATCAATAAACTTATCATAACCTGGGATAGAAACAACCGTGCCATCATCTAAAATATTTTTAGAACGTAGTAACCATACATCTCCTACCTCTTTACTTTTCTTGTTTGTTATCTGTCTGTCTCTAAAAAAGTCAAAAACGTCTAATCGCATTTGTTGAATATATTCATCAAACCAACCATCTCTGTATATTAACCAACACTTATCGTGGAAAATATATCCTTGATTATGATGACAACTTTGTTTATATAGCTTGTTTACCACCTCTAATCTCTTATTGTAATTTCTCTTAAAATGGAAAGATAATATTTCAACAAATACTTCCTTGAAAAATTTCACTCCAAAATCGACAATTCTTACAATATTATAATCTTCAAACTGATTTCGCACATTGTTATATTCAGTTGCCATTAAGAAACTTTTAGGTAAAACAACAACCATTTCATCGGACAACTGTTTATATTTATGCAAAAAATAAGTGAACGTGTTTTCAGATTTCTCTCCTACACAAATTTCTCTATATTCTTTTAGCGATTGTTTGTCTATTTTTGCAAAAGGTGGATTCGAAATAATCAAATCATATTTGTTTTTTATTCTATTAGATTTAATAAAATCATCGTGAATGTAGTTAATATTAATTCTGTTTCTATCGTAATCTATCTCTTCCATCATTTCAGATAAAGATGTTAATATCTCATTATCAATATCACATACATCTATATCTACTTGGGTGCAGGAATTTACAACTCTAAAAAACTGTGGTAAAAAAGCTCCTAACCCAACCGCCGGCTCTAAAACATCAATAGTTTTCTTATCCGTCAAATCTAAACTTGACAATGCCTCAAACACCACCGATTGCGGAGTATAATAAGAACCTGTTTCTTTTACATTACACAACTGCATTTCAGCCTTAAATGCTTTTTCATAATATGATAACTCTCTGCCTTCTTCAAAAAAACCTTTCTTTTTGTAATATTTTTCAACGTATTCTTGAAATAATAGCATTTGCTTTGCATTTGCTGCAATACTACGCATTATAAAAGTAGGAACGGCTTCACCAATACAACGTCGTATATTTAACTCATGCTTTTTTAAGAATGCTCTTTTTTGAGAATCGTTAATAAGCTTAGAAATATCCTCTTCTACCCATTTGAAAGAATTGGGTATCGTCATTAATCTCATCAATTCTCTAATACTTAAAACCCTATTGTCCCTAGGATGAATTGTATCTTGACTTGCTAATTGGTCATTTCTTGTTGCAATACATGCCCCACTTTTATCCCAGAATAATCTTCTAAACTTATTACCTAAATATCCACCTTTTAATATTACTTTTTTACCATCTACAATTTTATATGGTTTATACTCATCTGGATTAGAAAAAGCAGAATCCCCCTCACCAATGTGCGCAATCCATTCTTCCATATATCTAGGATATTCTCTAAAAAAATGATATACATCGTCTTGTGAAATTTCACCATACTGTAATGGTTGCAAATCTCCGATAGCTTGTCTTACCGTAATTTCATTTCTACGCAATGGGAATATATTTAGAGGGCTAAAATGCAAATAATCCTTTCTAGTTCCAATTACGATTGTACGAGGACGGCTTGACGGAACACCAAAATCTTTGAAATTAATTACTTTTGCATAAATATAGTAATCATCTGCAAGATTTCTGTCTATGCTTTCCTTAATGGTTATATTTTCACCAGAAATATCTGTACAAGACGTTTTTAAAAAAGCTTGAACATTTTCAAAAATAAAAATTTTAGGATTAACTTTCTTGATTATTGATATTGCCTCAACAACAAGAGAATTACGCTTAGTTTCATCACCCTTCTTATAATTTGCCGTACTCATACCTTGACAAGGTGGCGTTGCAACTACAACATCTACACTTTGAATTTCGTCCTTATTTTTCCATTTTTTAATTTCTGCAAATAGTTTTTCTTTTGTTTCGCCTTTAGTCAAATCACCGGCTATATAACCAGATTCATACTTACATTTATTGTTTGCTTTTTGGACATTCAAGCGTTGTTCTATTAATTCACATGTAGCAATACAGTCAAAGCCTTCTTGCTTAAAACCATAACAGCCAACACCTGCACTGCTAAATAATGAAATATATGTTAATTTACTCATTTTAATCTACCTTATAAACTGTAATAATAGTTCTTGATTTTTTCTGCCATCATCTTTCTACGTTCTGAAAGAAATTCTTCGTAATTTTCATAAGTCATATCTACAACCGAGAAAGGAATGCAGTTGATAGCAAGATTTTCTTTTAATTTATCTAAATCTGTAATAGCTCCACACTTAATTTCTTTAGTTTTACATTGTTCAACTGCCGACTTAAAATATTCGTTAGGCGCTTTTTTGCCGATAGAAATATTAACAGGTCTATCAAGATAAACATAGTTGCCCTCTTGATTATATTTATTCTTTTCAAAACCATTAGCCTTCAAATATTCTTTCGGGAAGATATGGTGAATATCACCACCCAATGTAATTAATTCTCTAACCGTAACATTAGTAGAAAGCATTGACATTTCATTATTAGCAACTTGAGCTGCCAAATAAACCAAATACGTTGGATTATTTGTTGATGTAAAGCACAAATCTTGAACAACTGCAACATTCCAGAAATTATCCGAAAGTGTAGCATCTTCAATATCTTTCAGTGTTTTAATTACACCATTTTCCTTAATTAATCTTAAGTCTTTTGCAAAAGCAGTTTCTGGGGAAGAACTATATCTACCTGTTAAAACAGATAAAGCATACCACTTTTGAACTACTCTCTTAATTTCAGACACGCCAACCTCTTGAGTTTCTTTCAAAATAAGATACAACGTATACGCAAAATCAAGAGCCATATTAGACGTAATCATTTTAGGCGAAATAAACCCCGCGCTCTTAATTGCTATCATAAATTGAGTAAAATTGTGTTCATTTACTACGTTTTCAACACCTGCCTTTAGTTTGGTGTATGTATCTTCGATAATCTCTTCGCTGTATTCTCTAGTTTCAAAATTTCTACCTGAAAGTAAACTTACAAGTTCGCCAAGTTTAGAACGTCCAAACTTATGCATAAAAGCAATACGTATAATATCATCACAATCAGGGTCAAAAACATTTTCCCTATCATCTTTAAGCCAAGAAATTTTATTAAAGTAATTACTTTCTACAAATTCATTATCATGTTCTTTTAAGAAGTCATAGAACGAAGGCTCTACTGTAAGGTGGCTAAAATAGTCAATACACTTGCGCAACATATTGCCACCATATTTTTCATCCGCAGCAATTTTAGACATAACGAAATCGCCTTGACTTAAAGCAGTTCCTTTAGAGTTTATTCTAATGAAAATATCCGTTACTATATCAATATCCAAATGGTCTTCTAGTTCAATAACACCTATTTGTCGATTGCCTATAAATTGTAAATCCATAATGATTTCGTTAAGTTTTTCAGGCTTCATTTCAGGATTATCAGCGCAGTATTGATTTATAAACGTAAAAAGAGGAAAACCAACTTTAAAAATTTCTGCAACGTCAGGTATCCATTTTTTACTACGTAAATGACTTTGGTCTTGAACAGCAAAAATCTCTGCGTCTTTATCATCCGAAAGCGCAGCAAAAGGGTTGAATGCAATTTTTACTCTTGTCTTTTTATACTCGCTATTGATTACAGGAATACCTGCAATGGCAGTCATTAATGCAGTTATTCTTTGTTGTCCATCTATAAGACTCTTTCTGCCAGCAGAAATTGTACCATCTTTCAATTTTACAGTTGGATTATTCCAAAGAATAATATATCCTGTAGGGTAACCTTTGTATAAAGAATCTAATAAGTCTCTAACTTGCTTGTTTTTCCAAACGAAAGGTCTTTGAATTTCTGGAATGGCAATATTATTAGCAGCAATTAAGCCTAAAAGTGCATTAACCGATATTGAATTAACTCTAAATTTTTCTGTTTTCATTGTTGTTTCCTCGTTTTTGCTAAAATCAATTTGATTTTAGCATAGTAAATATGACAATGCCCGTCATATATAACAAATTAATCTTCTTTTTCTGTTGCATCAACAACGTCGCCAATGTTGCATTCAAGCACTTTACAAATGCTAAGAATAACGTCTAAAGAAACGTTTTCATTCTTACTCATCTTTGCGAGCGTGGACGTAGACATGCCGGTTTTCATACGTAAATCGGTTTTTGTCATACCTTTGTCAATAAGCAATTTCCATAGTTTATTATAATTTGCTGCCATAAAAATACCCCTTGGTATAATAATTGAACTTATTATACCATTTTCTTATAAAAAAATCAATAGATATATTCGACTTTTCAAATAAAAGATTTGAATTTAAGCATAGAGAAAGTCGGTGGTTATTCCCACCGACCTTATAAATTATTCATCTATATTCTTAAATCTTGCTGAAAGAGGCTTTATATTTGGTTTGTTTTTGTCTTTTTTAGGATAATTCACCTTTCTACTTTCTCTATATGAACTAATACTCTTCATATAGTTTAATTGAAATTTCTTAAATTTTTCAAACTCTATTGTCCCAATTACAACGTGATCATTATCGCCGCCTTTCATCTTCAAAACGTCTTTGCTATCTCTATCATATGGCCCTGTAACTCGTGAATCTCCATAAAAAGAAGTATTTGACTGCACGATAAAAGTATGTAAATCTCTTGTTGCAGAATCAATTATGTTAGAGAAATATGTAGTATCAGGATTAAATACCGAGGCAGCAATAAAATCACATCTACCTTTTAATAATGCTCTTGCCATTATGTCAGTAAGTTCATAGCACACCATTGAAGATAGACGTATACCTTTCCATTTAAATACTTGATACTCCGCCACATCTCTATCTACACAATAATAACCAAATTTTGCAAGTTCTTTAATTTCGATAGGAGAATAATCATTCTTTTCTCTTATGTAAAGAAAAGCATTACTATATTTCATTCTCCCCGTGTCAAATGGCAAAATAATAGCTGTATAATTATATTGTCTTTTTGTATCATCTCCTAAATATTGTAATCCTGTAATTATTCCGATACCAGAATATTTGGCAAACTTAATCAAATCATTGATCCAATAAATAGGATAACTCAATTCTGGTAAAACTAAAAACATTGTCTCTTTTTTAGCATTATTTAGACTAACATTTACTTTTTTATTATCCACTAAATTTTTATACGAC
>JAZOMW010000060.1:0-5683 GCA_045654225.1 Christensenellaceae bacterium | reverse complement strand
GTTAGGTAAAATTTTATACGCCGAAGGCGAATATAACCACCCAGAAATGCCTGGTGATGACGACGTTATGCGTAGATATAGGCCATACCCTAAACATTGGCGTAACTTTTTACCAAGGTCTTACTACATTACTCACTCTCTTGGCCCGCTTATGTACATTACGGGTGCTATGCCTAAAAGGGTAACCGCTATGCCGGTATTTGCTCCAACTCCAAGCGACTCGCTTATGGGGCTTGACGTTGGCGATAGAGCGGCTATCATTACAACTTTAAACGACGATGATTCAGTTTTCCGCGTTACAGGTTGCGCCGCTTTTGGTGGACACGGCTTATCTTTCCGCCTTTGCGGTGTAAAAGGTCAAGTTGAAAATTTAAGAGACGGTACTGATAGAATTTTATTAACTTATAACGAGTGGGATACCCCTGAAGGCGTAAACACAAGAAGCGTATATTTACCTGAATGGAAAGATAAAGACAAGGCTTTAATTGAAGCGTCAACTCACGGCGGTGGCGACTTTGTTGCAACGCGTGAATTCCTTAACTGTATTAAAGAAGGTAAACAACCTATTTTAGACGTTTACTTTGCAACTACCATGGCTTCCGTTGGCATACTTGCGCATAGAAGTATATTAAACGGTAGCAAGCCTTACGATATTCCTGATTTTAGGAAAGAAGAAGATAAAATCAAGTATGAAAACGATTATTTAACGCCTTTTTATGGACCAAACGGACAAGAGCCAACGCTTCCTTGTTGCTCGCGCCCAGATTACAAGCCAAATGAAAAAGACGTTGAAGAATACTTAAAGATAGTTGAAAAGAAGTAAAATAAAAAGCACGCTTTAAAGCGTGCTTTAATTTTTGTATATTTATTTTTTCTTTTTCTTTTTAGAAGATTTTTTGTTTGATTTAAAAAATCCTAACGTTGCAAGAACGCAAAGTACGATGCCTACAAGAGCCCAAACGTCAACTATAATACCAACGATTCTTAAAACCCAACCAACAATTGCGCCAACAAGAGGAATCCAACCCGTAATTGCGCCTGCAAAGCCGATTAAAAGACCTGCTATTGCGCCTATAACTAAATAAATAATTATACCTATAAGCATATCAATTAGGTTTTTTGAGTGTTTAAACGAGAGTGACCAAAATTGTTTCATAAAAATATCTCCTTTTATTTTTAGCTTCTTCACAACTTTCGTTTGTTTATTGTGAAGTCACCATATTATTTTATTACTTATATTTTAACATTGTTTTTTTAAATTGTAAATATCAATATTAAAAATAAAGAACTTAAAATTGCAAAAGAAAAAAGCGTTAGCAAAACTAACGCTTTTTTTAGTTTAATTATTATTCTTCGTTTTCAGCCTTTTTAGATTTTCTACCTTTCTTTTTAGGTTCAACTTCTACTTCGGGCTCTAAAACTTCTTCAACCTCTTCTTCGCTTGCTTCATTTGCTTCTACTTCTTCGTTAGCCGAAACTTCTTCGCTTGCGTTTTCAGTTGCAACTTCTTCATTTGCTACTGCAACTGTTTTTGGTTGTGGAACGTAAAGTTTAATTTCTTTAACGTATCCGCCTTCAATAGAGCCTGCAAGTGAAATTGCAATAATAACTGCAAGGTAAGGAATAATAGTAGGTAATACTGCAAGAATCGTTGCTACAACGTCAATAGACCCAGCGTCTTGATTTATAAGCGGGAATAAAATTTGCTTTAATACCGCAAAAATTACAACGAATATAAGAAGCGTTATATAAGCGCCAAGATATTTTTTATAAGCAGACTTTTTGTAGTTGTTTAAAGTAAAATATCTTAAAGTTTTTCTTATAAGGCTCGTTACTATAAGGAATTGAATAAAGCCTACAACAACGTTCATTAATTGCGTGAATGGCATTTGAGCAAGTGCGTACGAAGTTTGAGGTATATTGAACATTGTTTCAAGTAAAATTGCGTTTGCAAGTAACTTTGTATCAATAAGCGTAGCCATAAATACAAGGCAACCTAAAAACAGCGCGTCTTTAACAAAGATAAATACCATATCTAAAATAGGAAGTTTTTCAACAAGGAGCCACCTATACGCGCGCGTGCCTAAATATAATACGCCAAAGGCAACGCCAACAACGGTAAAGAAAGTTGTAATATCTTTCGTAAGTACGCCGTCGTCAAGCGTGAATATTAAAAGGGCAGTAATTTCAAGCGCCATAGTTGCAAACGCTCTTTTTACGAATTTGGAAAATTTCTTTGCAGTTTTATACGCGTCTTTTTTGCCAATAAAGCCTAAAAGGTTAAAGAACATAAACAAGATTTTTAAACTTGCAAATATCGTAATAAGCGATATAAACATTATCATAAAGAACGAAATAATTCTTGTAGTGATAGCGTCTTGGAAAACTGCAACGATATTGTCAGGGTTTGAAAAATGTTCAATAGTGTAGCCAAAAATATTGTTTTCCGTTGCGGAAACTATATTGCTACCCCAAACTGCAAGGGCAAATAATAAAACTGCAATAGCAAAACAAGCAAGGCCCATCCATTTAATTCTAACTACTTCACGTTTTTGTTTTTTAGCCATAATTAATTGTTACCTCCTTGTTCAGCCATAAGAGCATCGAATGCTTCTCTAAACGATTTACCGTAAGTATCGTCAAGTGATTTAACTTTTGCGCCTTTAAGTGCTTTTACTTCCGTGTTATCTACGTTAAATATCGTAGAGTAAGAAGTAATTTCTTCACTTCTTCTATTAATAACGTTGTCTGCGCTATAAGTATATGCAAGTCTTTGTTTAATAGTGGTGCTAGGGCCAAGTGTAAGCGTTAATTCTCCATTATGAGAATAATTTTTGATGCCAATAGTATAATACCAGTCAGATTTTAAAGCCTTAACGTATGCGTTTCTAGCATCGTCAATCCATTGTGAATAATAATTAACGTCTGTATTGTAATCACAGTTAGGGCAATCTGCAACTAAATTGTCAAACGTGCTTTGGCAAGCGGAACATTTATAACCGTTAACTTCGTAAGAAGGAACAAACGTGTATTTAGGACCGTTTACTTCCCAGTATTTTTCATTTTCAATATTTTCAACTATGAAGGAAGAAAGGCTTGCAAGGTAATCGTAGTTTTTTTGGTTTGCTTCTTTAATGCTTTTAACTTGTTCGCGCGAAAGTCGGGAAAGCAGACCTTGAATCATAAAGTTCATCATATACTCTTCTTGTTGTTCAGGAGTCATATTTTGAATAGCGTCATAATCTGGTTCCATATCGTCAATGCCGGTAGCGTTCATATCGAGTTCTACCCATATGCCAAGATTGTCGTTTACAGCTTTTAACGCAATTTCTTGTTCGGTTGGCTTGTCGTCTTCGTCTTCGCTTGTAGGCGCTTCAACTTTTTTATATGAAGGAAATTCTCTATACGTGTCCGTAGGGAGCGCTTCTTGATAGTACGTTTCGTTTTGATTGATTTTCATTAAAGTTCTATCTTTTGAATAGAATACTTCAATGTCAATATCCGTAGCAGTTCCTTTTGCAATTTCAAGGTTTGACATATTCCAAATATATCCTTCAAGGTCCATATTAAAGTATTCAACCGTATTCCAAATAGTGCCGATAGAGTGATAGTAAATGCAGTTTGTATCAAAGTACATTTCTAAACGTTTGTTAGTGTACTCGTGTTGACGGCTATAAAAATACTCAATCTCGTCTTCTTCAAGGTCAGGGTCATCGTCAAGTCTTACGTTAGTTCTGTAATTTGAATATTTACTATTTTCGCCGTTTTCAATAATGGTTATGCCTTTAAAGTTTTCATAACCTTCGGCTTGTGTTACGTCAGCGTGTTCGTCGTAAACTGAAACGTTAGGAAGTGAGTTGATAAGTTCAGTTAATTCGTCAACGCTCGTAATCGTTCTTGATACTCCCGTACCAGAACCGTACGTTACAGGGTCGGCAGTAGAAACTTCGGTGTAAACTACGGAGCCGAGTGTAAGTACGAAAGATATTGCTAAAACAATAATCTTTTTAATCATAAATTCCTCCAAAAAATTTTACTATAAAGTAATATATACTTTAATTTCTATATTATATCACTTGATTTTCAAAAAATCAACACATTTTATTAAATCTTTAATTTTTATAAAATTAAATTGCGTTTTTATACTGCCAAACAAAAAACCGCTTTATAAAGCGGTTTTAAGTATGAATTATTTTATTATCTAACCATTTCGTCTTTATTAGCGGGGTTAGAGTGTGATTTTATTATGCGTTCAATATCTACAAGGTCGCACCTTGTCATATCGCCAAGTATAGTTTCTTTAAGTGAAGCCATAGCATCGCCGTATTTTGAGGCTTGTTCAATGCTTCTATACTTACATAAGCCGTATAATGCGCCGGCAACGAAAGCGTCGCCCGAGCCTATGCGGTCTATAACGTCAATATTTTTATACGGCTCGTCTTGATAATGTAAATCTTCCTTACAGTCATAAATAAGTGAAGTAAAATCGTGTTTTTGCGGTGAAATAACCGTACGTTTAGTGCTTGCAATAATTTGAAGGTTAGGGTATTTAATTGCAAATTGTTTATGAATTTCTTTTAACGAGCCCGTCATTTTAAACATTCTACGCAAAGTTTCTTCGCTTATAAACAAAATATCGATTATAGGTAAAATTTGTTCGATAGTTTCTTTTGCAAGTTCTTCACTCCAAAGCGACGCGCGATAGTTTACGTCAAACGAAACGAGAGCACCGTTATTGTGGAAATTATTTATTATTTTTACAACGTTTTTTCTTAAATTTTCATCAAGCGCAAGCGTAATGCCCGAAGTGTGAAAAACGTTAGTTGCACTATAAATTTCATTTGGCAAATCTTCTTCTTTAAAATTTATAAAGGAAGAGTTTTGGCGGTCGTAAGAAACAACGTGCGTTCTTGGATACGCTCCGCTTTCGTAGTAATAAATGCCAAGGCGTTTATTAGGCGAGTTATCGTAAACGATATAATCGTCACTCGTACCGGTAAAGCGAATTTCGTGTTTAATAAACTTGCCTATTTCATTGTTAGGTAGTTTAGTTATAACGCCCGTTCTTAATCCAAGCGAAGAAATGCCCGCAACAACGTTAAGTTCCGAGCCACCAGCCTTTTTTTCAAAAGTTTCGCTATATGAAATTCTTTCTTTACCCGCAGGGGATAAGCGAAGCATAACTTCGCCTAAGCCTAAAACTGAAAAATTTTTATTTTCTAATTGTTTAATCATAATTGCACCTTTCCTTGTTTTATTATAGCATAAAAGAGTAGAAAAATCCATACTTTTTTAAGATTTTATATGAGTATAATATAAAAATTGTTAGGTTGTGCGGTTCGATTAGTAAACTGCGTTTACTATCACGCCTGTGTGGCAAACAGTAGTTTCCACTGTTTGTTGGCAACTAATTCAAAAAATAAACTTGTAAGTTGCCAATTCCCACCCGTTCGACGCCCCACTTAAACTGAATACGCAAAAAAAGCAAGTAAGAAAATCTACTTGCTTTTTTTGGTGCCGGCGGTGGGGGTCGCTCCGTAAACTGCGTTTACTATCACGCCTGTGTGGCAAACAGTGGGTGTCCACTGTTTGTTGGCAACTAATTCAAAAAAATAAACTTGTAAGTTGCCAATTCCCACCCGTTCGACGCCCCACTTAAACTGAATACGCAAAAAAAGCAAGT
>JAZOMW010000059.1:0-3044 GCA_045654225.1 Christensenellaceae bacterium | reverse complement strand
CAAGTTTTTTGCCCTTGCACTTTTCACTGTATTTTAAAGAATTTTTAATAATATCTTGCGCTGTTAAAATGAGTTCGTCAACTTCTTGAACGGTTAAATCACTAATATCAATAACACTTCTCATTATTCGTTTCCCTTTATCCAACTTTCATCCGACGGATTATTTCTAAACTTAATAAGTCTATCAATATCTTCTTTTGCAATATAACCTTCTTCGTAAGCAACTTGCGCAATAGTGTCAAAGTTAGTTAAAGATACGTTCTTAACGTTTGCCTCGTTAAGCCTATCAATACCTTTTTGCATACCGTAAGTAAAAATACTTACTACGCCTAAAACTTCCGCGCCGGCTTCTCTTAAAGCATCAACAACCTCGATTACGCTACCGCCCGTAGAAATAAGGTCTTCAATAACTACTACCTTTTGACCTTTTTCAAGTTTGCCTTCAATGCGGTTTTGCCTACCGTGGTCTTTTGCGCCAGACCTAACGTAACCCATAGGTAAGTTTAATAAATGACCTGTAATTGCGGCGTGAGCAATACCCGCGGTTGACGTGCCCATTAACACTTCAACGTTAGGATAGTTTTCCATAACCGTTTTTGCAAGCGCGTTTTCAACGTCGTTTCTAACTTCAACGGAAGTAAGAGTAAGCCTGTTATCACAATAAACGGGGCTTTTTATACCGCTTGCCCAAGTGAAAGGCTCGTTCGGCCTAAAAAACACCGCCTTAATTTTAAGTAAATCTTTTGCTATTAAAGTTTTAATATTTTCCATATAGTTCACCCTTAATTTATATAATCGTCATCGCCGTCTTCGCCGTACTCGCCTTCGTATTCGGCAACGAATTTATCAAAAATCTTTTGTAAAAGGTCTTCATCTTCAACGGGAAGTAACGCTTCGTTTGCTTCGTCTAATTCAAAGATAACAACGTCGTCAGGGTCGGCGCCTTCAATTTCTTCGGCAGGTTGGAAAAAAACGTACTTTTTGTCATTTTCATCCATAGTGCCTATATGATAATATTGATGCGCAGTGCCTTCTTCGTCTATAAGTTCAACGATATCGTCTAATTCTTCAACTTCTTCGTTAATCATTTCTTCATCAATCTTCTTGCTCATATTAAACTCCTAATTTGGTTTTTTACATTATACAACAATTTTTATAAATTTTCAATGTTTTAAACAAAGTTATTTAAAATAAATTTAATTAAACCTAAATAAAAGCCCTTCAAATATTTTGAAAGGCTTAATATCTATTAAACTATAACTTTTCTTAACCATTCAAGCGTGCAGTTTACCATATGTTTGCCCGTTTCTTCACTTGCTTCCGTAGCGCTCTTTGCAAACCACTCGGTATTACGCTCGCAACGGCTTAAATCAACGAGTTCAGGGTACGTGCCCATCATTAAACTAGTTTCCCATTTGCCGGCGTGGTCAAAGCCACCGCACTTAATTTGCGCGTCCGCACCGATAAGCGGAATAACTTTGATGTATGAGAACGGGTCGTCTTCACTGCCCATATCTTCGTAATACGATGCGTAATCGTCACTACCCCACCAACCTTTACCGAGTTTTTGTTCCATATATTCCATAGTAACTTTTTTAGCGGCTTTGTGGCAAGCAATGGTCATAGGCATTAAACCCGCGCCTTCCGTTTGGTGATGAGCAACGAGATATATATTTTTATGGCCAGCGTCAATCATAGATTTTAAAACGTAGTATAAATAGTTTACGTACGCGTCTTCGTCAACGTGGAAATGGCTTGGTTTTGGAGCGCATACCGCGTAAGACGCTACACCGTACCAAATAGGCGGACATACTACTATTTCCTTTTCCTTTTCAAGTTCTCTTAAACAACCTGTAATAACGAGCGTGTCCGTTCCGCAAGAAGCGTGGCGGGCGTGGTATTCAAGCGTGCCGATAGGAATTATAAAAGGAACTTTTCTATCAACCGCGTCTTGTATTTCATCATATAACATTTCAAGCATTTGCATAATTAGTTTCTCCTATTTTTGTTAAGAAATTTTTTAGCGTTTTTATTATGACACAATTTAAGTTTAATGTCAATAACGATTTTAGTATTAAGAATAAAATTTTTTACTCTACCTTTTACTAATAAAAAAGAGTTCGTTAAACGAACTCTTTAATATTTAAACTTTAATTAAAACGCAAGCGTAGTGTAATAAGCAAGGTTCGTTTGCCTATTGTCAAGCCTACCGTATTGAACAACGATAGGTTGAGTGCTTGAAAGTTTCATAGCGTATTGCGCTTCTTTTTCAACAACGTAACCACACATATCGTCAACGTTATTCATTCTAAAACATCTAACGCGTTGTGGCTCAACCGTCCAAACGATTTCGTCGTAACAAGGTTTGTCAACGTAAAAGATTTTAACTTTGATGTGAGCGGTTTTGTTACTGTCGTTTACAACTATAACGCTTTCGTGACCCTTTAATACGCCTTCGCCTTCCGGTGGAAGTTCACAGTCAGGAATAATCCAATATTTTTTACCAACTACTTTACCCATAATTTCACCTATAATTAGAAGTTAAGTTCAATTAAACCCTTTCTATCTAAGTAATCAGTATATGAATCTACGCCGTTTTCAGTAATAGCGCAACCTTTTTCCCAACGGCAACCGAAAGTTGAACCGGAAATGAACGTGTCAATTTGGAAAGTCATATTTGGTTTTAAAATATAGTCGCTTGAAGTTTCCATCCAAGGTGCTTCAACTTCAATCATACCCGTGCCGTGGCAAGGACCGTAAACGTAGTTTTTGCCGTAGCCCGCGTCGTTGAACATTTGTAAGAACTTTTTAGGAACAACGTCTGCTTTAATGCCTGCTTTTAAGTTTTCAGTTGTCCAGTTGTGCATCTTTAAGCAGAATTCAACGAGTTCTTTCTTTTCGCCTTCCGCTTTACCCATAAATACAGGTAAGCCGATTGCTGGTGAATAACCGTCGATTTTAGCAGAAAGGTTAAGTTGAACTATGTCGTTTGCGCCGATTTGCTTATAAGTTGAACGGCTAATTGCGTGGCGTGTTGAAGATTC
>JAZOMW010000058.1:0-23585 GCA_045654225.1 Christensenellaceae bacterium | reverse complement strand
CTTCTAAGTCCGTGTTCCATTGCGGCTTTAATAGCAACTTCCGCTGCTTGTTGTGCAGCAAATGGAGTGCTCTTTCTTGAACCTCTATATCCAAGACTACCTGCGCTGGAATGTGAAATTGCATTACCGTTCATATCAGTAACCGTTACAATAGTGTTATTGAACGAAGATTGAATATGAACTTGACCTTTATCAACTTTTTTAAGTTCTTTACGCTTCTTTGTAGCGACTGTTTTAGCCATTTATATTATTCCTCCTTCAATAATTATTTGTTAGCGGTCTTTTTCTTTGCTACTGTACGACGTGGGCCTTTACGAGTTCTTGCGTTACGCTTTGAACTTTGTCCTCTTACAGGTAAGCCCTTTCTGTGTCTAACACCACGGAAACAACCGATTTCCATAAGTCTTTTTACGTTAAGGTTTACTTCTGAACGAAGTTCGCCTTCAACTTTGTAGTTATGGTCGATATATTCTCTTAATTTAGATACGTCTTCTTCTGTTAAATCCTTAACTCTCGTGTCAGGATTGATTCCTGTTGCTTTTAAAATTTTTACTGCGGTTGGTCTTCCGATACCGTATATATATGTGATACCTATTTCAACACGCTTTTCTCTTGGTAAATCTACACCGGCAATACGAGCCATTTTTTAAACCTCCGAATTATATAAATAATTTATTTTTTTAATATTTTTTTGTTAAATTGGTTTTTTAGAAGTAATTAACCTTGTTTTTGTTTATGGTTTTTGTTCTTGGAGCAAATTACCATAACTTTACCTTCTCTTCTAATGACTCTGCATTTGTCGCACATAGGTTTTACTGATGGTCTTACTTTCATTTTATTATCCTCCGATTATTTTTGTATTTATAAAAGTTAGTTTTTACTGCGCCATACTATTCTGCCTTTCGTTAAATCGTACGGACTCATTTCAATTTTTACACTATCGCCTGGAATAATTTTAATGTAGTTCATTCTTAATTTTCCAGAAATATATGCCGTAATTATAAATCCATTTGATAATTTAACTTTAAACGTCGCATTTGGCAAAGCCTCAACTATAACGCCTTCGGCTTCAATTACATCGTTTTTTGACACCGTAATACCTCCATTTTATAAACATACGGGAAATTCCCGCTATCGCCATATATGCTTTTGCTTCTTCCTTAAGGCATAAAGTTTACGCTTTTTACCACCAGCGTTTAAGCATATAAGGATTTTTTTATACCGTTAGTATTTCTACACCGTTATCGGTAATTACTACTGTATTTTCATAGTGTGCGGACGGAAGTCCATCTTGCGTAACACAACTTAACCCGTCTATTATAACGTGATGTGAACCCATATTAACCATAGGTTCGATTGCCAAAGTCATGTTCTTTTTAAGCCTAACTCCCGTTCCCCTTCTTCCGTAATTTGGAACTTGCGGGTCTTCGTGAAGTTGTCTGCCTATGCCGTGGCCTACCATGTCGCGCACTATCGAGAAGCCGTTTTGTTCAACGTAAGACTGTATTTGACTGCCTACGTCGCCAAGCGCGCTTCCTATGCAAATGCCTTCAATCCCTTTAAAGAAACTTTCTTTCGTTACTTCGATAAGTTTCTTTTTTTCGGGAGATATTTTACCAACGTACAAACTTCTTGCACCGTCGCCGTGGAAACCGTTTTTATACGCGCCCACGTCGATTGATACTATTTCGCCCTCTTTTATTACTCTATTTCCGGGAACTCCGTGCACTACTTCGTTATCTATTGATATACAAGCAGACGCGGGAAATCCGTATTTTCCTAAAAAAGACGGCTTTGCTTTTGAAGAAATAATGTAGTCGTGTAAAATTTTGTTTAGTTCGCCCGTCGTCATGCCCGCTTGTAACTTTTCTTCTGCAAGTAAAAGTACGTCACGAACAATTTTACAAGGCTCACGCATCAACTCTAATTCGTTATCCGACTTAATATAAATCATTTTAGCCTAATATTTTTACAATTTGGTTAAACGTTTCGTCTATTTCAAGATTACCGTCAACCGTTTTAAGTTTACCTTGTTTTCCGTAATACTCAACAAGTGGCGACGTTTGCTTATTGTAAACTTCTATACGCTTAATAACCGTTTCTTCGTTATCGTCGTCACGCATGATAAGAGGTGTTTTGCAAAGTTCACAATCCGTTTTTCCATTAAGAGTGGTTACGTGATACGATGCACCGCATTTAGGACAAACGCGCCTACCCGTTATGCGTTTTACAAGTTTATTAAAGTCAACGTCAATGTTCAAAACTATATCAATTTTTGAAAATTTGTCAAGTTCTATTGCTTGTTCAACAGTTCGTGGAAACCCGTCAAGCAAATAGCCTTGATTTACACAGTCTTCTTTTTCAAGTCTTCTTTTAACAAGTTCAACGGTAACGGAGTCCGGTACGAGTTGACCTTTGTCAATATAAAACTTTGCTATTTTGCCTATATCAGTGGAATTTTTAATATTTTCCCTGAATATGTCACCAGTAGAAATGTGCAGTAAATTGTATTTTGTTGAAAGCCTTTTTGCTTGCGTACCCTTGCCTGCACCAGGTGCGCCAAGAAGTATTATTCGCATTTTATTTTAAAAATCCTTTATAGTTTTTCATCATTATTTGCGATTCAAGTGCGGTATTGAATTCGAGTGCAACCGATACTACGATAAGCATACCCGTTGCAGTGAAAGCACCGTAACTTGAAGCGTCAATAGCCTTAAATATAAGCGATGGAACGAGTGCTATAAGCGCAAGGAATATAGCGCCGAAAAGCGTAATTCTACCACTTATTTTTCTTAAATAATCCGCAGTTGGTTTGCCTGGTCTAATACCCATTATAAAACCACCGTTTTGTTGGATGCTCTTTGAAATGTCGTCAGGATTGAATTGGATTGAAGTATAGAAGTATGCAAAGAATATAATAAGCAAACTTAATACTATTGGGTAAACCCAACTATCTGCGCCCATCCACCTAGCCCACCATAAGCCAAAGCCGGAATCCATAACGCCGAAAAGCGTCATGATAAGTTCTGGGAAACTTAAAATAGAGAAAGCAAAGATGAGTGGAAGTACGCCGTTCGAGTTAACCTTAATAGGTATAACCGTTGACTGACCACCGTACATCTTTTGACCCCTAATTTGTTTAGCATATTGAACTGGGATTTTTCTTTCAGCGAGTTCTACGGTAATAATGCAAACGAATACTACTACTAACGCTACGAGCATTATGATGAACTTCCAAAAATAAGTAAGCCCTTCTTCGCCCGCAATGTTGCTAATCATTTGAATAAAAGTTTGACCAGCCGTAGCAATAATACCTGCAAAAATAAGCATTGAAATGCCGTTTGAAATGCCGTAATCGGTAATTCTTTCGCCTATCCACATAGTAACTACCGTACCTGCGGTAAAGAAAAGAACTACTACGACGTAAGCAAGCCATTCTTGACCAAATAATATATTTGCAAGCGGTGTTGCATTGTCGGATGCAACCAAGGTTTCAGAATAATTAAGCAAGATGCCCGTTGCTTGAATTATAGCAAGCAAAATAGTTAAATATCTTGTATATTGCGAAATTCTTTTTCTTCCCTCTTCGCCTTGTTTAGAAAGTCTTTCAAGGGACGGGATTGCAACGGCTAAAAGTTGCATAATAATTGATGCGTTGATGTAAGGGCCGATACCCATTGCAAAGAAAGTTCCTTGCGCAAGCGAACCACCCGTCATCATATTCATTATATTAAGATAAGTTAAACTTTCAAGCGCTCCACTGTCAAGCAAAGTGTCACCTATGCCTGGAATAGGAATATACGAACCAACCCTATATAATAAAAGGAATAATAAGGTGTACCATATTTTAACGCGAATTTCCTTTATCTTAAACGCCTTTTTTAACGTTTCAAACATTTTTTACCTCCGCCGTTTTTGATATTAGAGAGTTATTAAATTTGTTCTACCGTACCGCCGGCTTTTTCAATTGCTTCTTTTGCAGAAGCGCTGAATTTGTTAGCCTTTACGGTAAGAGCAACTTTAAGTTCTCCGCTACCTAAAACTTTAAGTCCTACGGCGTTTTTAACTTCTTTAATAAGGCCTTCGCCGTAAAGCGTTTCAAAATCGATAACCGCGCCGTTTTCAAATCCGTTAAGAACGGAAATATTTACGATTGCATATACCTTTCTAAAACGATTGTTAAAACCTCTTTTTGGAACTCTACGAGTAAGTGGCATTTGACCGCCTTCAAAACCAGGTCTTACACCGCCACCGCTTCTAGCCCATTGTCCTTTGTGGCCTTTACCGCTTGTTTTTCCAAGACCAGAACCGATACCACGGCCAAGTCTTTTTACTGACGTTCTGCTACCTTCAGCAGGTTGTAATGTGTTAATTCTCATACTGCACCTCTTATACGTTTTCCACTTTTACAAGGTGACTAACAACTTTGAGTTGACCTTGTAAAGTAGCACTGTCTACAAAAACTTTTGATTGTCCTATTTTTTTAAGACCAAGGGCTGCAACAGTTCCTTTTTGAGCCGCGGTGCAAGATATAGTGCTTCTAATAAGCGTAACTTTAACGTTCATATCTTCCTCCTTAACCCTTAATTTCTTCAACAGTTTTTCCACGAAGTGCTGCCACTTCTTCAATAGATTTAAGACCGTATAAACCAGCAATAGCCGCTTTAACCATATTTATAGGGTTAGTTGTGCCGTGTGATTTAGTTCTTATATCTCTTATGCCAACTGCTTCCATAACCGCACGAACTGGACCACCGGCGATAACACCAGTACCTTCTTCTGCTGGAAGCATTACGATTGAGCCTCTACCAAACTTACCAATGGTTTCGTGTGGGATAGTAGTTCCAACGAGTGCAACTTTCTTCATAGCCTTTTTGGCTTGTGCAGTTGCCTTATCGATTGCTTCTGGAACTTCGTTTGCTTTACCCATACCGCAAGCAACCTTTCCGTTTTCATCACCAACTACTACGAGTGCGGCAAAACGCATTTTACGTCCGCCCTTAACAACCTTCGTTACGCGGTTTACGGAAATAAGTTTTTTACAAAGACCGTCTTTTTCTTCTTGCTTTCTTGGAGCTTTATTTTCTCTTGCCATTTTATAAGTCCTCCTTAGAATTTAAGACCGGCTTCTCTTGCGCCGTCTGCTACGCTTTGAACGCGACCCATATAGATGTAACCGCCTCTGTCAAAAACAACTTCGGTTATACCGTTAGCAAGCGCGCGTTTAGCAACTTCTTGACCTACTACTTTTGCAGCCTCAGTTTTAGTAAGGTCTTTAAAAGTGTCGGCAAGGGTTTTATCCATTGTTGAGCAGGAAACTAAAGTTTTACCTGCTACGTCGTCTATTATTTGAGCGTAAATGTGGTTAAGACTTCTATAAACGGAGAGTCTTGGGCGTTCTGGCGTGCCAGACACCTTGTTTCTAACTCTTTCGTGTCTTTTTAATCTATCCGCATTTTTATCAATTTTAGATATCATATCAGTTTACTCCTTATTTACCCGCAGTCTTACCTTCCTTACGTTCAATTACTTCATCGCTTAAACGAATTCCGTAACCGTGATAAGGTTCAGGTTTTCTAATTGCTCTAATTTTAGCCGCTTCTGCGCCTACAAGTTCTTTGCTAATACCTTCAACAACGATTTCCGTTGGGCTTGTGCAAGTAAGTTTAACGCCTTCAACAGCCTTGTATTCAACAAGGTGGCTAAAACCAACTGAAAGGCTTAAATCTTTACCTACTTGCGTTACTTTCCAACCAACGCCGTTTACGATAAGAGTTTTCTTGTAACCAGCAGTAACGCCTACAACCATATCGTAAACAAGTGCTCTATATAAGCCGTGTTTAGATTTAGTTGCGTTTTGTTCATTGTATCTAACTACTTCTAAAACGCCGTTTTCGAGTTTAAAGCCGATATTTTTGCTATCAAAATTTTGCTTTAATTCGCCAAGAGGGCCTTTTACAGTAATGATACCGTCTGCCACTTTAATTTCCACGTTTTGAGGAACTTGTATAGGTGCTTTACCAATTCTTGACATATCCTATACCTCCTTACCAAACGTAAGCAAGCACTTCACCGCCGTGATTGCTTTTTCTTGCTTCTTTATCAGTCATAACACCTTTTGAAGTAGATATAATTGCAATACCAAGACCGCCAAGAACTTTTGGAAGTTCGTCGCAACCCGTGTAAATTCTTAAACCTGGTTTAGAAACCCTTTTAAGACCGCTTATAACTCTTTCTCCGTTAGGACCGTATTTAAGTGTTATAACAATTTTGCCTTGAACGCCGTCTTCAACAACGTCATATGATGTAATATAGCCTTCTTGCAAAAGAATTCTGGCAATTTCCTTTTTGATTTTAGATGCCGGAACTTCTACGCTTTCGTGTTTTACAACTAATGCGTTTCTAATGCGTGTAAGCATATCTGCTATTGTATCTGTCATTATCTGTTCCTCCTTTTACCAACTCGACTTTTTCACGCCGGGAATCTGTCCTTTATAAGCCAAATTTCTAAAACATATACGACAAATACCATACTTACGAAGTACAGAGTGTGGACGACCACAAATACTGCACCTTGTATAAGCCCTCGTCGAGAACTTAGGTGTTTTTTGTTGTTTATTTATCATTGCTTTTTTTGCCATGACCGTTCTCCTTAATTAAGCCTTAAAAGGCATGCCCATTGCTTTGAGCAATTCGTACGCTTCTTCATCCGTTTTAGCGGTTGTTACAAAGCAAATATCGAAACCTCTTATTTTTTCTACTTGGTCGTATTGAATTTCAGGGAAAATAAGTTGTTCTTTAATGCCCATTGCGTAGTTGCCTCTGCCGTCGAAAGACTTGTCAGGAACACCCTTGAAGTCTCTAACGCGTGGAAGTGCTATTGATACAAACTTGTCAAAGAATTGATACATCCTATCATTTCTTAACGTTACTTTAATACCTACGTTCATACCTTGTCTTACCTTGAAGTTAGCAACTGATTTTTTTGCTTTTGTAAGAACAGGTTTTTGACCGGCAATAAGTGAAAGTTCTTTTTCAACAAGTTGAACGCTTTTAGCGTTGTCTTTACAATCGCCAAGACCGCCGTTAATAGTGATTTTTACTAACTTTGGAACTTGGTTTACGTTTTTATAGTTAAAACGCTTCATAAGATATGGTACAACTTCTGTTTTGTACGCTTCTCTTACTCTGCAATCGGAATCGGTTACAGTTACCTTAGCAACCTGAGTCGTTTTTGCCATAATAAGTTCTCCTTAAATAATATTACGCTTAAGCGTTTTCCGCATCGTCTTTCTTTGCGGTTTTCTTTTTAGAAGTCTTTTTAACTTCTTTTACTTCTTCGCCTTCTGCAACTTTTTTAGTTGATTTTTTAGTAGTTTTCTTTTCTTCTACTTTTTCTTCAACAGCAACTTCTGCTTTTTTAGTAGCCTTTTTTGCTTTTGCAGGGGCTTTTACTTCTTCTGTTGCTTCTTCTTTAACGGCTTTTTTGCTTGCTTTTTTTGCTACTGCTTTCTTTTCTTCTTTTACGTCAAGTACAGCACCGCACTTTTTGCAAACTCTAACTTTTTTGCCGTCAACGATTGCGTATGCAACGCGAATTGCTTTATCGCATTTAGGGCAAATAACCAAAACGTTAGAAGCGTCGATAGGACCTTCTTTCTTAATTTTTTGGCTAGTTTCTTGTGCAGAACGAGCCTTGCGGTTCTTTTCTTGCACGTTTACGCCTTCTACGATAATTTTGTTTAATTTAGGCATAGATACTAAAACTTTACCAGTCTTTTTTGCATCTTTACCCGTAATAACTACAACGGTATCGTTTTTCTTAACTTTCATAATTATCTCCTTACAGCACTTCCGGAGCAAGAGAAACAATCTTCATAAAATCTTTTTCTCTCAATTCTCTTGCAACAGGTCCAAAAATACGAGTTCCTTTTGGCTGTTTTTGGTTATCAATGATAACGGCAGCGTTTTCATCAAATCTAATGTGTGTGCCGTCAGGTCTTCTAAGACCTTTTGATGTTCTAACAATTACAGCCTTAACTACATCGCCTTTCTTTACTGCGCCACCAGGAGTAGCGGTTTTAACACTTGCAACGATAACGTCGCCGATGTTACCACATCTTCTGAAAGAACCGCCTAAAACTCTTATGCACATAATTTCTTTTGCGCCAGAGTTGTCTGCTACTTTTAATCTTGTTTGTGGTTGTATCATTTTCGCTTTCTCCTATTATTATTTAGCCTTTTCAATAATTTCAGAAACTCTCCAATTTTTAGTTTTGGATAATTTTCTTGTTTCTACTATTCTTACTTTGTCGCCGATACCGCAAGCGTTTGCTTCATCGTGCGCCTTAAACTTTACAGTTCTAGTAATAGTCTTTTTGTAAAGAGGATGTTTTCTTTTTTCGGTTATTTCAACAACAACGGTTTTATCCATTTTGTCAGAAACTACTAAGCCTACTCTTTCTTTTCTTAAATTTCTTTCCATATAAACTTTCCTCCATTACGCCTTCTTTTCTCTTTCACAAATAATGGTTTTAACTCTTGCAATATCCTTTTTAACGAATTTAAGCATATTAGGATTTTCAAGTTGACCAGTTGCGTGACGGAAACGAAGGTTAAACAATTCTTCTTTTAAAGATTCAAGTTTTGCAACTAATTCGTCATTAGTCATTTCTTTTATTTCTTTCGCTTTCATTAACCTTCACCGCCTTCTTGTGAAACTTCTTTTACTGCAAACTTCGTCTTAATAGGTAATTTATGACCTGCAAGACGCATTGCTTCTCTTGCAGTTGCTTCGTCAACGCCAGCCATTTCGAATAATACTCTACCTGGTTTAACTACTGCAACCCAATATTCTACTGAACCTTTACCTGAACCCATACGAGTTTCAGCAGGTTTTTGAGTAATAGGTTTGTGTGGGAATATGTTTATCCATACTTGACCACCACGCTTAATAAATCTTGTCATCGCAACACGGGCTGCTTCAATTTGGTTTGAAGTAATCCATGATGGTTCCATAGCAACAAGTCCGTATTGACCGTAAGCAATTACGTTGCCTTTGTTAGCCTTACCAGTCATTCTGCCACGATGAACCTTTCTTCTTTTAACTCTCTTTGGCATTAACATATTAAGCCTCGCCTCCTTCGGTAACTTTCTTACCGCCTAAAACTTCGCCTTTATAAACCCATACTTTAACACCGATAATACCAAAGGTTGTATGTGCTTCTGCAAGACCGTAGTCAATGTCGGCACGGAGTGTTTGAAGTGGAATTGAGCCTTCGTGATATTGTTCACTACGCGCAATTTCAGCACCGTCAAGTCTTCCGCTAACCATAATTTTGATACCTTTAACGCCAAGTCTAGTTGCTCTTGAAATTGCTTGTTTCATACTTCTTCTAAAAGATGCTCTCTTTTCAAGTTGTGAAGCAACGTTTTCAGCGATAAGTTGTGCATCGCAGTCTGGTTTTTTAACTTCTACGATATTAACGGCAATTTGCTTGCCTTTTGCAATTTTTGTAAGGCTATTTTTCATTACTTCTATTTCTGCACCTGCCTTGCCGATTAAAACGCCTGGTCTTGCAGTAAATACAGTAACTGTAACTTTCGTTGCCGCCCTTTCAATTCTAATAGAAGAAACGGCTGCTTGATAGTATTGGTTTTTAATGAATTTTCTTAATTCGTAATCTTCTTTAAGATTTAATGCGAACGCTTTTTTATCTGCGTACCATTGAGTATCCCAATCTTTGATTACGCCAACTCTTAATCCGTGAGGATTTACTTTTTGTCCCATAACCGCCTCCTACTTGTTAATCACATCAAGAATTACAGTGATGTGACTTGTACGCTTCAAAATTCTAAATGCTCTGCCGTGAGCCATAGGTCTCATTCTCTTTAAAGTTGGGCCTTGGTCAGCATAGCATACGGCAACTTTAAGGTCGTCTCTATTCATACCTAAATTGTGTTCTGCGTTAGCAGCGGCAGAAAGAACAACCTTTTTGATAGGGTCTGCACCTGCTTTAGAAGTATTTTCTAAAATAGCAAGAGCAGTGTTTACGCTTTTACCTCTAATGTTATCAAGAACAACTCTAACCTTGTATGGAGAAATTCTAATAAATTTAGCAACCGCTTTTGCTCTTTTATCTTTATTTTCTTCAATACGTTGAGTCTTTAATTTCATATTCTTAGCCATTTTTCTTCCTCCTACTTCGAGTTAGACGTTTTAGAGCCAGAGTGGCCTTTGAACGTTCTTGTAGGTGCAAATTCACCAAGTTTACAACCAACCATATCTTCTGTGATGTAAACGGGAACGTGCTTTCTACCATCGTGAACTGCAATAGTATGTCCTACCATTTGAGGGAATATCGTAGATGCTCTTGACCAAGTTTTTAAAACAGTCTTCTTGTTTTCTGCGTTAAGTGCTTCTACTCTTTTCAATAATCTTTCTTGGACGAAAGGTCCTTTTTTAACACTTCTACTCATTTAATATTCCTCCAAATTAGTTTACCCTTTTAAGAATAAACTTGTCGGTTCTATTCTTCTTCTTTCTAGTCTTATAACCAAGGGCTGGTTTACCCCAAGGAGTTACAGGACCTGGCCTACCGATAGGTGCTCTACCTTCACCACCACCGTGAGGGTGGTCGCAAGGGTTCATTACGGAACCTCTTACAGTAGGTCTAATACCCATGTGTCTAACTTTACCAGCTTTACCTATTCTTATAATTTCGTGGTCAAGGTTACCAACTTGGCCAACCGTTGCCTTACATTTAACAAGAATAAGACGCATTTCACCACTTGGCATTTTAACTTGCGCGTACTTGCCTTCTTTTGCCATAAGTTGCGCTGCCATACCAGCGGCTCTTACGAGTTGACCGCCTTTGCCAGGTTGAAGTTCAATGTTGTGAATCATCGTACCAACAGGAATTGCTTCGATAGGAAGTGCGTTGCCTGGTTTAATATCTGCGCCCGCACCGCTTAATACTTTGTCACCAACGTTTAAGCCGAGAGGAGCAAGAATATATCTTTTTTGACCGTCTGCATAAACGAGAAGTGCAATGTTTGCAGTTCTGTTAGGGTCGTATTCTATGGTTTTTACAATTGCAGGAATACCGTCTCTATTTCTTTTGAAATCGATAATACGGTATTTTCTTTTATTGCCACCACCGTGATGTCTTACAGTAATTTTACCTTGCGCGTTACGGCCAGCTTTGTGTTTTTGGTCTTCTAAAAGTGACCTTTCTGGCGTTGTGCAAGTAATTTCTTCAAAAGAACTTACTGTCATAAAACGGCGGGCAGAAGAAGTTGGTTTATATCTTTTAATACCCATTTATGTTTCCTCCTTAAGCCATTGAATCAAAGAACTCGATGCCTTTGCTGTCTGCTTTTAATTGTACGATGGCTTTTTTGTAAGATGGAGTGAAACCTTCGTTTCTACCCATTCTCTTTAATTTGCCACGGCAATTTACAGTGTTTACAGATTCAACTTGTACGTCGAAAAGTTTTTCGATAGCAAGTTTAATTTCTGTTTTGTTTGTTGACTTTGCTACTACAAAAACGTATTTTTTTGTAGCGATATCAGCATAACTCTTTTCTGTTAAAAGAGGTCTGATAATAATATCTCTTTCTTTCATTATTCTCCGTAAACCTCCTCTAATTTTTCAACTGCGCTTTTAGCAAGAACTACTACTGCGTTTTTAACAACGTCGTAAGTGTTTATTTGCTCAACTGGAATAGTTTCAAGCGTAGGAATGTTTGCAGATGCTCTAATAACGTTTACGTCGTTATTACCCATTACTACTAAAACGGTTTTTTCAAATTTGAAAGCGTCCATAAACGCAACCATTTCTTTTGTTTTGCCGTTTTCAACAGCAAGGTTGTCAATAACGAAGAATTCGTTGTCTGCAAGTTTTTTAGAAAGTGCGCTAAAAAGTGCAACACGCTTTGCAGTTATGTTCATCTTTTTAGAGAAATCTCTTGATTTTGGTGCGAATACCACGCCACCCTTAATCCATTGTGGTGCTCTCGTAGAGCCTTGGCGAGCGTTACCAGTACCCTTTTGTCTCCAAGGTTTTTTACCGCCACCTCTTACTTCCGACCTTGTTAAAGTACTTTTAGTACCTTGACGTTCGTTAGCAAGTCTTGTTACTACTGCTTGGTGTATTAAAGGTTCGTTGTATTCAATTGCGAAGATTTCGCTAAGTTCCATAGAACCTACTGGTTCGTTTTTCATGTTATAAACTTTAATGCTTGGCATAGAATAACTCTCCTTTATGCTTTAACGCTATCACTAATAGCAACGATTCCGCCCTTTGGACCTGGAATTGCGCCTTTAATGAGTAACGCGTTTCTAACCGTATCGACTTTTACGATTTCAAGGTTTTGTACGGTTACTCTTTCGTTACCGTATTGACCTGGCATGTGCTTGTTTTTGAACACTCTTGACGGAGCGCTGATTGAACCCATAGAACCTACTTCTCTGTGAACAGGGCCAACACCGTGCGTCATTTTAAGCCTTTGTTGATTCCATCTTTTAATTACACCCGAAAAACCGTGACCTTTCGTTTGACCGGCAACGTCAACCTTGTCGCCTTCTTTAAAAGTTTCAACAGTTACAGTTTGTCCAACAGCGTATGAAGAGATATCTTCAAGCCTAAATTCTTTAAGAATTTTTTGGCAAGCAACGCCTGCTTTTTTAAACTGACCTGCTTCTGGTTTGTTGAGTTCTGCTTCCTTAACTTCGTTAAAGCCAAGTTTAATTGCTTGGTATCCGTCCTTTTCAACAGTTTTAAGTTGAACTACTGGGCACGGACCTGCCTCAACTACGGTAACGGGAATTACTTTTCCGTCTGCGGAAAAGATTTGCGTCATACCTAATTTCTTTCCAATGATTGCTTTATTCATTTGATAAAGTTCACCTCCATATTATTTACAATTTATAATTGTATGTTTTTTGTTTTTAAAGTTTAATTTTTACGTCAACACCTGCTGGTAAATGAATACTGTCAAGTATTTTGGCGTTTGTAGAGTAAATGTCAATAAGTCTTTTATGAGTTCTTATTTCAAATTGCTCTCTGCTATCCTTGTACTTATGAGGAGACCTTAAAATAGTAACGATTTCCTTTTCAGTAGGAAGAGGGATAGGACCGCTTATTTTAGCGCCTGCTTTCTTCATTGTTTCAACGATTCTTTCAGTTGCTTGGTCAACCATTTTGTGGTCGTATGCGGCTAATTTAATTCTAATTTTTTGTCCTGCCATTGTTTTTTCTACTCCTTTTTTTATACTAACTGTTAAATGTAGTCAACATTGCCGTGTGTGTCGCGCTTATAAAAATAAAAAAACATTCGCTACTGTGTTATTTTGCTGCGAATGATTCCTACTTTCTTGCACGGTTAGTCGCGGGAGTTAAACCCCCACATTTGTCAACGAAAATTATCTTCTCTTAGTATAAAGCGAGTTCCGGATTCGCTTTAAATTTGAGTTTAAGTAACTTTTCGTATCAACCCAATATGAACACAGCCTTTTTATTCTAATCTAATTAGCATTTTATGTCAACTATTTTTTAGCGTTTTTTTAAATAATTTTTAAATATTTTTTTAAACCACAACATATAGTTGTTTAAACCAAAACACCTACTAAAAACGGCGTTTTAATTAGTATATTTTGCGTAATTTTAGCATTAAAATCATATATTATTGAAAAAAATTCATTTTTTAACACACTGATTGTTGCTAAAAATTTATAAATGTGTTAAGATTGAAAAAAGGAGAAAATTATGACGACGGAAGGTAGCCCGCGAAGTTCGTTTTTTATAACGAAACTTTCGCAACGATTAAACAAATTAACAAGCAAATTTTTTACGCTCCGCTAATCGTTTAGGCGTGCCTTTAACGCGCGCTCTATACACGCGCGCATCTATATATAATATATGGTCCGTGCTCGGTGCGTAAAGTATCGGGCATTTTTTTATGCCGTTTAGAGAGGTGCAAAATGGACGAAAAAGAAAAGATTGTTGAAAAAGAAGTTCAACTCGTAGAAAAGCGTGATTACACGGAAGAGTTACTTGAAATTGTTAAGGGTAACGACTCTCAAAAAGTTAAGCGCGAAAAATTAAGCGAATATCACGACAACGATATTGCCGAAATTATACCGCTTTTAACCGAAGAAGAAAGAAAAACTTTATATAAAATTTTAGGCAACGAAGCCGTTTCGGACGTTTTTGCGTACTTAGACGACGTTGAAGATTATTTAGCCGAACTTGATAACGAAAAAGTTGCAGACATTATCGAGTCAATGGACGTTGACGACGCTATCGACGTTTTAGAAGAATTGACGGAAGAACAAAGAAACGAACTTATTCCGTTAATCGAGCCGGAAACTCAAAAAGAAATAAATCTTATTGCATCTTACGAAGACGATGAAATCGGTAGCCGTATGACTACTAACTACATCACTATTAAAAAGTCGTTTACGATTAAAGAAGCGATGAGTTCGGTTATTGAGCAAGCGGCGGAAAATGATAACATCACAACGATATACACCGTTGACGAAAACGACTGTTTTTACGGCGCGATAGAACTTCGCGATTTAGTAGTTGCGCGCAACACTACCCCGCTTGAAAGCATAATAATAACAAACTATCCGTACCTTCACGACAATGAAAAGGTTGCCGACTGTATTGAAAGTTTAAAAGACTATTCGGAAGACTCTATTCCCGTTTTAAATAGCGAACAAAAAATTATAGGCGTTATTACCGCGTCAGACATTGTTGAAGCCGTTGACGAAGAAATGAGCGACGACTACGCAAAACTCGCAGGTTTAACGAGTGAAGAAGATTTAGACGAACCTATTTTTAAAAGTATTAAAAAGCGTATTCCTTGGCTTATAACGCTTTTGGTTTTAGGCGTGTTGGTTGCGTCGGTCATACAAACGTTTCAAAACTTGATTCCCACTTCACTTTTGGTTTTATATACCTTTCAAAGTTTAATACTCGGTATGAGCGGTAACTCGGGAACTCAAAGCCTTGCCGTTACCATTCGAGTTATTAGTAACGAAACGATGACCGCCAAAGAAAAGTTTAAGTTCGTGTTTAAGGAAATGAGAGTTGGCGCATGTAACGGTTTGTTGATAGGAACGGTTGCCTTCGTGCTAGTTGGTTTATACTTGCAATTCTTCGAAGCGTCTTATATTGCGGGAATAGGCGTTTCGGGTTTTCATATTTCGGCTTGCATAGGACTTTCTCTATTCGTTGCTATGCTTATTGCTAGTTTGGTTGGAACTTTTACCCCGCTACTCTTTAAACGCATAGGCATTGACCCGGCAGTTGCGTCAGGTCCGCTTATTACAACCGTTAACGACTTCGTTGCCGTTTGTGTGTACTACGGCGTTTCGCTTTTATTATTAGTTCCTTTACTTTAATAGAATTAAAAATCTCGGCTGATAAGCCGAGATTTTCTATTTCCTTACGTTTAAAACGTTATCGTATTGTAAATATCTATTATACGCTTCGGTATAATCAACGTTTGTTGGCAAATATCTTTTGTCGGTTTCTATAAGAGCGCACGCTTTTTCAACCGAGTTAAAACACTTTGCTCCAACGCCCGCAAGTATAGCAGAGCCTAAACACGCCGTTTCTTTACGCTTTAAAGTAACGAGCGTTTTTTTGGTTACGTCGGCTTTAATATTACACCAAAGTTCGCTTGACGCCGCACCGCCCATAGTTCTAATTTCTTCAAACGGAATTTGCAAATAGTCGAGCGTGCTTTTAAGCATAAACGCAACCGATTCCATAATGCTTCTTGCAAAATGCGCCGAAGTATGTTCGGGGGTAATACCTGTAAAACTTGCGCGAGCTTCGGGATTGTATTTTGGCATAGTTGAACCGCAAAGATACGGTAAGAAAGTAAGCCCGTCGCATCCCGCATTTACCTTTGAAGCCATTTCGTCAATCTTGCTAAATTTAAGGTCTTTGTGGAAAGTGTTTTTAAACCATTTGAGCGCCATGCCCGCGGTTGAACTCCAAGAAAGTAGGCAGTAACCGTCGTCGTAATTGTAGTGGCAAGGAACTATGCTACTCTCGTCGTATTTTGGAAATTTATCCGTTGGAACGAAAATTGCCATAGTAGTTCCCGTCATTTCGCTAACGATTCCCTTTTTTATAACGCCCGCGCCGATAGCGCCCGCAATTTGGTCCATAGCCGAAGTTACAACTTTTATACCGTTATACTCGCCTACCTTTTCGCCACTTTTATAGAGCGTTGGAAGCATTTGTTTTGAAACGCCTAAATAGTCAAGCATTTCGCCCCACCACTCGCCACTTCTTATATCAAAGTAAATAGTTGACGACTGAATAGTTTTTTCCGCAACGAAATTTCCGGTAAGTTTATAAATAAGATAGTCTTCAAGCATAAAAATCTTTTTAGTTTTTGCCCAAACGTCAGGCTCGTTTTTCTTGACCCATAAAAGTTTGCACGCAGGCCACGTTGCAGTAATTTCGGGTTGACCGGTAACTTCGTAAACTTTTTTTCTGCCAAACTTTGCTTCGATTTCTTGCGCTTCAAGGGTTGCCCTATTATCAAGCCAAACGATAGCGTCGCGTACGGGTACGCCGTTTTCGTCGGTAAGTATTAGAGTTTCGCATTGTGAGTCTATTGCAAGCGCGTCTATTTTATGCTCTTTGCTTACTTTACTTATGCTTTCTTTAAGCATTTTCCAGTAATTTTCGGCTTCAAATTCAACTCTATCGCCTTTCGTGTTAAGAGTATAATCTTGTAAAAGACTCGTTAATTCATTGAGTTTTTCATCAAATAATGCAGTTTTTACGGAAGTAGTTCCGTAGTCTATACCAAGTAGTTTCATTTTTTATTCCTTTTTTATGCGAATTTCGTACGCATTACGTTATAACGTATTAACTAAAAGTTTACAACGTTTTTTATAATTTGACGCGGTTTTATATTGAAATACGCGTTTTGCCGTGATATAATCATTTTACTATGAAAATTTTTGGTTATCATTTAAGAGTAGAAAACGAGCAATCGCTTATAAATAACGTTGACGGCGCTATAAAATATCTTGCTCCGCTAGGTTTGACACATTTAATAATTGAAATTAACAACGCTTTTAAATTTAAAAGCCATCCTGAAATTAGCTCGTCAAACATTACGGCTTCAACGCTTTCTAACTGTTGCGATAAGTTAAGAAACGCAAATATCGAGCCTATACCGCTTTATAACTGCATAGGTCATCAAGGCTGGAAATATAGAAATTCGCTACTTAAAGCGTACCCTGAATTCGACGAAACGCCCGATATTCCCGATGAAAAACTTATTGCTCCCGTACACGAACGCGTCGGCTATAAATGGCTTTCAACCTATACGCCCGCTTGGTGTTGTAACGAGCCGAAAGTTTATAAGGTGGTTATTCCCGCGTTAGACGAACTCGCCAAAGCCACCAAATGTAAAACTATACACCTTGGTATGGACGAAATATTTTTGTTTGGTCAATGCGAGCGTTGTAAAGGTTTAGACCCCGCCGACCTTTTTCGCGATAACTTAATTATACTATACGAACACTTTAAGAAAAAAGGCGTTTCCGTTATGATTTGGGGCGACCGCTTGCTTAACGCCACTAAACTTTTAGGCGAAGACGGACCGCACCGCGCAAGATACGAAAAAGATTTTGAAAACGTTGGCACTTCTAAATGTATTAGCGAAATTCCAAAAGATATAATTATTTGCGACTGGCATTATAAATTAGAAGAAACTTACCCGTCTAGCCACGAACTTTTAAGCCACGGCTTTGAAGTTTGGCCGTCTTGCTGGTTTGACGAAACTTCCGCCGAAGCGTTTTGGAATTATTCGCTTAAAACGGCAAAAGAATTAAATAATGAACGCTTGCTACCAGGCATGCTAGTTACTGGCTGGGGCATACGCCCTATAAACGCGTTGTTTACCGCAAAACACGAGGATTTAAGTGACAAAGAACAGTTACTTTTAAAAACCTTTGAGCGCGTTTCTAAACTAATGAAAGATTATAAATTTAATTAAACGTGTTGAAATTGAGTTCGGTTAAATACCGAACTCTTTTTCAATTTTAAAGATATTTTTAATTGTTCTTCTTTCATTTTTACAACTTTTTTCGTTCTATATACGGCTTTTTAAAGAAATTTTACTATTTATTTTTTCCATTGAAGGTCGTAATGAACGTCGTAAGCCTTTTCTTCTTCCGTATATTTTCTTAAAGTGTTAACAACCTTTCCGTCGTTATATTTTCTATCGTTAACGTCGTCTGTAGTACCCATAACGGTTACGTTAAGTTGACGCCTTCTTGCTCTAACTTGGTCCCAGTCAATAAAGTAAACGTGAGCAAATTCACCGCCATCTAAAACGCCGTCTTTAATAGTCATGGCTTCGCTTCTACCAAAGAATACTGAACGAAGGTGTCCATCCGTGTTTAAAGAAGTAAAATCGCCCGGCTCGTTTACGTATCTACCAAATTGTGTGTGAATAGGACCTGGATGCATATACTCGTTAGTTTCGCTGTAATTTGGCACGAGTTTTTGCATTATTTTAACTAAATCGTGTTGCAAATATTCTAAATCGTATTTGTCGATATCGTGTGAACATTCTTGAACCATAACCGAGCAAGTAGTATGGTGCGATGCAATAGTTACAGTACCGTTTTTAACACCCGATTCTTTAACGATGTTTAAAATATCGCTAGTTACGTCGTGGAAAGTTGGTCTCCAACCCCTTGATTGCAATTCGATTTCCTTTTGAAAAACTTTAAATTCCATGATTTTTTCTCCTTAAAAAATGTTTTATTATTTTGATATTTTGAGCGAAAATTCGCTTAATTTTTGAACGTTGAGTTAATAGGTCTAACTATCATATCGCCACATTCGTATCCTACGAAACCGCAAAAAGCGCACGACGCGAAAATGTTTATTCTTTTAACGCTTTTTCAAAGTTTAAAATTTCTTCTTCGCCATCTAAAACGCCAAGCGTTACTTCGTAGAATTTTGAGCCGTACCCTTCTATCGTAGGAAGCGTTCCGTTTGCGCGCTCTTTGGTTCTTCCAAGAATATAACTATTTGACGGCTCTAATCCCATAGCGTAATCATGCGCGTTAAAGTTTTTCCATTGAACAACGTACGGTAAAGTGTCCATTTTATACTTTATATACGCACCGAGGTTTAACTCGTCGTTAATAACCGCAACGTAACCGTAACCGTCTTTATCGGCGGTGTTAAAATGTAAATACACTTCTTCGCTCTTTTCAATTTGCGGGTCGGTTATTTTTCCGCAATCTTCGGGATTTTTACCAGAGCCGAGAACGTCAACTATTTTGCCTTTTCCCTTTATCATACGCGCGCCCGGTTTAAGTAACGGATAACCGAAATTAAAATGGTATAAAAGCATAAATTCCGCGGTTGTTGGCTCTAAATTTACAACTTTATCGTAAAAAGTTATTTCTTTACCGTTTTTAGGAAAAACTATTTGGCGTTTAAGTTCTAAATTGTGCCCGCAAAAAAGCGCGTCCTTAATAGAGCCGTTAACTGCAACGCCGTAATCGATATAATCAATGCTAACGTTACTTGCGCTCGTCATACCTATTCTGCCGTGTTGCGGATGAAATACGCCGTTTTCTACCGTAGGCTCGCCCACGTTTGCAAGACCGCAAGTATAAAGCATGCCCGCAGGCCAGTAATAGCAAAACTCGTCAACGCCACCGTTAAAAAAGCGGTTAGATATAAGCCCGTTTTTAGTTTGGAACGAAAAATTTATTCCCTTGTACGAAAAATCGTAAAGATTAAGGCATTGGTCTTCAATACAAGTTGCGTATAGTCCGCTTTGGTTTTGAAGTTCTATCGCTTTTATTCCCTCCGCCATACCGCCGCAAAAAGTTATGCGCCTTGCCTTTAATAGTTGATTATCGTTGCCGATTAGCGTTTTTTCATTGTACATAAAAGTGGCGCTCCTTATACTTTTTTAATGCCTTTGAGTTCGCAAAAAAGTTCTATTGCGTCAACGTAATCGTTAAACACCATTACGTAGTGTTGGCTCATTACTTCATTTGCAAAATCTTTACCAGTTTTATTAAGAAGATGTATTCTTGCGCCGGGATACGGTGGACAGTTAATTTCGTGGAAGTTGTTTATTTCTTCCGTTCTTCCCTTAATTACGTGCATTTTAAAACCGTCGCCACAGTTTGCCATTCTACATACCGTTGCGTCCATATCGCCCTTTATTCCCGTAGTAACTAAAAGTCCGCTATAAAGCGCGGTGTGGCGTTTAATACAAGGTCGCGCTGCATTTAAAAAGCACCTTGGCGCAAAACCACACGCGGCGGAAATAATCGAATCGCCTTGGAAAGCAAGCACGTCGCCGTAGGTGGTGGTGTCGTTAGATATATAGTTCATAACCATTTGAGTAAGCAACATATAAACGTCGCCTTCGCAAGAAACGGGCATTTCCGCGCCGAGTATTGAAAGCGCAACGCAAGGCGTAAAGCCGTATTCAATAGACAATTCGTATTGACATTTAACCGTAACACCGTCAAGTTGGTGTTCGTTTACAAGGTCGCGAAGGGCAAGGTAAAATGCTATCGTTTTTTCAACGTCCGCATCGGTTACGTCGCTAGCAATGTTCCACTCTTTTTGCATTATAGGTTTATATTCTTCAATTCTTTCACGGCTCATATTTTGCGCTTTGCAAATTAAAGTGTACTGGTCAAGTTGCACTACTTCCGTACCAAGCAATTTTTTTATTTTAATATGGTCGCCAAGCCCAGTGTACATACCCATAGACGCGTAACCTATCATACCTATACGCGTATTTTTAAGGCGTTTAATACATTTTGAAGCGCGGTCAAAGTCTTGTATTTGTTTAGTAAGTTCGTTATCGTAATCGTTTCCAACAACGAATTTAAAGGTGTAACCAAATTCTTCAAACGATTCGCGAAGTACCGCTGCAACCGCAACCGAGCCAAATGAAATATATTCGTTTA
Organism: Christensenellaceae bacterium; assembly: GCA_045654225.1. Classification (GTDB taxonomy): domain Bacteria; phylum Bacillota; class Clostridia; order Christensenellales; family Borkfalkiaceae; genus HGM11412. The sequence goes on along the minus strand of JAZOMW010000058.1, from coordinate 2,584 downwards.
TTTTTTCATCGTACACGTTGTCGTGGCTCCAAAGTAATAGTGGCATTCTTTCAAGTTCCGCCGCCGAAATTACGCGGAGCGCGTTAGGACATTCTATCCAAGACGCAACTAAAACAATCGCATAATCATAGTCGCCTTTTTTTGCAAATTCTATAGCCTTATCGCAATCGGCAAGAGTTATTACGCTTGGAGCGCTTTCTACGTCAATTCCTATATCTTTTAAATACGTAATGGAATTTTCAATTTTTTCATTGAGTTCCTTTTGCGGATATCCAGGGTAGCCAAACGGCAAAACAAGCACTTTCATAAACTTTTCTCCTATCTTTTAAAAATTATTAGCGTAAATATACTATTCGTATATTTATTTTAACACTACTAAATTTGCATTTCTACTTGATATGTGATATAATTATTAAACTATTGTGATATTTAATGGTAAAAGATAAAAATTAAAGAAAACAACCGTTTATTTTGGATATTTTTACCGTTTTAATATAATCAAATTAAAAAACTCGGCTTTTGTAAGCCGAGTTTTGTTATATAATCAATTTTCTAAAACAGTAACCAAGTCGAAATCGCCTTGGCCCTTTTTGGCTGGGCTGGTGAACCAGCAGAGCCGTAATATTAAAAGCGTTAGTAGTTCACTAAGGCTTTTATAATTGTTTTGAATATATTTTTAATACGTTTCTATTTTACAGTGTTTTAAGCCTTTTAATACCGTTCACAGTTTTTTTGCAATTCTCTTATCGCCAGTTTGGCTAGGGCTAACGGCTCGCAGTCAGTCGAATTTTTTAAATATTCCCTAACACCATTACCGCAATTTAAAAACTTGCTAATTTCATTATAATCATCTGCTACTGCCAAGTCAATAGAGACGCCGTTTTTGTTTCCGTAGTATAATAAAAACTTATTAACAAACTCGCTATTTCTTGCGTAAACCTCGTACCCGCCTGTAAACTCTTTTAATTGTTTTAATGCACTTTTTATACTTGGTGCGCCTTTTAAGGTTTTATTGCTTATTCCTGTTAGAGTGACTATATGTTTAGGAATATATTCCCCGCAACCAACTAATGATGAAAAACTTTCACCTATTTTGCCGTTTTTAATTTTAGTAGCATCTATTCTTAAAATTCTTGATATATTTTTTCCATCTTCGCCACAATAAAGCCCGCTTGTTTCAATATCAATAATTATTAACTTTTTATCTTTAATTACATCTTTCATATCCGCCGCCCAAACGTAAGGCGTTTTGCTCAAGAAAACGACGTTAGGCATATTATTTGCAACGGCAAGTGGCTTATCGATTACAAAGAGTTCTTCAAGAAAGTTAACCCTAGAAGAATTCGGCGTACCGCTACTATGCCCCGCCTACGTTGTCTTAGAGATTGTGTTACTGAGTTTAATAAGAATAACCGCAAATACAAAATTGATAAAGCAACGGTTTCTCATTATATGAACTCGGCACAAGTTACACGCTACTTTCACGGCAATACGTGGTTTATTAACTACGACGAACTTGAAAAAGTTATCTTACGTGACCTCAAAGCCGCCAAAAAAAGAAAGAAAAGAAAATACAACTGAATATAGACAAAAGGTCTGGTGGGCTTCCCATCAGACCTTTTTTAATTAAACTTCTACAATTGTAACGCCGTGATTGCAAACTCTAAAAAGTTGCTCTAATTCTTTATATTTGTTTTTGAGTTCTAATGCTTTAAAATTAATCACGTTAAAATCTTCGCCGTTAATAACGGCTTTTATTTTACCATTTTTTAATTGAGTATTTAGAAAACTTCTAACTTTTTTACGAATAACTCCACCCTTTCCACTACTGCCATAGCCGTGAATAATGTAAATGCAAGTCTTTTTACTGTTAGATAGAACTTGCTTAACGTAAGCAAGCGCTTCGTCGCTAGTAAAACCGTTTTCTACGTTAATTTCTTTTACTGCCATTACGTTACTCCGATAATACTATTTCCAAATCTTCTTTATAATCAAACTTTTCAATCGCTGATTTAACTCTTGGAATCGTAACTTTTCTACAAATATTACTTTCGTTATTTGTTATAAGAATAAACTTTCTTTGTCCGTTGTCTTCTCTGTTTAAGTCCATAACGGCGTGTCCCGTCGTTCCGCTACCTGCAAAAAAGTCAAGAACGATAGAATTTTTATTACTTCCGGCTCTCACGAACTCTTTTATTAGTCTAACAGGTTTAGGCGTTGAGAAAATAGTTCTATCACCTAAAAGACAAGCAAGTTCATCTTTTGCTGAAGATGTAGTACCTAAATCATCAATAATCGTTTCAAGAGGTTTTTCAATTTCTATATATTCTGAGCCGTTCCAAACAGGTTGCTTTATAGGATTTAAGGTCGTATTTTCTCTATCCTTAAAGCAAAGTAAAACGTATTCGTGAGTTCTTCTTACACCGTTTTCAAGTGGCTTTTCTTTACGGTTTTGGTCAAATCTTTCATTTGTCTTTTTCCAAACCATAGTAAGAATATTTTGTGCACCGAATATCTTACCACAAAGCATAGTAAGTGAAATCAATTCGTTTTCGTCGATATGGATAAACATAACACCGTTTTT
>JAZOMW010000057.1:0-4457 GCA_045654225.1 Christensenellaceae bacterium | reverse complement strand
TTTTCAAAAGTAATGAACGAATTTGCAAAAACCATTTGCGGACTTGGCGAAAACAAGAGATTGGAGGATTTAAGATGCAAAGATTAGAAAACGCTTTTATTGAAAAGGCAACAGAACTCCTTTCTAGCGGTAAAGTAAACCGCGTGCTTGCCTACAAAAAAGGCGAGTTTTGTTACGTCGTATCGCCAGCCGTATTTTATAGCGTAGAAGAACTTAAAGACGCGGTATATAACGGTTTTTGCGGTGCTAACCTTTCAAAGTATTTAATACAAGAAAGCAAATAAGAAGGAAAAGTTGCAGTATTTTTAAAACCTTGCGACACTTACAGTTTTAATCAACTTATAAAAGAACATCGCGTAAATAAAGACAACGTTTACGTTGTTGGAATTGAGTGCCAAGGCAAATTTGATATTGATAAATTTTACGCTAACGGCATTGAATTCGTAAATAGCGTTAGCGAAACGCTTGATAACGTTTTAGTAAACGGCACTACTACTTTAAGTAGAGATAGCGTTAAACTTGAAAGGTGTTTAGTTTGCAAAAAGCAACACGTTTATTACGACGAACTTTTAGTAATAAACGAAAAAGTTGACGGTAACGCCGATAGATTTGAAATGGTTAAACAACTTGAATCTATGACTGCCGATGAAAGATTTGCTTTTTGGAAAGAACAACTTTCAAAATGTATAAGGTGTAACGCTTGTAGAAACGTATGCCCAGCGTGCACTTGCACTAAATGCGTGTTCGATAACGACGATTCTCAAATTTCATCAAAAGCCAACGCGGATAGTTTTGAAGAAAAGCTTTTCCACATTATTAGGGCTTTCCACGTTGCAGGTCGTTGTACGGACTGTGGCGAATGCTCACGCGTTTGTCCGCAAAACATACCGCTCCACTTGTTAAATAGAAAATATATAAGCGACATTAACGAGTTATACGGCGAATTTGAAGCGGGTAAAGATATTACTAAAAAAGGTCCGCTCACAAATTATTCAACGGACGATAGCGAGCCTAACGACTTTAAAGGAGGTAACAAATAATGAAAAAAATTGCTTACCAAAATATTGACAAGTTGTACGGCGAATTAGCCTCTATTTTAGACCTTTACTTGCCTATAAAAAAGGCGGGCGCTTTAAACTTTGAAAAGTACGAAGACGGAAAAGACGTTGATATTGAAACTTTACAAACGGTAAAATCCGCAAAAGATTTATTCTTTCCACAAGTTGAAAACTTTATAGATTTTAAAACGGACGGAACTAAAATTGAAATAATCGACACTCGTGAAAAACGTGAAGAGTTTGCTATCTTCGGCGTTCGCGCGTGCGACCTTAAAAGTTTTGAAGTTTTAGACAAGGTGTTTTTACAAGAACCCGTTGACAGTATGTATAAAAACAAGCGCGATAACGCGGTTATATTTACTCTTGCGTGCCAAAATCCGCAAGCGTCGTGTTTTTGTAAAGTGTTCGATATAGACGCGTCTAGCCCTAAAGGCGACGTTGAGTGTCATTTAGTTGACGGCTACTTATTCTTAAACGCAATAACGGAAAAAGGCGCAAATTTAGTTAATAAATTGACTTGTTTAGAAGACGCTAATAGCGAAAGCGTTGATAAGCAAAAGCAAGAAATTAAAGCAAAAATCGACGCGTTGCCGTTTTCAAATTTAGACCTTTCTACTTTCAAAGGCGAAAACTTAATGGAACTTTTTGATAGAAAGGAATGGGAAGAACTTTCAAAGGCTTGTTTAGGTTGCGGAACTTGTACGTTCGTTTGTCCAACTTGTCAATGCTTTGACGTTAAAGATTTTAAAACTAACAACGCAGTTAAGCGTTTTAGATGTTGGGACTCTTGTATGTACAGCGAGTTTACTAAAATGGCTGCGGAAAACCCAAGAAAAAATCAAATGCAAAGATTTAGACAAAGATTTATGCACAAGTTAGTTTACTATCCGTCAAATAACGGCGGTTTATATAGTTGCGTTGGTTGCGGTAGATGCGTTAAAAAATGTCCGCAATCGTTAAACATCGTAAAAGTTATTAAAAAGTTGGGGGATAAATAATATGGTTAACGAAATTCTTATTCCACATATAGGCGTTATAACTAACGTTAGAAAAGACACTCCTGACGTTAAAACTTTTAGAGTAGTAGGGCTTGACGGTAAAAAAGTTTTCGAGCATATGCCTGGTCAATGCGCAATGCTTTCAATTCCCGGCGTAGGTGAAGCGATGTTTTCAATAACTTCATCGCCAACCAACACCGAATTTATGGAATTTTCAATAAAGAAATGCGGATGTTTAACTTCTTGGCTTCACGCTATGAAGGAAGGTCAACAAGTAACAATTCGCGGACCATACGGAAACGGCTTCCCCGTTACTACTGACTTTAAAGGCAAAAATATGTTGTTTATTGCGGGCGGTATCGGTTTAGCGCCACTCCGTTCGGTTATTAACTACATAAGAGATAATAGGCAAGATTACGGCACGGTTGACATCGTTTACGGCTCTCGTTCAATGGACGACTTGGTTGACTTTAAAGAAATTCAAGAAGAGTGGAAAAACGAAAAAGACTTTAACGTATATCTTACGATAGACAGAGAGCAAGAAGGTTGGGACGGACACGTTGGCTTCGTTCCGTCTTACGTAAAAGAAGTAAATATTCCAACGGACAGAACGGCAGTTTTATGCGGTCCGCCAATAATGATTAAGTTTACTTTGCAAGCGCTTTTAGAACTTGGCTTTAATAAAACGCAAGTATATACGACGCTTGAATTTAGAATGAAATGCGGTGTAGGCAAGTGCGGTAGATGTAACGTTGGCAACAAGTACATTTGTAAAGACGGCCCCGTATTTAGAATGGACCAGTTACAAGAACTTCCATCGGAGTATTAAGGAGTAATAAAAATATGGAAAATATGGTTAATATATATCTTTTTGGTAAACAATATAAAGTTCCAAAAAGCCTTACTATTATGAAGGCTATGGAATACGCGGGCTATAAACTTATTCGCGGTTGCGGTTGTAGAAACGGCTTTTGCGGTGCTTGCGCAACAATTTATAGAATAAAAGGTCAAACGGCGCTTAAAACTTGTCTTGCTTGTCAACAACAAGTTGAAGAAGGTATGTACGTTGCAACGCTTCCTTTCTTCCCACTCGTTAAACAAGTTTACGACATACAAAAAATTAAGCCAACCGAACAAATTATGATGCAACTTTACCCTGAAATTTACAGTTGTATAGGTTGCAACGCTTGTACTAAGGCTTGCCCACAAAGTTTAAAAGTTATGCAATATATTGCGTACGCTCAAAGGGGCGAATATGAAAAATGTGCGGACGAATCTTTTGACTGCGTAATGTGCGGTATATGCTCGTCTCGTTGCCCTGCGGGTATTTCACATCCGCAAGTTGCAATACTTGCTCGCCGTTTATACGGTAAGTACATAGCACCAAAATGCGAACACTTGCTTGAAAGAGTTCAAGAAATCAACGACGGAAAATTCAACGACGATATGTTAGATATTATGAATAAACCGTTAGAAGAACAAAAAGCGCTTTACAACACGCGTGAAATTGAGAAATAAGGGGTGAAATTATGTATCAATATACCGATGAACAATTAAAATCAATGAAAAAGGTTGAGGCTACTAGAAAAGAAAGAACCGATAACCTTTTTAGGCGTATGACGGCGGAAGAAAAACAAGCCGTTTTACAAGAATATCACCCAGACTATATCGAGGGTGCTTACGAAACTCTTAAAGTAGGCAAAAACAAGGGTGGAAAAGTTTTACACGAACTCGCTTCTTTACTTCAAGGTAATTCACGCATACACGACTATAAAATCGACCTTGAAAACCCTAATTACGACGTTGACGTGTTAGTTATAGGCGGTGGCGGTGCAGGCTCTTCTGCGGCTATCACGGCTGACGACAACGGCGCAAAGGTTATGATAGTTACAAAATTAAGAATAGGCGACGCTAACACTATGATGGCGGAAGGCGGTATTCAAGCGGCTGATAAGCCTAACGATAGCCCAGCAATTCACTATTTAGACGCTTTTGGTGGCGGTCACTTTGCGGCTAAGCCTTGCCTCTTAGAAAAACTCGTTTGTGAAGCTCCTGATGCAATTAGATGGCTTAACGACCTTGGCGTAATGTTCGATAAAACCGAAGACGGCACTATGGTTACTACTCACGGTGGCGGTACTTCAAGAAAGAGAATGCACGCTTGTAAAGACTATTCTGGCGCGGAAATAATGAGAACTTTGCGTGACGAAGTTTTAAACCGTGGTATTCCGGTTGTTGACTTTACTGCCGCTATTGAAATTATTAAAGATAGCAACGGCAACGCAGCAGGCGCAGTTTTACTTAATATGGAAACGGGCGAAATTAAAGTTGCAAAGGCTAAAACGGTTATTATTGCAACGGGCGGTGCAGGAAGACTTCACTATCAAGGCTTCCCAACTTC
>JAZOMW010000056.1:0-34241 GCA_045654225.1 Christensenellaceae bacterium | reverse complement strand
TAACATTAAAAGATGGGCTAAACTTACTATCTGACAAAGAAAAACTTTTCGTGAAACTTCGCTACTATCAAGCCCCAGAGCGTAATCGTGCAAAATACCGCCCCACTTTCCAAAATGCTTTATTAAATAATCTTTGTCGGTTAAAGCAAGTTCACCTATCGTTTTGATATTTATTTTATTTAGTTTTAAAACCATTGACTTGCCAACGTATAAAAGTTCGCCAACGGGTAAATTCCAAATTTTTTCTTTAAAATTTTCGTAATCAATAACGGTAGTACCGTCGGGCTTTTTAAGGTCCGAGCCAAGTTTAGCAAAAACCTTATTAAAACTAACGCCAACGGAAACCGTTAAGCCTATTTCTTCTTTTACCCTACGGCGAATATCGTCGGCAATAAAACGCCCGCTTTTAAACATTTTTAAAGAGTTCGTGCAGTCAAGCCAACACTCGTCAATTCCAAACGACTCGATTTTATCAGTGTAATCACGGTATATATTTCTAACGAGTTTTGAGTACGCGTCAAAACGCTTGTGGTTTGCCTCAACAAACACAAGTTCAGGGCACAACTTTTCCGCTTCTTTTATAGTCATACCCGTTTTTACGCCCATTTTTTTAGCGTTTTCACTTTTTGCAAGCACTATACCGTGCCTATTTTCAACACTACCGCACACGGCAACGAATTTGCCTTTTAGCGTAGGATTTAAAAGTATTTCAACGCTAGCGTAAAAATTATTCAAATCAACGTGTAAAATAGTTCTCATTTTTGCCTTTGTTTTTTAAACAACTTTTTAAACTTTTTTTCTATCTTTTCACCGTGTTTATAGATATACGTTGCAAGTATAAATATAAGAGCAAAAAACACTACCCAAATTAAAATTCCCCACCAAGTATTATAAGGAATAATATTCCCGTTTAACGAAAACGCCGTAATAAACGCCGAAATTACACGGCAACAAAATATCATTACAATAAAGTAAAGCGTACTCATTGAAGAAAGCCCTGCAACGAAGCACAATAAATCGTCTGGAAAAAACGGAAATAAAAACATAAACGTTAAAACGATTTTATCTTTGCGTTTTATTGATTTTATACCCTTGTCAAGTTGCTCTTTTCCAACGAGCCAACTAACAACTTTATAACCTAAACGCCTACCTATAAAAAACGCTATAATAGAGCCTATGAATACGCCTAAAAACGAAAATATTGCCGTTTTTAAAGGGCCGAATAACGCTAGTCCCGTTCCTACGGTTATAAAGCCCGGAATAGGCAATAAAACCACTTGAAACACGTTAATTAAAACGTAAATTATAACCGCCCAGTAGCCAAACGACGCAACGTAATTGCGAAGCGACTCAACGCTATCTATTTTATCTAAAACACCCGTAATTTTTAGTATATAAAGCGTGCCTATTAAAATGCTAAAAGTGGCAAGCGCAATAACCGTAAGTTTATAAATAAACTTATTATTTATTAGCGAGCATATTAGCGAAGTTATAACCATTACGCAAACGCAAGCCGTAACTAAAACTATAAGCAACTTTTTATTATTACAAAAAAAACCACAATTAAAGGTGTTGACGTATAGAATAGAAAAAACTATACTTGCAACACCTATTAAAAAAAGTACTATTACGTTTAAAATATTCTTTATTATATTTAGGCGTTTCATATATAATAAAGTATATGAATATTTACAAACTTTTAATCATTAAATTTATTTAGAGTTAAGTTTTTCTATTTCACTTCTTGCTAAATAGTCACACCTATTATTTTTAACATTGTCGGCATGCCCTTTTACTTTTATAAACTCAACGCTGTGTACGGTGGTTAACTCAACTAACTGCTTCCACAAATCGTCGTTTTTAACGGGTTTTTTGTCAGCCGTACGCCAACCTGCCATAATCCAGTTATTTATCCAACCTTCGTTAAAGGCGGAAACTACGTATTGCGAGTCGCTATACACTTTAACCTCACATTTTTCTTTAAGCATTTTAAGCCCGTTTATAACGGCTAAAAGTTCCATGCGGTTGTTAGTTGTTTCTCTTTCACCACCGCTAACTTCCTTTTCTGTTCCCTTATAACTTAAAATTGCCGACCAACCGCCCGCACCGGGATTACCCGAACACGCGCCGTCAGTATAAATTTCAACTTGTTTTAACATAAAAACCCCAAAAATTAAACTATTTTTATTATAATGCTAATAATAAAAATTGTCAATAATAAAATAAACGCTTAAAAACCGCAAAATTTTGCAAATTTTAATATAAGAGCAACTTTTTTGTTGACTAAACTAAAATTCTTTTGTATAATTATTTAGAATTAAACAAAGGGGAGTGGCTCAACGGTAGAGTAGCGGTCTCCAAAACCGTAGGTTGCGTGTTCGAATCGCGTCTCCCCTGCCAAAAAAAAACACACGTTTGTCTAGATAGACGGCGTGTGTTTTTTAACTAAATCCGCTAAACACGGAATAAATCTATTAAGGTAGATGAAATCTTGCTTTGCAAGGTTAATGCGGATTTAATTTAATCTAAAACGGAACGGTTTAGATTTAATCCTTGCTCTGCAAGGATTTTATTGTGGCAAAGCCACAATTTAATTTTATTCTTACGTAAAAAAAAGAACGAAGTACACTCTTCGTTCTTTTTAAATATTAAAGCCATAAGGCTGCCGCGCCAAGTAAACCTGCTGAATTTCCAAGCGTTGCGGTTAAAATTTTTACTTGCGGACCTTTACTTCCTGCAAATATATCTCTATCTAAATGCGCTTGTAAAGGCTTAACTAAACTATCGCCTTGCGCAGATACGCCACCGCCAAGTAAAACGGCTTCGGGACGGAATACGTTTGCAAAATTAGTTATACCTACCGCAAGTTTTTGAATATAGTTATCAACAACGGCTTTTGCCGTTTTATCAACGCTCATATAGTCGAACGCGGTTTTACCCGTAACTAAATCAAGCGAGCCTATTTCCCACATTTTAGAGTTTTTATCGTTTTGCATAGCGCGTTTCGTGTCGCGAATAAGTGCGGTTGCCGACGCGTACGCTTCTAAACAACCTTTTCTACCGCAAGTACACTCTTCACCGCCGTCAACTATAACGCTATGGCCAAGTTCCGCGCCAGCCGAACGGTTACCTTCAAAAAGTTTACCGTCAATTATAACTCCACCGCCAACACCCGTGCCAAGCGTTAATAAAATCGTGTTGTCATAATCTTTACCCGAACCGAATTTAGTTTCGCCAAGCGCCGCAACGTTAGCGTCGTTTGCAATTTTTACGGGTAAACCCGTATGCTTTTCAACTTCGTTTGAAATTTTAAAATCGTACCAGTCTAGGTTGTTAGAATATATTACTTCGCCCGCTTTACTATCTATCATACCGGGAACGCCTATACCTATGCCAACAACGTCACTTTCCGTTAAATTTGCAGATTTTAAAAGGGATTTTACAAGATTTGCAATATTTAACGCAACGGCTTTATCGCCTTTTTTACTTTCGGTAGGAACTTTATCGCTTACTAAAATATTTCCAAGGTCGTCAACAATGCCTCCCTTAATAAACGTACCGCCAAGGTCTATTCCAACGTAATATTTACGAACTTCACTAATTAAAACTTCCATGTCGCCATCCAAAACGTATTCATTATAATTTGCGGAAACAAAGAAACTGTCGCCCTTGCTTATTTTTAAACCGTCAATCGTGCCGTAGCCACTTACGCAAGTTACGCATTGAAAACTGTTTTTAGGGCGTAAAACCGTGCGTTTTACGGCTAATTTTTTAACGGTAAAGTATTTGCTTACACCTAACGTTTCGCCGTTTAAACACTTATTTTCGTGCTTTGATAAATTAGAAACTTTTAACGCCTTTTCAACGTGAAGTTCACGCGGTTTACCCGTTTTATCAACGCGTCCGTAGTCGTAAACGCGGTAGGTCAAGTTACTATTTTGTTGAATTTCACAAATTAAACAACCCTTACCTATTGCGTGCACCGTTCCCGACGGAATAAAATAGCACTCGCCCGCTTTAACGGAATAAAAATTGAGTAAATCAGTTAATCGGTTTTCCTTTATTGCGCTTTCGTATTCTTGCTTGGTAACGTCGCTATTAAAGCCTAAATATATGCCCGCGCCTTCTTCTGCTTCAACTATATACCACATTTCCGTTTTGCCAAAAGAATTTTCGTGCTTTAAAGCGTAATCGTCGCTTGGATGAACTTGAATTGATAAGTTTTGCTTTGCGTCAATAAATTTTATAAGCATAGGAAAAAACGGAAAATCTTTAACGTTTTCGCCTAAATCTTCACGAGTAACGGTTTCTTTAAGCGTTTTACCGTTTTCAAGTTTTGTTAAACCGTCATTATGAAAAGACAGTTCCCAACTTTCCGCGCAAGGTAAAGTTTTTGAATTTTTACCGTAACTTTTTATTAAATTGTCGCCTCCCCAAACGTAGTCTTTAAATTCGGGGTATAATTTACAAATATTCATAGTGTTAGTAGTTTAATAATTTTGAATTTATAACGTAGTCGGCAGTAGAAATGTTCGTAGCAATAGGAACGTTGTAAACTACCGCAATTCGAAGTAACGCCTTAACGTCAGGGTCGTGCGGTTGAGCGGTTAAAGGGTCGCATAAGAATATTATAAAACCTATTTCACCTTCCGCAACTTTTGCGCCTATTTGTTGGTCGCCACCGAGCGGTCCGGACATAAAACCTTCAACCGGTAAACCCGTATATTCTTCAACTCTTTTAGCGGTTGTACCCGTTCCGCAAAGTTTAAAATGCTTTAAAATTTCTTTGTTTTTTAAAGCCCATTCCATAATTTCTTGCTTTTTGCCGTCGTGAGCAATAAGCGCTATTTTTTTAATTTTTTCCATTATTTAATAACCTTTTTTAACACTTTTAAAATTGATTTTGCCATATAGTAAAAGCCTAAATCGTTAGGATGAACGCCGTCAACGAAAGCGTTTTGTTTTTCGCTATTTGGAATTACTTTTTGACCGTCTATAAAATAAACGTTTTTATCGCCGTTTTCAAGCGCTTTTAAATAAGTTGCTTTAATAACGTCACGGCGCTTTAACCTATTAACGTAGTCACGCTCGTCAGTTGCGGAAACTAAAATTATAGGCGTATCTTTATGAGTAGACCTAAACTCATTATATAGGTAATAGTGCGTGTTTTGTAAATACTCGACGCTCGGCGCGTTATGGTCGTAATCGCAAACGAATACGCTACAATCAACGGTTTTCATATAATCAACCATTTCTTTACGAGCCTTTCCGTTACCGCTATAACCTAAATTGAAATAGTCGATATTTGTCTTTTTTTCAATTAAACTTTGATACGAGTTGTCAGAACGCGAAGAGCAACCGCCTTGCGTTACCGAACTACCGTAGTAAAGAATAGGCTTAAAGTTTTTATACTTTTTACCTTTACCGAATTTACTTCCTTTGTCAAACGCGATATAAACGTCCGTAATAAAGTCTTGATAAGACGGAAAATATAGCGTAAAATACTTAAATTTACCGTCTTGCTCGTCTTTAATTTTGCGCGTATCGGTAAAAGATACGGAACAGTCTTGCGTAAAGGAAGGCTTAAAAGTACAGTGGTATTTAAGTTTACCACCTTTTTCGTGCTCCATTAAAACGAAACCGCAAGAGCCTGTAAAAGGCATGTGTGGCATTTTTGTTAAATATTTATACTTAACGAAAATTGAAACGGACGTAGAGTTGGTTTTAAACCTTAATCTACCGCCCGCCGTGTTAGTGTTTAGCACTTCAACGCCGTAGGTAATGCTTTTAGCAACGTTATAAGGCGCGCGAACAAAGGTTTTATTTTCGTTATCGTAAGAAACGCCGTAAAGGTCGAATTTAGGGTTTAATACGGAATAAAGTTCTTTGTTTGAAAAATCAACTTCGTTATCTTTAAAATTTTCGTCAATTTGAGCAATGTCAATTTTTTTAAAAGACATTTTATTCTCCCCTTTTTTCGTCTAGATAAGTTGCTTCAAGGTCGCTAACGTGAAGTAAAACGATGAGCGGATATTTTGAAAAGGCTTCGCTAATAGAACCGTCGCCACCCTTAACGCGCGCGTCGAATCCGCCCATATGCCAGTTGATTGCAAGGGCTTCTTCTCGCGTTAAACGAATAAATCCGTTTATTATATAAACGGACTTTTCGCCGTGACCGTAAGGGAGTTGTTCGTCCTTAACGTAATAAGGCTTTTGTACCCATACGCCGTTTTCTTTAACGTTTCTAACGTCTTGCTTGTAAAAATCTATTTTACAAAGGTCGTGAAGGAGTGAAACAATTGCAATAGTTTCGTTAGAAATTACGGCTTCATAATTGTCGCCGTAATTATTTTTAACGTTTGCTAAAAGCCTTTTATATACGTTTACGCTATGTTCGCATAAACCGCCTTCGTACGCACAATGATAGCGCGTACTAGCGGGCGAGGTAAAAAAGTTACTTGAAAGTAAATATTGCCTTAATTTTAAAGCGCCTTCACGCTTAATATTACCGTCGAAAATAGATAAGAATTCTTCTTTAAAAGTCATATTATTTTGAATACCTTTCGTAGTAGTCAAGTTCTACGTTCATCATATAGTCCATTTGTTTAAGTTTCCAGTTGACCATATCAACACCGCCAACGTAAAGCATTGAAGGTTCAAAGCCAAGCGTACTGTCTTTTTTAAGGTGTTTGATAGCCTTTAAGCAGTTTGCCTTTTCTTGTTCCGCAATAGCCCTAATTTTCTTACACAAATTAGCCATTTTAGGCTTTGTTTCGGCGTGGCGAAGGTAGAATTTAAGATTTGTAAACTTTTTAACGTTAATAGTCGTTTTAATGCAACAAATAAGGTATTCGCCAAGGTTAATAAGGCGGTTAAGCTCGCTATTTTTAAGCGCTTTCATTTTCTTGATACCGCTAGTGTATAATACTACCATTTTTTCAAGCATTCTTAACTCTGCGTGGTGGCGAAGTGAATACGGCCAACTTTCATCACTTATGCCAAAGTTAATATAGTTACCGAATTCCGCGTAAGTTGGAGCCCAAATGTTAATGCCGTTTGCCGCGCCTTCGAGTTTTGGCGGTTGAAGCGGTTTAATTAAGCAGAACGGATACGCAGGGCCGTTTCTAAACGGACCGTATTGCTCTTCTACCGTTGGTGGCATAAATTTGATTGCTTCGCTCCAATCGTTAAGCGCGTCTTTAAGCCCGTCACAGTGGCAACCAAAGGCTTCGTCAAGCGCCAAATTAAGATTTGCTTCATAATCTTCACTCATAAAGCAAAGTTGGTTAAGCCTTGAAATAAAACTTGGGAATAAGCCCATGTGGTGGCTTTCCATAAGACCGGATAAACCGTATTTTTTACGCGCGTCGTTAATAGCGTCACAACGTTTAATCCACGCTTGTGGCGCTGGAACGTAAGGTGCAGTGCCGTAGTCCCAAGTTCTACCGCAAGTGTTAGTCATAGCGTAAAGTTTAATACCGCGTTCTTTTGCAATTTCGGCTTCGCTTAAAAAGTATTCGCCAGCGTTAGTTCTTGTTAAAGAATAGTCCGAAACACCTTCCTCAATACCTTCAATTTCGTAGTGTTGGAACATTTCAAAGGTAACTTCAAGCGTAACGTCCGTAGGCATATTTTTAATAAGTTCAATTCTTACGTCTTTAGGACAGTAACCCCAGTTATACGTCCAGAAAATAATGTCCGCATCTGGCTTAAACTTTCTAACGCTCTTCTTCAACGCTTCAAGCCATTGAGGATAGTCGCTACAAGGCCACCAACCTGGTGTTGGAATACCAACCGGAATATTGTCTTCCGGCTCAACTTCAACCGGGTGATGAGCAACGTTAGGGTCTTTACTGTCAAATTCAACCGACTCACCAACGAGTATTATACCCTTAAAGCCAGGACAACTCTTAAATACCGTACCGTAAGTAGAGTCCATTCTTTCTTCGCAATCAGGAGCGGTTACGTCAACGAAGTTGTTAAAGTATGCAAACGCGTAAACGTCGATACCGAATTTTTCCGCGCGTTTAACTAAATCGTTAAAGTCGGTGTGGTTATTTGCCGAACGAGACGAGTCTGCACCATTTGAGTAAACTATAATTGCATCGTAACCGTGGTGAGCGATGTTAGAAAGGTACGCGTCAGGAAAATCGTCCATAGCGTAGCCGGAGTGAACCATTCTTGGAGAGAACGGCAAATCGTATTTAATAACGCCCTTTTGTAAAATAGGAGCGCGTTTAGCAGTCATTAAAAGTTCTAAATGGAAAATACCTTGTTGGCAACTTTTATAAGTGTCGCCTTTAACTACAATTCCGTTTGCACTAACTTCAATTTCAAACGAACGAGTTTTTAAAGGCGCTAACTCTGCTTTAATAGTAAAACCAACTACGTCGTCGGTAATTTCAGCGCTAATGCCCATTGCCTTTTTAAGATAAGTTTTTATATCTTTTAACGCGTTATCTGCAACAACGTTGTTTGTTTTTATTAAATAAACGAGATTTGGAAGAGAAATTTCGTTATCTTTCACCTCACAATCTTTTCTAATATTTTTTGGAAAATAGTCTAAAAGTTCTTTTCTAAAATCAAAATCTGCCATAATTCTTTATCCTTTAAATATATATTTTTACAAAAACCAACCTGCTAAAAACAAGTTGGTTTTTTATTTTATTTTGCATATTCTACACTGCGTGATTCTCTTATTACGTTAACCTTAATTTGACCAGGATATTCCATAGACTCTTCAATCTTTTTAGCAATATCTTTTGCAAGGAACATAGCCTTACTATCGTCAATTTGTTCAGGTTTAACGATAACTCTAACTTCTCTACCCGCTTGAATAGCGTATGCTTTTTCAACGCCTTTAAAGTCGGTAGCAATATCTTCAAGTTGTTCAAGACGTTTAACGTAATTAGTTTCAATTTCCTTTCTTGCGCCAGGTCTAACGCCCGAAATAGCGTCCGCCGCTTGAACTAAAACGGCTTCAATACACCTTGGTTCAACGTCTCCGTGGTGAGATTCGATACAGTTAATAACAAATTTATTTTCTTTATATTTTTTAGCAAGTTCAACGCCTAAATGAATATGCGTGCCTTCGTTTTCAAAGTCAACCGCTTTACCTATGTCGTGAAGTAAACCACCGCGTTTAGCCAAATTTACGTCAACGCCGAGTTCTTGCGCAAGTAAACCTGCAATATGCGCAACTTCAAGCGAGTGTTTTAAAACGTTTTGACCGTAACTCGTTCTAAACTTCAACTTACCTAAAATTTTAATAAGTTCAGGATGAACGCCGAATAGACCCATTTCAAATACCGCGCTTTCGCCCGATTCTTTAATAATAGTATCTAACTCTTTTTTAACTTTATCAACGGTTTCTTCAATTCTAGTTGGTTGAATTCTACCGTCGCTAATAAGTTTTTCAAGCGCTCTACGCGCAACTTCACGCCTTACAGGGTCAAAGCCCGACGCTACAACAACTTCCGGCGTATCGTCGATAATTAAGCGAATACCAGTAGCGTTTTCAAGCGCAGTGATGTTACGACCTTCTCTACCTATTAAACGCGCTTTCATATCGTCGTTAGGAATAGATATAGTAGTAACGGTAAGTTCATTACTTTGGTCAACGGCACAGCGTTGAATAGCAAGGCTTATAATTTCTTTTGCCTTTTTATCGGCTTCGTCTTTTGCTTGTTGCTCAGCGTTTCTTACGAAGATTGACGCTTCTTTTCTAGCATCGTCTTTAACTTCTTCAATAATCATAGACTTTGCTTCGTCAGTCGTCATTTGAGCAACTTTTTCAAGTTCCTGAATAAATAATTCGTGTTGAGTTTCTAATTTTTCAACAAGAACGTCCGCTTCGCGTTGCTTCTTTTCTAAATTTTTAGCAAGTTCTTCAACTTCTTCGGTTCTGCGAAGTAAATTCGCGTCTTTTTTATTTAAAGTTTCGTCCTTTTGGTTAAGGCGTTGCTCCATACGTTGAAGTTCCGCTCTTTTTTCCTTTGACTCGCGCTCAAAGTCAGTTCTTAATTTAAGTTCCTGTTCTTTTGCTTCAAAAATTGCTTCTTTTTTAAGCGCTTTACATTCGTTTTCGGCATCAGCCTTCATTTTTTCAATGATTTTATTAGTTTTAGCAATTTTACCATTGCGAACAACGTTCAATAAAATGTAAACGATTACAGCGCCTACTATTAAACCGACAACACCGGCAATTATAGCGCCTAAAACCACGTTTGAAGATAGTAACAGGAAGGTTGAATTTTGTAACATAAATTTACCCTCCATTTAATAAAAAAATTATAGAATTAAGTCGGCAAATCGATAAAAATTATATAAAATTTATCATAAAAAGCCAACATTTATTCACTATAATACATTTTATATTAAATTTATAGCGTTGTCAATATATTTTTTAATATAAATATATAAATATATTTAATAAAAAAACAAGCGTTTAAAAATACGCTTGTTTTTATGCGATTAATTATTACCGGCGTTAAAAGACGCTCTAATTTTTTCTTCTAATTCCTTTTTAAATTCGGCGTTTTCACTAATATAGTCTTTCGCCTTTTCTCTACCTTGCGCAAACTTATCGCCATTGTAGCTAAACCATGCGCCCGACTTATCAATTATGCCGTATTCAACGCCAAGGTCGAGTAGGCAACCTTCTTGCGAAATACCCTTGCCGTAAATAATATCGAATTCGGCAGTTTTGAACGGTGGAGCAACCTTGTTTTTAACGATTTTTGCTTTCGTTCTATTACCAAATAAACCGTCGCTATCTTTTAACGCGTCGGCCTTTCTAACGTCAATTCTAATACTTGCATAGAATTTTAACGCTTTACCGCCAGGCGTAACTTCTGGGTTTCCAAACATTATACCAACCTTTTCGCGGAGTTGGTTAATAAAGATAACGCAAGTTTTACTCTTGTTAGTAATACCCGTAAGTTTTCTTAACGCTTGCGACATAAGTCTTGCTTGCAAACCAACGTGTTGGTCGCCCATATCGCCTTCAATTTCGGCTTTTGGAGTGAGAGCGGCAACCGAGTCGATAACCAAAATATCAACTGCACCGCTTCTTACTAAGCTTTCAGTAATATCAAGCGCTTGTTCGCCCGTATCTGGTTGAGAAACGTATAAATCTTCTAAATTAACGCCAAGTTTTTGAGCGTAAGAAGGGTCTAACGCGTGCTCTGCGTCGATAAACGCCGCAATACCACCCGCTTTTTGAGTTTCGGCAATTATATGGAGCGCAACGGTAGTTTTACCAGATGATTCCGGTCCGTAAATTTCAACGATACGTCCGCGTGGAACACCGCCTACGCCAAGAGCAAGGTCAAGCGATAAGCAACCCGTTGGAATAACTTCAACGTTAATATCCGCCGCGCCCGAGCCAAGTTTCATAATTGCGCCTTTGCCATATTGCTTTTCAATTTGGTTTAACACCTGTTCAAGTGCCTTTTGTTTTTCATCCATAATTTATATCCTCTTAATTTTTTTTGTGGCTACGTCACAAAAGATGTTTGATTTTAGCAAAAATTTATTTTTGCGGTTTGGCGAGAAAACTACAAGAAAGACGAGCGTTCTTGTGAGGGCGCATACCCGCGCGGTCTGTAACTGAACAAAACGCGAAGTATTTTGTAGTATTTTTCCGTCAAAAAAAACAAACAGACATTGTGAAGAAGCCTTATACATTATAAATGCCGTATTTTAGCGCTTTTATTGCTAAAAAGATGGCAGTTTCAACACCTTGACGGCAAATTTCTTGCCTAGTTCCTAAAAAATTATATTTGTGTACAACCGCGTGCTCTTCCGTTGCAACGCCTATATAGCAAAGTCCTACGGGAAGCCCGCTTTTATCGCTATTTGGACCTGCAAGCCCAGTGGTAGATAACGTTATAGTAGAGTTACCATAACTTAATAAGCCTTTACACATTTCATACGCAACTTTACTGCTAACAACGCCGTAAGTTTCAACGGTTTCACTTTTAACTTTAAGCCTACTAATTTTTGAATTTTCGTTATAGCAAACTATACCTTCGTAAAAAACGTTACTCGCACCGCTTTGACTAGTTATTTCCTTTGCAATTCCACCACCCGTAAACGATTCCGCAACGCTAATTATACCTTTTTGTAGCGTTAAAATTTTTATAAGTTGTTCAGTAAGCGAAATTTGAGTTTCAGCATACACGAAAGGTTGAAAATTTTGTAAAAATTCCTTAATAAACGCGTCTTTTTGAATATCGCTTTCATTAGAAAGGTCAATGTTTAACGTATAATCTTTAAAGTTGCATTGTAAGTTATATTTACAGTTTTTACTCTTTAAAAACGCGTTTAAATTTTGAGCGTTTACGCCGTATAACTTAAAACAATATATTCCGTTATTAAAATTTAAACCACCGTTTGCCATAGTAAACCCTACGTTAATTTATAACTTTACCAAATAAATCATAGTCGTTTGAGTCCGTTATTAAAACGCTGTAATATTCGCCTTGATTTATACACTCGCTTGACTCGATATAAACTCTACCGTCAATATCAGGAGCATTAAAATACGCCCTACCGTAAAACGCTTGATTTTCATAATCAACGCCGTCACATAAAACTTTAATCGTTTTACCAACGAAAGTTTTGAGATTGTTTTTTGAAATTTGGCGTTGAACTTTATATAACTTTTTAACCCTTTCGTTTTTAACTTTTTCGTCGATTTGACCGCTTAATTTATAAGCGGGCGTACCCTCTTCACGCGAGTAAGCAAAGAAGCCACAGTTAAAAAATTTAGCCTTTTTAACAAAGTTTATAAGCGTGTTAAAATCTTCTTCCGTTTCACGCGGGAAGCCTGCAATAAACGTACTTCTAATACTAATACCCGGAATTTCGGTTTTTAATTTATCAATGAGCGCCAAATAACTATCGTAACTACCCTTTCTATTCATTAGTTTTAACACTGGATTGGAGGCGTGTTGAAGCGGAATATCAAGATATTTTATAATTTTTTCATTATTCTTAATTTCTTCAATAAGTTCGCTAGTTATCATATCGGGATAAGCGTATAAAATTCTTATCGAATTAACCTCGTCCAGTTTAGAAAGTTCTTTTAAAAGTTCAACTATTTTAGGCTCGCCGTAAAGGTCTATTCCGTAACGCGTAACGTCTTGCGCAACTAAAATAAGTTCGTTTACTTCCCCTAGACTTTTAACTTCGCTAATAAGGTCTTCAATCTTTTGCGACCTATACTTTCCGCGAATTGCCGGAATTAAGCAGTAAGTACACCTATTATTGCACCCGTCTGCTATTTTAAGATAGTAATAATGACAAGGGGTTGTCAAAACTCTATTTTTTTCTAATAAATTTTCATTTTTATTTACAAAATTTACTCTTTGACCGGCATAACAAAGTTTTATAGCGTCGCACAATAGGTCGTAGTCGTTTATACCTAAAAACGCGTCAACTTCAATAAACTCATTAAAAATTTCGTTAATAAACTTTTGTGGCAAGCAACCGCAAACAATAATTTTTTCTAAATTACCCGTTTCTCTTAAAGAATTAATCTCAAAAACGGTGTCAATCGCTTCTTTACGCGCACTTTCTAAAAACGCGCAAGTGTTCACAACTATAATTTGCGCCTCGCTTACGTTTGAAGTAATTTTAAAATGCTTGCTTGCAACGGCTAAAATGCGTTCGCTATCTACCCTATTTTTATCACAACCAAGTGAAATTAAGCCTAATTTTTTATTTTGTATCATAAATTTAACTTTCGCCACCGAATTTTTCTTCAAATTCTTCAAGTGGCATTATCATTTGATGTTTTTTATCTATTACGTTAGGCGTAATATAGCCGTTATCGGTAAGCCAGTCGATAATTTTTGCCGCTCTTGGATATCCAACGCCTAATTTGCGTTGCAAAAGCGAAACGGATAATCCACCGTAATCATACCCTGTTTTAATTGCTTTAACGTATAGTGGGTCGTTAGCCAAATTATCACCGCTTGGCGAAGAACCGCCCGACGCTTGCGCATCGCCTTGCCTATCGCTTGACGCACTTTCGCTTGAAGAAACGCTTGCTTTAATTTTAGCCCAGTTGTTATGGTCGAAATACTTTTCGTTATTATTAGAAACGTAATCTATTACGTCGTACATTTCTTCATCACTTACGTATGCGCCCATAACACGCTCAACGGCGTACATACCGTTAGTTTTATACAAACAGTCGCCCCTACCTAAAAGTTTTTCCGCGCCTATTTCGCCTAAACTAGTCATAGAATCGTATTGCGACGACGCTTTAAATACTATACGCGACGGAAGGTTTGACTTGATAGGACCTTCAATAATATCAACGGACGGTCTTTGTGCGGCTAGCACAAGGTGAATACCTGCGGCACGCGCCTTTTGAGCAATAGCGCAAACTTTAACGCCAACGCCTTTTTTATCTTGCAACATAATATCGGCAAATTCGTCGATAATAATTACTATTCTAGGCATAATTTTTGTGCCGTTTGCCCTTGCCTTAGTGTTATAGTCTTTAATGTTTTTAGCACGCATTTTAGCAAGTTCACGGTATCTGTTTTCCATTTCTTCAACAGCCCAAGTAAGCATAGCGTTGGTAGTTGGAACGTCTTCGATAATTTCGTCAAACATCATATGCGGAACGTCCTTAAACGGTTCTAAATCCACGCGCTTAGGGTCAACTATAACGAATCTTAACTCGTCTGGCCCGTACTTAACCATTAAACTAATAATGAGCGAGTTTAAACATACGCTCTTACCCGAACCCGTAGTACCCGTTACGAGTAAGTGTGGCATATCGGCAATATCAAGCGATACGGGCTTACCTATAACGTCTTTACCGAGAGCAAAAGTAAGTGAGAACGGCTTGGAATTTAAGAAATCTTCCGAAGAAATAATGTCTTTTATGCTAACGCTATCCATAGTGCTATTTGGAACTTCTATACCAACGTATGAAGTGTTTGGAATAGGCGCTATCATACGAATTGCGCTTTTTGCGGCAATTCTTAAATTAAGGTCGTTTTGCCTACTAGTAACCTTGCTTAAAGGTACGTCAGGCGGAATTTCAATATCGAAACGAGTTACCGCAGGACCGCGATAAACGCGTGCAATATTCGTTTTTACACCAAAGCGTTCAAGAGTTGAAAGTATGCGCTCTTTAACTTCGGCTTTAAACACTTCAATTTCGTAATTGTTTTGAGTATTGTCAATAGTTTTAAATAAAGAAATAGGCGGAGCGTTATATTTGTAGTTTAAAGGCATATTTTCAATAAGGCGCTTTGAACTGTTATCTACGCTTTCCACAACGTTTTCTTCTTCGTTTACGCTTTCGTCGTTTAAAGCGTTACTATCGTCGTTTTGAGAGTAATTATCGTTATTTTGAGAGTCAAAATAGGAAGATACGTTTTGTGGCACGTCTAACGCATCGTCACTAAACTCGTCGTTATACGAAATGCTATCGTCGAATATTTTTGATGACGTAACTTCGCTATTATAAGAATTGTCCACTTCCGTAAATTCTGGTGGCTTAAATTCTTTTTTAATAGGATTAGAAATCATATTATCGTCAACGCTAGGTTTAACTTGATTAACGTTAGGCGGATAATGCGATTGCTCGCTATAAAAAGAATTGTTATAACTTTGCGAATAAGTTGGTGGCGTGCCGTATAAAATACGCATAGCATTTTCACGGTCAACGTTATATTGATTTTGGCTATTGCCAAATTGATTAGCGCCGTTATTATAACCGTTATAGTTACCGTTATTATAACCGTTAAAATTATTGTATCCGTTATAGTTACCGATGTAATTATTGCCGTTATAACCATTATAATTTTGATTTGGATTGTAAGGCGGTTGATTATTTGCAAAACCGTTTGGCTCTACGCTACCGTTAGGAACGTTAACCTCTACAAAATTTTTACCGTTTTCATTTGATTTGCTATCGCTTTCACCGTTTGGATTAAACTGACCGTTTGAGTTAACGGGATAATCACGCACACCGCTAATTTTAACGTATAAACTTGAACGGAACTTAATTGCAAGGTAAACAATTAAAAGCGTAATGATAATAAAAGTAATAATTGCGCCTAATTTAGTTAAATATTTTACGAACGGATAAGTTATAAGCGAAATAACAAGACCGCCCGCACACACGCCCGATAAGCCGTTTTTACCGCTTTCGTACGCGTTAGTTAAATATTCACTATAAGTTGACGCGGTAGTAGAAGTTGTTAAAACGTTTAAAAAACTTAAAAACGATATTAAAAACAACGATACCGTTAAAAGCGGTTTAACTGCATTTTTGTTGATAGTCTTTTTACCAAAAAACGCCATAAAACCAAGGTAGTTTAAAATCAATAAAAGCGGATAAGCAAAGTACCCGAAAACACCGAGTAAAAAAGACTGAACTTCTCCGCCTATTAAATAAATAACGCTGTTACCAAATAAAAGGCAAACGGCAAGCAAAAAGGATGAAATTATTAGCGTAACGCCAAAAAATTCCATTGTAAAAAATTTATTATCGCTTCCGTTTCCTTTAACGCCGTTATTCAATGAAAAAACCTACCTTTGTCATTTTATAATCTTTAATAAATTAAAGATTGCTTTTTTATTATAGCACAACCTTATTATTTTTGCAATGCTTATTTGTAATTATGAACAATATTTTTTTAACGCATTATAAAAATTTTAATTTTTGTAATAATAACCTAAATTTTTACAATTTTTTTAAGGCGATGGCACAAAAAATAACCGACTAGTAACTTCCCGCCAAAAATCAGTTAAAGTGTGGTCAAAGCTTTTTTTAAACATAAAAAAAGTTAGCCTACTAAAAAAAATAGGCTAACTTAAATTAGTTTTTTATTTAATTATTTTCAATGATATCAACTATGTCTTTAACCGTTTTGATGTTTTCAGTTTGGTCGTCAGAAATAGTAATGCCAAAATTCTCTTCCATAGATAAAAGCATTTCAACAAGGTCAAGTGAGTCAGCACCAAGGTCTTTTATAATTTCACTTTCCAAAGTAATTTTTTCTTCGGCTACGCCAAGATTTTCAACGAGTAATTGTTTAACTTTTTCAAAATTAGACATTTAATATATCCTCCTATGTTCTTTAAAGATTATAGCAAAAGGCGACCCCTTTGTCAATCATATATTTGAAATTTATGCCATTTTAGGCTAATTTATGCCTTTTAGCGTGAGCGCAATCCTATTTTTCTTAACGTCAACGCCCTTTATTTTAACTTTTAACACTTGTCCAACTTTTAAAACGTCGGACGGATGTTTAACGTAAGTTTCTGAAATTTCGGAAATATGAACTAAACCGTCTTGATGAACGCCAAGGTCGATAAACGCGCCAAAGTCAACCACGTTTCTAACCGTACCGCTAATAATCATACCTTCTTTAAGGTCGTTAATGTTTAAAATATCACTTCTTAACGTAGGTTTTGGAAGTTCGTCACGCACGTCTCTACCCGGTTTTAAAAGTTCAACTATTACGTCTTTAAGAGTATCAACGCCAAGCCCGCATTTTTCACTAACCGTTTCATATCCAAGTTCTTTTACTTGGTTTGGAAGATTAGTTAATTTAAAATTCTTAACGTCGCTACTCGTATAGCCGAATGTTTTAAGTAATTTATTAACGCCGTCGTAAGACTCTGGGTGAACTGCGGTGTTATCTAAAATATTGTTGCCACCTAAAATTCTTAAAAAGCCCGCGCATTGAGTAAATGCAGTTTTTCCAAGTTTTGAAACTTTTAAAAGTTCTTTTCTATCTTTAAACTTACCGTTTTGTTCACGATATTCAACTATATTTTTTGCAACGCCACTATTTAATCCCGCAACGTAAGAAAGTAACGGAACGCTTGCGGTATTTAAGTCAACGCCAACGCTATTAACGCAATCTTCAACCGTTCCGCCTAAAACTTTATCAAGCCTTGATTTTTGCATATCGTGTTGATATTGACCAACGCCTATTGATTTAGGGTCTATTTTTATAAGTTCGGCAAGCGGGTCTTGAAGCCTTCTTGCAATAGAAACTGCCGACCTTTCAGAAACGTCGTAATCAGGAAATTCTTTTGCGCCGAGTTCGGAAGCGGAATAAACCGACGCTCCCGCTTCGCTAACAACGATATAAGAAACGTCTTCTTCAATTTCTTTAATTAAATTAGCAATAAATATTTCGCTTTCTTTTGAAGCCGTGCCGTTGCCGATAGAAATTACGTTTACGCCGTATTTTTTAATTAAATTTTTAACGATAACTTTTGCGTTTAATATTTTTTTATCATCTTCTATTGTTGGATAAATTACCGCTTTATCTAAAACTTTGCCCGTTTCGTCAACAACCGCAAGTTTACAACCCGTTCTAAAACCTGGGTCATAGCCTAATACGATTTTGTTTTTGAGCGGAGGTTGCATTAAAAGCGGTCTTAAATTAGTTTCAAAAGTCTTTATTGCTCTTTCTTGCGCATTTTCGGTTAAAAGCGACCTAACTTCCCTTTCAATAGACGGCTCGATAAGCCTACTATACGCATCGCTTGCACTCTCTTTTAAAACTTGAACGTAAGCACTTTCGCCCTTAATTATACTATTTTCACAAATTGCAACGGCAAGTGCTTTGTCAATGGCTATTTTAACCTTTAACGCATCGTCGCTTTCGCCACGGTTAAGCGCTAAAACTCTGTGACTTTTTAAATTTGAAATAGGCTCGGAATATTCCTTATACATACCGTATATGCCGGCTTTTTTGTCATCGTCTTCAAGTCCTTTTACAAAGGTGGAAGATATAACGCCTATTTTTAAAAACATTTTTCTTAATTTTTTACGAAGTTCGGCATCGTCGCTAATCTTTTCGGCAATAATATCTTTTGCGCCGTCAATCGCGTCTTGCGTGGAGTTTACACCAAGCTCACTATTTATGTAAGGCAAGCAAAGTTCGTCAAAATTAACGCTTTTTTCGTTTTGCAAAATAATAGTTTCAGCAAGTGGTAATAAACCTTTTGCTATTGCTACCGTTGCGCGAGTTTTTTTCTTTTGCTTAAACGGTCTATAAACGTCTTCAACTTCGGTAAGCGTTACGGCGTTTAATAACGCGATTTCAATTTCTTCGGTTAATTTGCCTTGCTCTTCTATTGCGCGCTTAACGTCTTCTTTACGTTTTTCTAAATTTCTTAAATATTCAAGCCTATCGGCAAATTGACGGAGTACCTGGTCGTCAATATGACCCGTAAGCTCTTTTCTATACCTTGCAATAAAAGGAATAGTGTTGCCCTCGTCTAATAAATTTACAACGTTATTTAAATGCTCGTCCGTTAAAGAAAACTCTAATTTTAATTGATTTAAAATATCCATAATTTAAAGGTAAAACCGCCTTAAAAATTTATTTTAGTTATACTAACTAAACACGTTTATTATACACTAAAATTTAAGACATTTCAATAAATTTTTAAAAATTTTTTACTTTTAAGTTTTATAGAAAAACGATTGCGCGTTTTTATAAAAAATACAATCTATAACGCTTTTATTATAGCCGTATAAAAGCATCTTTTTTTCAAGTTTTTTAAGGTCGTTATAATTCTTTATTCCTTTACAAAAAAGGTCGCTACCGTAAAAGTCAGTACCTAAACACAAGTTTTTATATCCAAATTTTTGAATAAAATAATCAAGGTGTTTTAAAACGCTTTCTAAATCTTTATTTCCGCCTAAAAAATAGCCGACGAAGGTAAATCCTATTATTCCACCGCTATTTATAATTGCACTTATAGTTTCGCTATCAATATTCCTTTTATGATTAAAAATTTCACTAAAAGCCGTATGAGAGTTTATTACTTTTACGCCGTTATCTATAAGGCTTAAAACACCTTTTTTTGAAAGATGCGCAGTATCAATAAATACGCCTTTTTCGTTAAGTTTTTTAGCAATTTTTAAACCCTCGTTTTTTATAGGAAAATTATAATTTACGCCGTAACCAAAGCGATTTTCGTCGTTATAAGTTAGTGAACAATATAACGGTTTTAGTGATATTAGTTTATTTAAATCTAAATCGCTATAACCTATATTTTCAAATGCAACGTAGCCCGTTTTATTAAAATTTAAGTAATTTTTTGCAAGCAAAAAAGCCTTGTTAAAAGTTAAATTGCCACTATATATAACGGCAGGCAAACTTACCTTTTTGCAAAACTTTTTATAGGCTTTTTTATAGTTTTTACTTTGAGTTAAAAAATCGTTATGCAAATCAAAAATCTTCATATTTAGTAATATGAAGACTTTAATATTTTTGTTATTCAATTATATTTTTAGTTACGTTAATCCAACCGCTAAAATTCTGGCTATATTTTTCAAGTTCGTTAAAAGTTAATTCGATAGCGCTATTTGAAGAACCGCACGCTGGAAATACCGTTTCGTATTTTTTAAGCGAATCGTCTAAATAAACTTTAATCCCGTCGTTTATAGCAAACGGACAAACTCCGCCCGCATTATGCCCGATTATTTGCCCTACCGCGTCAAACGGGACCATTTTAGCCTTTACGTGAAACTCGGCTTTGTATTTAGAATTATCTATTTTAACGTCACCTGTCATTACTATAATAACTACGTTTTCGCCTTGCATAAACGCCATAGATTTTGCAATTCTACCTTCGCTTGTATTAAGCGCTTTTGCTGCAAGTTCTACGGTTGCGGAAGACGCGTTAAATTCTAAAATTTTATCTTCTATTCCAAATTTTTTAAAATACTCTCTAACGTTTTCAATCATATTAACACCTAAAAAATAAGATAGTAACAAGCGCCTAAAAGTGCAGGAATCATATTTGCCACGTTAAATTTTTTAATTTCTAATAAATTAAAGCCTATCATCATAACGAACACTCCGCCTATTGCCGATAACTCTTGCCTAAATAACGTTTCTTGAAGTAAAAATTCGCCAACGAAACTTGAAAAAAGCGCAATTAAACCTTGCAAAATAAACACAGGAATTGCCGCACACGTTATGCCAAAGCCGTATTTTACAGATAAAATAAGTGCAAGCGTGCCGTCAAGCACGGCTTTTACGTAAAGAGTTTTATTATCGCCAAGCCCTGCTTGAATACTGCCGTATATAACCATAGCACCTATGCAGTAAATCATAGTTGCTTGTATAAAACCTTCGCTAAACTTTCCTTTTTTACCTTCGGGAACGCCGTCTTTATAAAAAAGTTTATTAAAACCTTTTTCAAAACTTTCACCTACAAAGATAAAACCTTTTTCAATATTTAAAATAGAACCTATGAGTGCGCCTACCGCCATACTTATTATGAGAACTAAAAGTCCGGTAGTTCCTTCAACGGGTTTGATTGCGTCAATAACGCCAACTATTAATACGCTTACGCCTAAACCTTGCATTAAAACCTTTTCAATGCGTTCGTTAAGCACTTTTTTTAAACACATACCTATTAGCGAGCAAACCACTATTGCCAACGCGTTTACCGTAACACCAAGCATATTTTCACCTTATTCTTTTAGTTTTAAGTTCGTTTCCGTCGTAAATTATTTCAACAACTTCATTTATAGAATTGTTAAAATTTACCGCCCTAACGGTTATATCTTTATTCTCTTTAAAAAATTTGATTAATCCGTTTCTTGCTTCTTCATTGTCTAAACAATAACAATTTAATATACCGTCAACACTATTAAAGTCAACGGTTGACGATAATCGTGAACCGCCGAACAAGTCTTTTGCCTTTTGAAAGAACTCAACCGACGCATATTCACTATTTAAATATTTAGCGCTATGAATTACGGCGGAATTTATATCGTCAAGTGCAAAATGCGCGTTTTGATAGCCAAAAGTCATAACTATTTCACTGTCGCCAACGTATAAAACTAAATCGTTATTGTTTATATCGTTTGGAAAGCCCACAACGTAATCTTTACCATATTCTAAAACAACGGGTGAAAAATCTTTTAAACCCTCGCCTATTTCGTTTGCTATTTTTTGCTTCTTTTGCATAAACTGCTCCTATAATTTAGTAAAATAACACTTTTTAAGTTTAACACTTTTAAATTTAAAAAACAACTATTTTAATAAAAAAACCTGCCTATTAAGGCAGGTTTTAAAATGTTTTTATAACGATTCGTGAATTGTACGAGTAATAACGTCGTCTTGTTGTTGTTTAGTAAGCTTATTAAAGTTTACCGCATAACCAGATACACGAATTGTAAGTTGTGGATATTTTTCAGGGTGTTTTTGTGCGTCAAGTAAAGTTTCACGACTGAACACGTTTACGTTAAGGTGGTGACCACCGTCAGCACAATAAGCATCTAACATATTAACTAAATTGTCAACTTTTTGAGACATAATAATTACCTCCTAATATATTATATTAAAAATTAGTCGTCTTTACCAAGTGAGTTTGGAGTAATAGAGAACGTATTAGAAATACCGTCTCTTGAATACTCGTAAGGTATTTTAGCAACAGATTCAAGTGAAGCAAGCGCGCCGTGAGTATCTCTACCGTGCATAGGGTTTGCGCCCGGAGCAAGTGGCATACCTGCGCGTCTTCCGTCAGGAGTGTTACCAGTTTTTTGACCGTAAACTACGTTTGAAGTAATAGTTAAGATAGACATTGTAGGTACGGATTCTCTATAAGTGTAGTGTGACCTAATTTTGTTCATGAACGATTTAACAAGGTTAACTGCAAGTTCATCAACTCTATCGTCGTTATTACCGTATTTAGGGAAATCTCCTTCGATTTTGAAGTCAACAACGATACCG
This sequence comes from Christensenellaceae bacterium, assembly GCA_045654225.1. Taxonomy (GTDB): domain Bacteria; phylum Bacillota; class Clostridia; order Christensenellales; family Borkfalkiaceae; genus HGM11412. Next base: position 11,490 of record JAZOMW010000056.1, on the reverse strand, counting down.
TCTTCGTTTCTAATAGGATATACTTTTGCGTATTTAATAGCAGAAAGTGAGTCTGCAACGCAAGAAAGACCTGCAATACCGGTTGCGAAGAATCTTCTAACTTCCGTATCGTGTAAAGCCATTTCGATTGCTTCGTAAGCGTATTTATCGTGCATATAGTGGATAAGGTTTAATACGTTAACGTATAAGCCTGCAAGCCAATCCATCATTTGGTCGTACTTATCCATAACTTCGTTAAAGTCAAGAGCGTCGTTAGAAGTAATTGCTTCGTATTTAGGCGAAACTTGAAGTGGCTTACCCGTAACTTTATCTTTCATAAGTTCGTCTTTACCGCCGTTGATAGCGTAAAGTAAGCATTTTGCAAGGTTTGCACGTGCGCCGAAGAATTGCATATCTTTACCAACGCGCATACAAGAAACGCAACAAGCAATACAGTAATCGTCACCCATTTCAGGTCTCATAAGGTCGTCGCTTTCATATTGAATAGACGAAGTTTTAATAGAAATTTCCGCACAGAAACGCTTAAAGTTAATAGGAAGGTTTTTAGACCATAAAACAGTAAGGTTTGGTTCTGGTGCAGGGCCAAGGTTGATAAGAGTGTGAAGAACACGGAAAGAGTTTTTAGTAACGAGTGTTCTACCGTCAACGCCCATACCACCGATAACTTCCGTAACCCAAGTAGGGTCGCCAGAGAAAAGTTCGTTATAAGATTGAATTCTCATAAACTTAACCATACGGCACTTCATAATGAAGTGGTCGATAAGTTCTTGTGCTTCAACTTCGTTGATTACGCCGTTTCTAATGTCACGTTCAATGTAAATATCAAGGAAAGTAGAGTTTCTACCGATAGACATTGCAGCGCCGTTTTGGTCTTTAATTGCACCTAAATAACCAAAGTAAAGCGCTTGGATTGCTTCTTGTGCAGTAGTAGCAGGTTCGCTTATGTCAAAGCCGTAAGAGTTTGCCATAAGTTTGAGTTGTTTAAGTGCCTTAATTTGTTCAGAAATTTCTTCCCTATTTCTAATTTTGTCAGGAGTCATTTCACCGCTAATTATAGCCTTATCTTCTTCTTTTTTCTTGATAAGGTAATCTACGCCGTAAAGTGCAACACGTCTATAATCGCCTACAATTCTACCACGACCGTAAGTGTCAGGTAAGCCGGTTAAAATGTGAGATGAACGAGCAAGTCTCATTTCAGGGGTGTAAGCATCGAATACGCCGTCGTTATGCGTTTTGCGATATTTTGTGAAAATTTCTTTAACTTCCGGGTCGATTTCATAGCCGTACATAGAAAGTGCTTCCGCAGCCATCTTAATACCGCCGAAAGGTTGAAGTGAACGCTTTAAAGGCTTGTCAGTTTGGAAACCAACGATTTTTTCAAGGTCTTTATTGATGTAACCAGGACCGTGACTTGTTAAAGTTGAAACAACTTTCGTGTCTGCGTCTAAAACGCCACCGTTAGCCCTTTCTTGTTCGTAAAGGTCCATAACGTTTTTCCACAATTCTTTCGTTGCGTCGGTTGCTGGTGCTAAGAAAGACGAGTCGCCTTCATAAGGCGTGTAGTTTCTTTGAATAAAGTCCCTAACGTTTACTTCGTCATTACTCCATTTGCCGGGAATAAAACCTTCCCAACCTTTGTAATTCTTCATGTTAATTACTCCTTTATTTATAATGAATTTAATTATTTTTTATATTTACGGCAAAGCCGTTATTTATCACTAGACATTTTTTAAATGCTCTTCAAGTTTTGCATCGAGCCAAAGTTCGAAAATTTCTTCTGGTTGATAGCCTATTGCCCTTGCAAATTCAACGCCGTTATCAAGAAGTAGCACGGTTGGCACTCTATCAACTTTATAATGCTCAAAAACTTTAATAGTTGAGTCGCCCGCTTCAACGTGTTCTAAATTTAAATTAGGGCGAGCACTAACCACGTTATATAAAAGTGGCATAAGCGTTAAACAGTTAGCGCAAGATTCACCGCTAAATTCAACCACTTGCATACCCTTTAATTGTTCTTTAAAATTATCGTTATTTATCATAGTTCGCCTTTTAAAATGTTCTTAACTTCGGCTATTCTTTCTTTGCTTGGCGGTTTTACACCTTCGAGCGCGTAATTTAAGCCCATTTTTTGATATTTTACTACGCCTAACGTGTGATATGGTAAAACTTCAATTTTTTCAACGTTTTTTAAAGTTTTAATAAACGCAGAAAGTTTTTTAAGTTGCGCGTCGTCGTCAGTAAAACCTTCAACCACAACGTGCCTTATCCAAGTTTTTTTGCCTTTTTCATCAAGCCATTTAGCGTAGTTTAAAGTGTTTTTGTTTGATACGCCGGTTAAGGCTTTATGACCGCTATCGTCAATATGTTTAATATCAAGCAAGTAAAGGTCAACGTATTTTGAAAGTTCTTCGTGTTTTTTAACGCTTTCTTCACTGTCGATATTAAACGTAAAGCCGGACGTATCAACCGCGGTGTTTATACCATAAGATTTAACCGATTTTAATAGTTCCGTTACGAACTCTATTTGTAAAAGCGGTTCTCCACCACTTACCGTTACGCCACCTTGCGTTCCAAAATAATTTTTATATTTAATAATTTCTTGCGTTAGGTCTTTTACGGAGCGTTCTTCGCCAGCGTCAACTTGCCAAGAATCAGGGTTATGGCAATATTTACACCTTAACGGACAACCTTGCATAAACACCACGAAGCGTATGCCCGGCCCGTCAACCGTACCTCCCGAAAAAACCGAATGAATTTTTCCTATCATATAGCCTTTAAATTGCGTTTGTTTTTTTGCAATAAATATTTTAACACAAAATATTGTGCTTGTAAATAGTTTTTATAGAACATTTAGTAAAAATATTATATTAAATATAATAAATGCTTTACTTACGCTGGTATGCGGTTTACTTCTTTTTCTTTAATTTTTGACTTTTCGTAGTAAATTACCGCAAGTTCTTTGCCTATTACGTCAATGATTGAAAGCGATATTAAGGAAGATAAACTACTTCCCATTGCGCTACTTATTATAAATTTACTCATACCCGCAGGCGAAAGCACTTTGCTAAACCACAAAAAGAAGTCGATAACCGATATAAGAAAAAGCACGAACGGTTTGTTTTTAATTTGAATTGCGCCGTCGTATAAATTCCAACACTCTAATAAAAACGAGATTTTAACGCCTTTAAGCCAAATGACGTTTGAAGAATTTATAATATCTAAAAGCCTAATTCTAAATTCTTCTAAAACCGCAAAAATTTCACGTTCGGAAAAACTTAAATATCCCCTTTCTTTATTCTCGTAAAAAGAAAACGGACTTGCCATATTTTTTGCTAAATCAATAAAAATTTCACTTGATTTTATAGGTTTTTCAACGTCGTTTACCCTTTTTGTTTTTTTAGAAAAGAGCGATAAAATTTTATTTTTCTTTATTTGCTTTTTACGTTTGTTACACTCTTCGACGTAGGCTAAATATTCAGTTTGTGCGTCTTTAATAGATTGTAAACATAAACTCTTACTTGCTTGGTCTTCGATTTTATTAAATCTTAAATTTGTGTTTTTATCTATCTTTTTTATTACGCTTTTAACGTATATATTAACGCCGATAGATATACCGTAAAAAAGGCAACCAACTATAAATAAAATATAGGTAAAATTTGTAAAAAAGGTTAAAAATTCACGCATATTAAGCCTCCTTTACGCCTTCAACCAAAGTATCGCTAGTTTTAGGAACGTATTCTTTATTTTGTTTAGAATACACCCTAAACGCCTCAAAACCAACGTACTCAATAATTTCGTTTACGAGTGCGGAAATTTTGCCTTTTAACGCAAAAATTGCCACTTTACCCGCAACGTTTTTTACGCCCGAACCTATTTTAGAAATTAAAGTAACGGACTTTTCTTCTTCAATAATAGGCTCGCCTTCAATTACGTCAGTCAATTTTTTTTCGAGTAATGATATAGGCTTATCTTGTAAACGTAGTAAACCAAATATTGCGTCCGCCTTAACTTTAACCACGTCTAACGCGTTACCAAAAATTTCAAGAGCGTCGTATAAGGTATAATCTAAATAAACGTATTTTCCGCTATTACCGTAGCCGTTTGCTATTTCTTTAACTACTTTATACGAAATTGCTACACAGTCTTTTAAATTTTCGTTTATCGACTTTTTCAAGTCGTAATTAAACACGAAGTTATTCGTTTCTATAAGGGACGAAAGCAAGTCGTCACAATTAACCGTTAAGTTTTTTTTACGCTTGTTTTTTATTGAATATTTAAGCGCGGTTATACCGTATAAGATAAGGTAGAATATAAAAAAGATAACTATGCCTAACACCGTGCATACGGCTAAAATTATAAGCCTTTCGTTAGTCTTGTTAAAACCGTGCAAATAAACGGAAGCAAAATATGAAAAAATAGCAATAAGAAAGAGTAACGTATATTTTAAAACCGTTAATATACGCATTTTATTAATAGTTTTATTCGCTTTTTCCGTTCTTATAGAGTTTTTCATATTAAATCTTTATTTTTAACCGTCAATTTTTAATTTAAATACAAACTTTTTAACTTTTTCACTATTTTCAACCGCAAAACTGCCTGCGTGTAAATCGTTAGGAAAAATTAAAGCAAAATTAGTTCCGTTAAGCACAACCGTATTGTGCCAAGGCGCAGTAAAAAACTCAACGTCTTTAACGCTATTGTACGGCGTGTGTGGTTCGCCTAAATCAATTGCTTGATACACAAAATTTTCTTCACCGCTAACCGTTAGTTGAATATCTAAATATTCTCTATGCGCTTCTAAAACAACCGGGTCTGGCATTTCTTTGGTATCGTATTCGCTAATATTTACCTTACAACCGTCACCAAGGTCGTATTTGCCTACTTCAACAGTAGCAACGTCAATAGAATTTAAAAAATCTACCGCTTTTTTAACGTTTGGAACAAACGTATATCTTTCTAAATTTTTAATGCTGTCAATAATCATAATTAAACCTTCTCAAAAAAATTCAAATACAAAGTATTTGTATATATATAATATCACAAAATACTTGCCTTTTCAATAACTAAAATAATTATTTTAATATAAATTTATTTTGCTCTTCACTATAAAAATAGCCTATATTATTTAAGGCGGTTTCAACCTCTCTTTCTTCAAAGCCTTTTTCAAAAGCAAAATCTTTAATAGTACCGCCGTTATTCCTTAAATAAGTGTTTACTAAACTTAATAAAATGTTTGCGTCTTTAATCATATTATAAATAGAAATATCCGCCCTTTTAAAGACGGATATTTTTAAAAATTAGTAATTTTCTTTTCTTACTTCAAAGTAACTTTCAGGATGCACGCATACAGGGCAAACCTTTGGTGCTTTTACACCGATATGAAGGTGACCGCAGTTTCTGCATTCCCAAACTACAACGTCCGTCTTTTCAAACACTTTTAAGTCTTGAACGTTCTTTAAAAGGGCTTGATATCTTTCTTCGTGTGATTTTTCAATATTTGCAACTGCACGGAATTGTGCTGCTAAAACTGTAAAGCCTTCTTCTTCGGCATCTCTTGCCATTCTTTGATACATATCAGTCCATTCTTCGTTTTCACCTTTTGCGGCAGCGGCAAGGTTTTGAGCTGTATCACCAAGTTCGCCAAGCGCCTTAAACCAAAGTTTAGCGTGTTCTTTTTCGTTTTCAGCAGTCTTTAAGAAAATTTCCGCTATTTGTTCATAGCCTTGCTTTTTAGCAACGCTTGCAAAATAAGTATATTTGTTACGTGCTTGACTTTCGCCTGCAAATGCTTCCCATAAATTTTTTTCAGTTTTACTACCTTTAAGTTCCATAGTCGTTCTCCTTAATTATTTATATATTGCGGGTTTTCCGCTATTTTATTATTTACAATTCGAGCATAGCCCACATAGCGTAACTTCAACCGAAGCAACGCTTTTAACATTGCCCTTTGCATTATCTATTATACCACTAATATCTACGTTGTCAATATCAATTACCGATTGACAATTTTGACATTTAAAGTGCGCGTGCTCAGTAAGAGTTTTATCAAACCTATCCCCGCCCGAAATAGCAATGCGCTTTATTTTGTTTTCAAGTAGTAATGCGTGAAGATTTCTATAAACGGTTGCCAAATTTATTGACGGCATTTCCGCTTTACACCTATTTAAAATGGTTTCCGCAGTAGGATGGTCAAAACTGTTTAAAACCGCATTTAACACCACTTGTTTTTGCTTTGTATTTCTCATTTTATATTCCTTATTGATAATGATTATCATTATTATAAATTAAAAATTTAAATTTGTCAATACTTTTTTTTAAATTTTTTTATTGTATTTACAATACAAAACGCATAAAAGTTAAAATTAGTTTAAATTAGTTGATATTTTTTTCAAAATATAATACAATGTTAATATTATATTAATACATTAGAAAAAATTATGAAACACATTTTTATTATAAATCCTAACGCAGGCATTATTAACACCTTTAACAAAACGCTTAGCGCAATAGAGCAATATCAAGATAAATACGATATTGAAATACATAAAACCACGCATGAAAAAGAAGCAACCGAGTTTATAAAGGACTACGCCTTAAAAAACAAAGGCGAACATCTCCGTTTTTACGCATGCGGTGGCGACGGTACTATTAACGAGGTAGCAAACGGCATAATAGGGCTTGAAAACGTAAGTATGTCAGTTTATCCTTGCGGTAGTGGAAACGACTTTGTTAAAGCAATAGGCGGTAAAGAAAAGTATTTAAATATTGAAAATCTGCTAAACGCAAAAACCAAGAAAATTGACGTTATAAACGTTAAAAATCATAGTTACTGCATAAACGTTTGCAATTTTGGCTTTGATTCAATGGTAGCAAAAACGGCAAACTCGTTAAAAGGCAGTAAAATCAAAAACCCTTACGAGGTTGGAAAAATTAAAGCCGTATTTTTTGGTATGCATAATAAAATTACGCTTGAAGCAGATGGTAAAGTGCTAAATCCAAGCGGAAAAATGCTTTTAACTACCCTTGCTAACGGCGATTTTGTTGGCGGTAAATATATGTGCGCGCCAAGATATAAAATTGACGACGGGCTAATTGAAGTTTGCATGGTTTCGCCCGTTTCGGTATTTACGTTTTTAAAACTTGCAAAGCAATACGAACTCGGCAATCATTTGAGTGACAAACGCTTTGAAAAATATATATCATACACACAAGCAAAAAACATTAAAATCTATTCCAAAAAACCGTTCGACATTTGTATTGACGGCGAGATTATAAACGGCAAGGAATTTGAAATTGAAGTAGTAGAAAAAGCAATAGATTTTGCAATTGTAGAATAAAAAGGAATTTATGGAAAATACGAACAAAACCGTAGTTATTATACCTTGTTACGAACCACCTTTCGTAGTTACTGATTACGTTAAAGAGTTGACTAGTAATGAAAACGTTGAAGTTGTAGCGATAAACGATGGAAGTAACAAAGATTTTGACAGAGTTTTTGAAGCATTAAAAACTATTAAAAATTGCACGGTTATATCTTATGAAGTTAACCAAGGCAAAGGCCACGCGTTAAAAGTAGCGCTTGAATACTGTAAAAACAATTATAGTTCAAGCGATAACTTTGTTACGGCGGACTGTGACGGTCAACACGCAATAAAAGACGTGTTTGCTTGTGCAAAAAGCGCAAACGAAAATAAAAACAGTTTAATACTTGGCTGTCGCGATTTCAGTTTGCCACAAGTTCCAAAACGCAGTAAAGTTGGCAATTTAAGTACTAGACGTATGTTTTCGTTTTTATACGGAATAAATATTAGCGATACTCAAACGGGATTACGCGCGTTTAACTACAATTTAATTGACGACCTTTTAAAAGTTAAGGGCGAAAGATTTGAATATGAAATGAGTATGCTTATTCAAATACCACGCAACAATTATAGCATAGTTGAAGTTCCTATCGACACGGTTTACGAAAAGAAACAAGACGACGTAAATACGCGTTCTCACTTTAAAACTTTTGAGGACTCCGTTAAGGTTTGGGGCGTTTTACTTGGCAATATGGCAAACTTTATTATTGCAGGTTTAATAGGCACTTTAATTGACGTTGCCATGTTTTCACTACTCTATTACGTATGTTTTAGCGGACTTGCCGAAAATCCTGCAACACGCACCTTGTTTTCAACGCTAATTGCAAGAATATGCTCGTCTATCGTAAACTTTCTTGCATGTAAAAAGGTTGTGTTCCATAGTAGCAATAAATTCTCGTCTCTTAAATACTACGTATTATGGTTCTTACAGTCGGGCGCGTCGTACATATTCACTTTCGTGTTCGGCAACCTTTTATTAAAGCCGTTATTGATACTTGTAAAAGTGGTGTTCGATACGATAATCGGCTTGTTAAGTTACAAAATTCAACAAGTTTGGGTGTTCAAAAAGAATAAATAAACAAAAGCGTTGCAAAATTGCAACGCTTTCTTTTTTTGCGATAAATAAAAATTCCTTGATAAGTCAAGGAATTTTTGATAATTTTAACAGTTTTACCGTTTTATAAGTATTTAATTAACATAGCGGAAAGCTCGGCTTTACTAGTTAAACCAACACTTTGCTCTTTTAATTCGCCGTTTTTAAAAACCATTAAACAAGGTATGCTATTAACTCCGTATTTAAGTGCTAAACTTTCACACTCGTCAACGTTTAATTTTGCAATTACTACCTTTCCGTTTAATTCGGTTGCAAGTTCTTCAAGTATCGGGTTTTGCATTCTGCAAGGACTACACCAAGGAGCCCAAAAGTCAACCAAAACGGGAACTTTACTTTCTTTAATAGTACTGTTAAAGTCAAAATCAGTAAGGTGTTTTACGTTACTCATAATTTCCTCCTTTTATATTTTGCCACAAAATTCGACAAAATATTCCTTTAAAACTCAAAATTTACAATTTCGTTAATTGCGCACTCTACTTGCGTAAAATCCGCCATTTTTTTAACGTTTACTTTGCCCGTTTCAAGTTCGTTATCGCCTATTGCAATAACGTATTCCGCTTTAATTTTATCGGCGTATTTAAATTGCGCTTTAAAACTTCTTTGCAAGTGGTCGGTTTCCGCCCTTACACCTTTTTGCCTTAATAAGTTACATAATTCAAACGCTTTTAAATTCGCTTTTTCGCCTGCGGACGCAATAAAAACTTGAACGTTTTTGTCATTAGGTATTTCAATACCTTCCGCTTCCATAAGCATTAAAACGCGTTCTAATCCCATACCGAAGCCTACGCCAGGTACGTTTTCGCCACCGATTTGACTAATTAAACCGTCGTATCTACCACCACCGCAAACCGTGCCTTGTGAGCCAAGTGAATTAGTTACGAATTCAAATACGGTTCTAGTGTAATAATCAAGACCGCGAACGATTTTTGGATTGACGTTATATGGTAAAGATGCAACTTTTAAATAGCCTTTTAAATTTTCAAAATGTTCGCTACAATCGTCACATAAAAAGTCGGTTATTTTAGGCGCGTTATCGCAAATTACTTTACATTTTTCTTCTTTACAGTCAAGTATGCGAAGTGGATTTTTTTCAAACCTTTGCTTGCAAGTTTGGCACATGCCGTCAACTTTTTTACCTAAATATTCTTTAAGCGCTTTATTGTATTCTAAACGGCATTTACTGCAACCCATACTATTTATATTAAGTTCAACTTTTAAACCGAGTTTAGTAAGTAAAGTGTAGGCTAAAAGTATAACTTCCGCGTCTAAATCCGCACCCGCACCGCCGTAAAACTCTACGCCGAATTGGTGGTGCTCGCGAAGCCTTCCTTTTTGCGGTCTTTCATATCTAAACACCGGAGTAATATAGTACATTTTTAGTGGCATAGTGCCGTTGTGAAGCCCGTTTTCAATAAACGCGCGCGCTACGCCTGCCGTACCTTCCGGCTTTAAAGTAATACTTCTTTCGCCTTTATCTAAAAAGGTGTACATTTCCTTATTTACTATATCCGTAGTGTCGCCAACGCCCCTTAAAAAAAGTTCAGTATGCTCAAAAGTAGGGGTTCTAATTTCTTTAACGGCAAACGAATTTGCCACTTCCCTTGCTAAATTTTCAACGTAGTGCCATTTATAACTTTCGTTTGGCAAAACGTCACTAGTACCTTTTGGAATATTTATCATAATGCTCCTTATAAAATATACTTGCGTAAATTTCTACTTTGATTACCGTTTAAATGGTCTTCAACGTATTTTTTATCAATAGTAACCGTGGTAAGCGGTATTCCACCGCCCGCGTTAAACGAGATGTCTTCAAGTAAATTTTCCATAACGGTATGAAGCCTACGCGCACCGATATCCTCGTTAGTTTCGTTCATTTCAACGGCGATTGACGCAACTTCTTCAATAGCGTCTTTTGTAAACACAAGGTCGATATTATCAACTAATAAAAGCGTTTTATATTGCTTTGTAATAGCGTTTTGCGGTATAGTTAAAATGTTTACAAAATCTTCTTTTGTCAGTGAAGAAAGTTCTACTTTTATAGGAAACCTACCTTGAAGTTCAGGTATTAAATCTTCAATTTTTGCAATATGGAAAGCGCCTGCCGCAATAAATAAAATATAATCAGTTTTAACCGCACCGTATTTAGTCATTACGGTTGAGCCTTCAACTATCGGTAAAATATCGCGTTGAACGCCTTCTCTTGAAACGTCCGCTCCGCCCTTATTTGCCCTTGAAGCGATTTTATCTATTTCATCAATAAATATTATACCTTCTTGCTCGGCGCGCCTTACGGCTTCGCTATTAACCGCGTCGGCGTCGATAAGCTTGTCGCTTTCTTCGCTTATAATCATTTGCATTGCTTCTTTTACGGTGAGTTTACGTTTCTTTTTACGTTTTGGCAAAACGTCGCCAAAAATTGAGCCTATATTTATTTCCGCGCCCATGCCCGGCATAATTTCAAGTTGTTTAGGGCTATCGACCACTTCTAACTCGATAACGAATTTGTCAAGTTTACCTTCTCTAAAATCGTCGATTATTTTTCTTTCAAAAATATCGGTTGGCGTTTCGCCCTTTTCACTCGATTTTGCTTCAATTAAACATTTAACAACCTTTTTTTCTGCAATAGCCGTTGCTTTTGAAGAAACCACGCGCATTTGTTCTTCTTTAACAAGCCTTACACTACACTCAACTAAGTCACGCACCATTGACTCAACGTCTCTACCAACGTAGCCAACTTCCGTATATTTAGTTGCTTCAACTTTTACAAAAGGCGCGTTTACGAGTTTTGCAAGTCTTCTTGCAATTTCAGTTTTACCAACGCCCGTAGGACCTTTCATTATAATATTTTTAGGCGTAATTTCATCTCTTAATTCTTTTGTGAGTTGACTTCTTCTATATCTATTGCGAAGCGCAACTGCAACGGCGCGTTTTGCGGAATTTTGACCTATAATGTATTTATCAAGTTCAGTAACTATTTCTCTTGGCGATAAATTCATAATTTCTCCTTAAATTAAA